>CAYZKS010000180.1:0-6561 GCA_964478725.1 uncultured Anaerolineales bacterium
ATTACCTCGTGAGGCAACGATTCTCGTAGAGTAAGATTTCTGATGATTCAACGCGCCCCCTTGACAAATCCCGCCTTCTGTGCTATACTGCTCACAGACTGGTTTGTAAGACAAACTGGTCTGTGAGGAGAGACACCTATGGAACCGACCGATCGCATCGCGCAGCGCGCTTACCGTTACTGGTACGACGATGGCATCGTGGAGCTGGTGGGGGCGGGGCTGTTTGGGCTGCTGGCCGCGTACTTTTACATCCAGGCACTCGCGCCGCAGGGGCCCGTGGCGGCTCTGTCCGCGCTACTCCTGCCGCTGATCGTCATCGGCGGCATGCTGCTCTCCAAGCGCATCGTGCGCGCGCTCAAGGAACGCTTTACATATCCGCGTACGGGCTACGTCTCCTACCACAAGCGTTCGCCCGCGCGCCGGCGCTTGTCTGTCGTGCTGGGCGCACTGGTGGGAGCAGTGGTGGCCTTCTGGACGCTGCGCTCGGAGGTGAGCCTGAACTGGCTGCTGCTGATCCAGAGCCTGGCCTTTGCCTTCGGCCTGGCTGTGTCGGCCTGGCGCTTTGGGCTGTGGCGCTTCTGGGGCCTGGCCGGCCTGGCCGTGCTGGCGGGCGTGTGGGTCTCGCGCAGCGGCTGGAGCATCGAGCGCGCCGACGCCGCCTTTTTCGGCGCGCTGGCGCTGGGCATGCTGCTCTCCGGCCTTTGGGCGCTGTGGAACTACCTGCGCCACACCCAACCGTCCGCGGAGGCCTAGGCATGGATGCGCAGCCTGCTCCTGAGCCCGCACCCGCGGCCGCGCTGGCCGAGGTGGATCGCCTGATCCACGAGCCCGCGCGCCTGGCGATCATGACCCTGCTGTACACGCTGGAGAGCGCCGACTTTCTCTTCCTGCTGCGCCAGACCGGGCTGAGCAAGGGCAACCTGTCGTCGCACCTGGCGCGGCTGGAGGCGGCGCGCTACATCAGCATCGAAAAGACCTTCCGCGGCAAGCTGCCGCTGACCATCTGCCGGCTCACCCTGGTGGGCCGCCAGGCCTTTCGCGCCTACCGCGACCAGCTCAAGCGCGCGGTGGCGCAAATGCCAGAATGAAGAGCTCACACAAAGACACAAAGCCACAAAGACGAAAGGATAGAAGAAACCCACGTAAAGGCATCGAGAAAAGACAGGAGAAGCACCTATTCACCTGGTCGTTGGTCGGCAAAGCCATCATCCTTTGGTCCCCGCTCCTGGCGTTCTTTGTTCATCCTCTTCTTGGTGGCTTTGTGTCTTTGTGTGAGGATCTGGAGGGGTATGAACGAGATTGCGATTCACACTGAGAACCTGTCGCGCCACTTTGGCGACGTCAAGGCCGTCGACGGGCTGACGCTGGACGTGCCCGCGGGCGCAGTGCTCGGCTTCCTGGGGCCGAACGGCTCGGGCAAGACCACCACCATCCGCCTGCTGTTGGGGCTGTTGCAGCCCACGGCGGGCCAGGCCAGCGTCTTGGGCTGGGACACGCGCACGCAGGCACATGAGATCCGGTGGCGCTGCGGCGCGCTGCTGGAGCACACCGGGCTGTACGAGCGCCTGAGCGCCGAGGACAACCTGGAGTTCTACGGCCGCATCGCGCACCTGCCAGCGACCGAACGCCGCGCGCGCATGCGCGAGCTGCTGGAACGCGCCGGGCTGTGGGAGCGGCGCCGCGAGCCCGCGGGCACGTGGAGCCGCGGCATGCAGCAGAAGCTGGCCGTGGCGCGCGCCCTGCTGCACCGCCCGCAGTTGCTCTTTCTGGACGAGCCTACGTCCGGACTGGACCCGGAAGCCGCCGCCGCGCTGCGCGACGACCTGGAGCGCATGGTGCAGTCGGAGGGCGCGACCGTGTTCCTGACCACGCACAACCTGGCCGAGGCCGAGCGCCTGTGCCAGCGAGTGGCCGTGATCCGGCGCGGCCGCCTGCTGGACGTGGGCACGCCCCAGGAGTTGCGCGCTCGCGCGGGCGGCGGGGCCGTGCACGTGGAGCTGTACGGACGCGGCCTGGACGAGCGCGTGCTGGCGCTGCTGCAGGCGCGGCCCGAGGTGACCTCAGTTCACCCCCACAACGACCACCTGCAGATCGAGCTGCGGCCGGGCTCGGACGTGGCCCCGTTGGTGACTGCCGTGGTCGGCGCGGGCGGCCAGGTGGAGGAGGTGCGCAAGGGCAGCGCCAGCCTGGAAGAGGCCTTCCTGGAGCTGGTGAGGGAGGAGGCTCCGCCGCCCTCGCAGGCTGCGAGCCAGAAAGAAGGTGCGAGATGAGCGAGCGAGGCAGTGCCAGCCTGTGGACGGACGTGGCCACCGTGATGTGGAAGGAGTGGCGCGAGCTGCTCAGCCCGGGCCGGCGCGGCTCGGGCCGCAGCGGCTGGCTGAGCATCGCCATCACCGTGGGCATCTTTGGCATCTTCCTGCCCTGGCAGATGGGACTGGATTGGGTGCAGTCGCCCATGGCCCTGGTGTACTGGGGCTGGGTGCCGCTCTTCCTGGTGAGCGGGGTGGTGGCCGATGCCTTCGCGGGCGAGCGCGAGCGCCACACCCTGGAGACGCTGCTGGCCAGCCAACTGCCCGACAACGCCATCCTGCTGGGCAAGCTGCTGGCGGCAGTCAGCTACGGCTGCCTGCTGACTGTGGCGGGGCTGCTCCTGGGCGCGCTGACTGTGACCCTGGCCTTCGGCCAGGGGCGCCTGTTGTTCTACCCGACGCTCGTGGCCGTGGGTGGGGCGGTGCTGTGCGTGCTGGCCTCGGGGTTGGCGGCCTGCGCGGGCGTGTTCGTCTCGCTGCGCGCCGCCAGCGTGCGCCAGGCCGCGCAGACCCTGTCCATCGCCACCATGCTGCTGATCTTCGTGCCGGTCTACGGCCTCCAGGCCCTGCCCGCCAGCGTGCGCGCCGCGGGCCTGGCCTGGATGTCGCGTCAGAACAGCACCACCGTGTTGCTGGCCGTGCTGCTCGTGCTGGCGGCGCTCGACGCCCTGCTGCTGGCCGCCGCTCGCCTGCGCTTCCAGCGCGCCAAGCTGGCCCTGAACGTGTAGCCTTCCGAAACCAGGTTTCCAGAGGAGGAGAAGCATGTTCGAGCTACCCGAGTGCATCGTGCTAACGCGCCAGATGAACGAGGAGCTGCAGGGCAAGAGCGTGCAGCGCGGGGTGCTAGGCAACTCGCCTCACAAGTTCGTGTGGTACAACCGCAGCCACGAGGAGTTCGAGGCGCTGACCCGCGGCAAGCGCGTGGGCCAGGCGTACGCGCGTGGCCGTTGGATGTTCGCGCCGCTGCAGCCGGGCTACGTGCTGGTGCTGGGCGAATGTGGCGGCAAGCTGCTCTTCCACCCCGCCGGCTCCAAGCTGCCGGAGCGCTACCACCTGTGGCTGACCTTCGACGACGGCTCTGCTCTGACCGAGACCACGCAGATGTGGGGCGCCATGGAGCTGTACGAGCAGGGCCTGGAGCTCGAGCGCCAGTACATCAAGGACATGCGCCCCACGCCCGTGGACAAAGAGTTCACATTCGACTACTTCTCGGGCCTGATCGACTCCCTGCTCAGCGGCGAGAAGCGCAGCGTCAAGGCCCTGCTCACCCAGGAGCAGCTCGTCCCCGGCCTAGGCAACTCGATCGCCCAGGACATCCTGTTCCGCGCGCGCCTGCACCCGCGCCATGCGCTGGCCGACCTGACGCCCGAGCAGCGCCGCAACCTGTACGACGCCACCGTAGATACAGTCAACCAGGCCATTGCCCAGGGCGGCCGCAACGACGAGCTCGACCTGTACGGCCAGCCCGGCGGCTACGTGCGCCTGCTTCATGCCAAATCCGTCGGCCAGCCCTGCCCGCGCTGCGGCGCGCCCATCGAGAAACAGCAGTACCTCGGCGGCGCGGTCTACTTCTGCCCCAAGTGCCAGGAGACATAATCCAACGCGCCAAACCCCGTGGATGGGCAAGCCCTCCACCGACCGGCCAGCCTCACAAGGAGGAGCCTGCGCTGGCGGTGCCCTCGGCTCGCGAGCGTGGCGTGAGGTGTCGCTATGCTGCAGGCCTGCGGCCTTGGGCTGCTGGCGGTTGAGGGGAGAGGCGAGAACGTGCCAGCGGGCGTTGGAGGCTGACCCCTGGCCGTGTATGTGCGAGACCGTCGCCAGTACCAGGTGACGTGCCCGTCAGGTGATTCACATGCATAGGGCCGATCGTGGTAGAATACGGGAGCGGAGAGCCGTTGGCGCAAAGATGGAGGAGTCAAGGATATGAGCACAACTACTGATATCGGAACCTTGATCGTACGCTCACCCAAAGTGCGTCGTGCACGACCCTACATCGCCGGCACTGGGGTTACGGTGCGACGGATTGTGTGGTGGTACAAACAGGGAATAAGCCCAGAAGAAATCGCAGACCGGATCGGGCACCTAACCTTGGCACAGGTATATGCGGCTCTGGCCTACTACCACGCCAATCAGAATGAGATTGAGGCGGACCTGGCTGCCGAGGATGCGAAGGCAGAAGAACTGGAACGGCAGCATGGTCAGGCCGCAGGCACTGCCCCATGATCATCCGCTTCTATATGGATGAAGATTCCATGGATCGCGCCCTGGTGCGTGCACTCCGAGCACGCGGGGTGGACATCACTACAGCTCTCGAACAAGGCATGATCGAGCGCGCTGATGCCGAGCACCTCGATTACGCTACTGCCCACGGGCGCGTGCTGTACACGCTCAATGTGGCGGACTTTTCTCGACTTCACATGGACTACCTGGCTCAAGGCAGAGTTCATGCAGGAATCGTTCTCGCACATCAGCAACGCTACTCCGTTGGCGAGCAGATGCGCCGGCTGCTGAAGCTGGTGGCCACAAGATCGGCAGAGGAGATGACAAACCACGCGGAATTCCTCAGCGCTTGGGGGTGACACCAAAGGCAAAGGTGTCAGTTCGTGAATCCGAAATCCGGCACAATTCTACCTCTGGGGTATGCCACACTGAGCCTGTTCAGTGTAGGAAACCAGGTAGGCAGGCCGAAATAGCCCGGTCCACTCGGTAGTTAGCCCAAAACGCAGCCGCGACCGATATCAGGCGCCATGGCTGTCGGCCAGCCTCGGGAGGATGGCGTGACGCTGGACGAATTCTTCGCAGGACATGAGGAGTCCAGACGGATCTTCGAAGCGGTGCGTGCTGCGGCCGCAACCATTGGGCCCGCACACATTCGCGTCACAAAGAGCCAAGTCGCCTTGCGGCGGCGTACAGGCTTCGCCTTCGTATGGATGCCGGACATGTACCTCGGCAAGGGTGGCGTACCGCTGGTTCTGACGGTCGGGCTGAGGCGACGCGACGACTCGCCTCGATGGAAGGAGATCGTCGAACCGGCGCGGGGGCGCTTCACCCATCACTTGGAGCTACACTCGGAGTCGGAGATCGACGACGAGGTTCGCTGCTGGCTGCAGGAGGCGTGGGAGGCCGCGGCTTAGGGGCGCGAGCAGGCGTCTGGCTAGCAGACGGATCAAGGTGACTCGCTGCGCTTGCAGCTTATCCGTCAGACGTATGCGTATAGAGGTGAGCCATGGCGACAGGCCGTGACAATCAGCTCACGAAGCAGGTGGGCGAGTATCTCGTGGCGGCCGAGGTCTGTAGGCGCGGCTTCATTGCCACGACATTCACAGGAAACGTGCCGCACTACGACATCATTGCCTCAAATGCAAGCGGTGGGCACCAGGCGATTCAGGTGAAAGCCATCAAAGGAGGCGCCTGGCAGTTTGACTCCCGTCGCTTTGCGGCAATTCGGCTCGAGGGCAAGAAACAGATCATCGGTCAGCCGACAGAGGCCCCGTATCCTGACTTGGTTTGTGTGTTTGTCCGACTACGGGAACAGGGTGCCGACGAGTTCTACATTCTGACCTGGAGCGACCTGCAGAAGATCGCCATAGCTGGCCACAGCCGATATCTCGAGAGCCACGGCGGTGTTCGACCGAAGAAGCACGATTCCTTCCACATGGCGATTCGCCCCGAGATGCTGAAGGAGCACAGGGACATGTGGGATGTTCTTGAGAGGCGGCTGCAGCAAGGAGTCTAACAACAGCGCGCGGCGCAAGTAGTTGTTCCGAGGGGGCGCCCCTCCCCCGGCATGGACTCGTGGAGGACGTTGCCCACACGCGAAGCGCGTGACCCTCCATCTCCAAGCGCATGTCTTTCTTGTCAAAGCCGGGCGCGTCCAGCGTGACCGGATACTCGTTGCCCCTTGTCGATCACGTCCTATGCGGGCGTCATGCCGAGGTCGCGCCAAGCGACGCCGTACAAGGGCTGAACTCAGGATTGGAGTCGCTACGCGTGGCCGCTGGTGTCCCTGGCGCCTACCAGAACGCTGCACTTTGCGTAATGCAGGCACTGCCTTTGCGGCGCCACGGCGAGTTGTCGCGCATTACAGGCGGACACCATCGAGGTGGGCAACCCTGCGCACGTCCGCGGTCTGCGGGCATGAGAGGATACCAACATGAATTGGATGATCTGTATGAACGGAGAACCCGAGCAGCGCGCCTTCCTGCCGGAGATTGCCGAACTGGGCGCTGGGATAGAGCTCGGAAGCTACGGA
>CAYZKS010000181.1:0-4537 GCA_964478725.1 uncultured Anaerolineales bacterium
TGGCCGCGCAGTGGCTCAAGGTCGAGTTCTTTGGCAAGCCCGCGCACGCCGGCGTGGACCCGCACAAGGGCGTCAACGCGCTCAACGCCGTGATCGAGACCCTTAATGGCATCAATGCCCTGCGCCAGCACATCCTGCCCGCCGATCGCGTGCATGGCGTGATCCGCCACGGCGGCGAGGCCGTCAACGTCGTGCCGGCGTACGCCAGCGCGGAACTGATGATCCGCGCCGAGAGGCGCCGCCATCGCGATGAGCTGGTGGGACAGGTACGGTCCATCGCCCAGGGCGCGGCGCTCATGACCGGCTGTCGTCTGGAGCTGGGCGAGTCCGAGACGCCTTACGACGACGCAGTACCTAACCTCACGCTGGCCCGCGCCATCCAGGCCGAGTTCGACGCTGTGGGCCTGGCCGGGCCGCCGCCCTACGCTGGCCCGGGCATCGCCTCTTCAGATGTCGGCAACGTCAGCTACGTCATACCCACCTGCCACAGTGTCTTCTCCATCGCCGAAGAGGACATCCCCTGGCACTCCCAGGAATGCGCCGCTGCCTGCGACGCCGATGCGGCCTACGCCGCCATGCTCAAGGCTGCCAAGGCCCTGGCCCTGACCGCGCTCGACCTGCTGCTGGACCCCGGCCTCGTGCGTGCCGTACGCCAGGAGTTCGAGACCGCACTGGCCGCTCGCGCGGCGGCCGTGGGCGAAAGGACATAAACGCAAAGACCCTGCGTGGTCGTACGCCTGACACGGCGTCTGCGTCTTGATAGTAGAGCTGCGGCAGGGACCGCAAACATGCCCCTAGCTTCGTTTGTCGTTGGATTCCGGATGGAACGTTCGCGCGAAAGGAGACTTCCGATGGCAAAGCACAGGGTTCTGTTGGCGGTGTTGGCAGCCACGTGCGCGCTCGTGGCGTTGGCAGTCCAGGATGGGCGCATGCTGCAACGTGCGGCTGCGCAGCCATTGCCGCAGGCGATAGCTGCCGCAGACACGTTCTACCCGTCCGCGGATGCCTACGTGGACGAGAACGTGCCCTCGCAGAACTATGGTGCTTCCACCTGGCTCATACTCGGGCGCAGCCAGGCGGGACTGAGCACCCATGTCCTGGTGCGCTTTCTGACCCCTCGCACCATCCCGGCAGGCGCCACCATCATCAGCGCCGAGCTCTATATGTACAATTCGCGTGGCACCGGTCCGGATGAGACCGTCGGCGTGTACAACGTCACGGCCACCTGGGACGAGGCCACGGTGACCTGGAACAACCGTCCCGGCCACGGCCGCCTGCCCTATGACAGCGTGGTGGTGGGCACGGCGGCGGGGTGGAGCCACTGGAACGTGACCAGCGCGGTGCAGGGTTGGGTCAACGGCACCCTCGCCAACAACGGCCTCAAGCTACTGTGCAGCACGAGCGACGTCTATTCGCGCTACTTCTATCCCCGCGATGGGCAGCTATCGCCCTATCTGTTGGTGAACTGGACCGCACCCAGCCCAACGCCCACGGCCACCCGCCCTCCGCCCACGCACACGGCTACTCCCACGGCCACGCAGCCGCAGTGCGCCGACTCATACGAGCCCAATAACACAATCGCTCAGGCCTGGTTGCTCGGCCAGGGCGAGATCAAGTCGTACATCTGCTGCTGGGCCGTTGCGGCGGACTTGGACTATTTCAAGTTCCACGCTGAGGCCGGCCAGACAGTGGATGTCTGGCTTACCAACCTGCCGGCAGACTATAACCTGTGCCTCTACACACCCGCGCAGGTCTTGATACAGTGCTCCAGCAACGCCGGCGCGGCGAACGAGCACATCTCGTTCGTGGCGGCGCAGGCAGGCGACTACTACGCCTACGTATATGGGGTGCAGGGCGCCTGCAACTCGGCGCAGACCTACACGCTGCGCATCACGCTGACCAATCCTACCCCTACGCCCACGCGGCCAAGGCCGACCGACACCGCAACCCCCACGGCCACGCGGCCCCGGCCAACCGACACTGCTACGCCCACAGCCACGCTGGCCCGGTGCCCGGACCCATACGAACCGAACGAAGACCTGCTGAGCGCTTGGTCGCTTGGCTCCAACGAGAGCGTGCAATCCTTCATCTGCTGCCGGGTCGGCGCCTTGGACCTGGACTACTATGTCTTCATTGCCAACGCCGGCGACCAAATTGACCTCTGGCTCACCAACCTGCCGGCAGACTATAACCTGTGCCTGTTCGGTCCGACCTATGTGAATTTGCAGTGCTCAAGCAACTCCGGTACGGCGGATGAGCACATCACCTACGTGACGCAGCAGAGCGGCCACTACTACGCCTACGTATACGGCGTGCAGGGCCTGTGCGACTCTGCGCATCCCTACGTGCTGCGCGTTGCGGTGACCGCTGCAACACCCACTCGGACGCTGGCAGCGACCAACACCCCTACTCGCACCGCCACTGCGACTCCAACCCGCACGCTGACACCCACGCGTACGCCCACTTCGGGTCCGCCCACGTTCTTCTGCAATCTCTCCCTGCACGTCGAGGACGCCGCTGAGGGCGTGATCGTCAACAAAGTGGCCGGAGACAGCTCGGGCTACGCCAACTCCACCCGTGTGGACGTAGTGGCCAAGCTCTTTGGCCTCTCGGGTGGCAGCGTGAGCGTGATCCTGCAAGTACCGGGCGACCTGTTCGGCACGCCCTGGAGCGTGTACGTGCGCGACTCCAGCGGCGACCCTGGCGTGGGCGCCACCTACCAGAACCTGGGCGGAGGTCGTTACAAGGTTACCACCAGCCTCTCCCCGCTAACGCTCGGCGGGATCACCTGGCACCGCCGCCAGATCGTGTGGCGCTTCAACATCCCCAACAGCGCCGCGCCGCAGACGCTTAACTTGCAGGCTGAGATGCAGGTAGCGGGCTATGTGCCCTCGGACCCCAGTGGCTCAGCCACCATGCGCATCCTGGAAACCGCCACTACGCTGGTGCTTGTCAACCGCACCTCCCTGTATGCCAAATACAGCGAGAGCCAGGTGACCAGCTTGCTGCAGCAAGTCTACGCTGTGGTACAAGGCTGGCCATACAGTTCGGCGCCCACTGGCCTGGTCTACAACGTGGACCTGTATGATGGCCTGATCCGCGACTGGGACAACTCTAGCGTGGTTTATACCAGCGAGAATACTGCCAACGTCGTGCCGCGCCTGTTGATGGACCTGATCAAGGACTGGTACGACGATGCCACGCGCTACTTCCTGTACTGGATCCCGCCAGGCGTAACCGTCCGCGTCCCCATCGAAGTGCCGACGTTTCTGATGATCGTGGGCGACGATCGCACCATCCCCTTCTATCGCTACCTGGATCCCACGAACGACGAGGACGACTGGACCTGGAATGCGGCGGGTAACCCTGCCATTCATGCCACGGATCACAACTTCCTCTTCACCGACAACCCCTATGCAGACATGTACGGTAGTGATTGGGCTCTAGGGAATGTCGAGCTGTGGGCCGGTCGCCTGGTCGGAGAGACGGCCGCGGACATGCTGACCTTGTTGAACAACGGCATGACTATGCAGGCACCCACCGGCCGAGCGGTGCTGGCCAGCGTGGATGGCTGGGAGCTGGGCTACGAGCCGGACGACGGGCGTCCGGGCGAAATCACGGACGCCTATAACGTGCGCAACCTGCTGGTGGGCAAGGGCTACCAGGTGCTGAACGACAGCGAGTCGCCGCGCACGCTCGACGTGATGGGCTCCTATCCCAGCAACTGGAACACCGGCTTCCGCAACGCGGCCAACGCAGGCATGGACCTGTTCTTCATCGGCGGGCACGACAGCCCGAACAGCGCCTCCATCCCCGGTGACAACTTCTCGCCGGATGACACGCCCGGCGGCTACACGCGCTTCGGAACCGACCACCCGCTGGCACTCATCACCGGCTGCCACGGCGGCCTGCCCGTGCTCCCCAGCAGCGGCGTCCCGGGCGGCGTCAGCGGCAACATGGTGTACGACCTGGTGCACGAAGGCGCACGCGGCTACATCGGAGCTACTGGCTTCAGCTACGGCTCCCCAGACAACCTGCACAAGTGCACTTTGGCTGAGCGCCTCTTGCAGTATGTCTTCCGCAAGCTGACCTTGCCAGGCGGAGGCAACTCCATGACGTTCGGCAAGGCGTTGGCCGACGCCAAGAATGACTATGTGTTCGGCATCGGCGCGGGCAACGCAGGGGACCGCAAGACCGTGACCGAGTTCCAACTTTACGGCGCGCCGTGGGGCGTTCTGCTCTACCCGGGAGGCGCCGGAAGCGCTTCTGGCTCTGCCGGGGAACCGGCCGGTTCCCCCCAGCCGCGGGAGATCGCGCAGAACGGGCGGGTCCACCAGGCCGCTGCACAGGTCTACCAGCAGACCTTCACCGTCAACGTGCCAGCGTACGAAGTGGCGCAGGAGTCGCTGGGCGGCATCGTCTACGACGTCTTCTCGCTGCCCGGCGGGCTGACCGACGTGAGCTCGGGCTACCCTCTGCTGCCTTTCCTGCAGGGCTTCACCCTTACGCTGCCCTACAGCGCGACCGTGCAGAACGT
>CAYZKS010000181.1:4637-6535 GCA_964478725.1 uncultured Anaerolineales bacterium
CCCATGGTGCTGCGCAAGGCACCGTAACCGCGCTGTTGGCTCCACGCGCCCACCCCCGCGCGCGGGGGTGGGCGCGTTCGTGTGCATAGACCACACCCAAGGCCCGCCTTAACGCGACGGTCTGGCGCTTGGGCCGTGTCGGCGGGCCGCAAGCGCCCCATGTATGCGCCTCGATGGTCAGTCGTCAGCAGGTATTGTGGCCGCTGGCTGCGCGTGTACGGAGCCTCTGATCCTTCCGGCCCACAACAGAAGCGTGCTGGCGAGCATGTGGCCGACGAAAGAGAGCAAGAACGAGAACTCGGCCCCCAAGCGTTGCCACAGCATGCCGCCGGCCGCATTGCCCAGGGCACTCCCCAGGTGCATGCTCGACTGAAACAGACCGGCCGCGCGCCCCTTGAACCTCTCGTCTGCTACGTCCTGTGCGAACACCGCCGCGTAGAAGCCTACCGAGTTACCCAGACAGTACAGGGCGTACAAGACGTAGGCGTGCGAAAGCCATCGTGACAGCGGGAACAGCAGCCAAGCCACGCCCATCAGCATCCAGCCTGCCATCGCCACCCGCCCGCGCCCGATGCGGTCGGCAAGCCACCCCGCGGGCCAGTTGGACAGCAACCATACCGCATTGTAGAGCGCCTCGAACAAGGCCAGGTTCTTCACATCAGCGCCAAAGCGTTCTTGCACATAGTAGGGGTAGAAGGCATAGCAGTATCCCAGCAGAGTCACCAGGAGGATGCCGGCGCAGACCCACAGCAAAGCTCGCTGGGCCAGCACGTGGCGCCATGGCAGTCCGGAACGAACACGCTCAGACTGTGCCTTGCCTCGCGGCATGAGCACGAACAACACGGGCAGGGCCAGCAGGTAGGTGGCTACCTTCCCGAGGTACAGAGTCGACCAGTCCCAACGCGTGGACACCAATCCGGTCAGGGCTGCCCCGGGAATGGCCGCCGCGTTGAAGGCGGTGTTGACCAGGCCCAGAGCGCTGCCCGTCGCTTCGCCCACTTCCTGGTTCAGCAGGGCCATCCCTGAGGCCCACTGCATCGCCCAGGTTCCCATCACCAGAACGTGGCCTGCCCCTGCCGACAGCCAGTCGCAGGCCAGCGCCTGGACCAGCAGTCCTACAGTGGTCAGGGTCACGCTTAGCAGCACAGTGCGGCGCGCGCCCAGACGGTCGCTCAGGTGGCCGCCGCTGAACGCTCCCAGCACGCTGGCCATCCATCCGGCGCCCAGCACCCACCCTACCTGCTCCGGGGTGGACCCGAACGACCGCATGTAGGCAACGAGCAGGGCGCCGCCCACGTAGAGCACGCCTCCCAGCACATTGAAGATCAAAAAGCCCCACACGACCCGGCTGCGCAGCACTCTCATCCATCACCTCGACTGTGTATGGCGTCTCGGATCAGGCCTGTGAGGAACTCGCCCTTGACTGGCGCGTAGCCGTAGCGTTTCAGCTTTGCCAAGTTGACAGAGATCATGGCTTCGGCCGGTTCCTCTGCCCACTCGATCGGACTGCTCGACGTGGCCACTCCGATGATCCACTGCGCCAGCTCTTTGTCGTGGTACGTGTGGGTGCCAGCCAGATTAAAGACCTGGCCAAATGCCCGGCGATGGCCCATGGCCCATGCGTAGGCTCCCACGGCGTCGGCGATGTGCGCGTACTCGCCGCCGGCAGAGGGGTTCACTCGCAGCGTCTCGTTGGCCAGGGCCTTGCGGATCATCTCATCGAACTGGCCAAGCTTCCCCGGACCGAAAACACCGTGCATGCGGAATGCCGTGGCCGGCAGACCGCGGCGATGGTACAGCAAGCACAGCCTCTCCGCGGCCCACTTGCCAAGGCCATACAGCGATCCTCCCAGCGTGCTGCGCTCGGGGTGACAGGCATGGGTCTCACCCGCGCGGGA
>CAYZKS010000182.1:0-6528 GCA_964478725.1 uncultured Anaerolineales bacterium
CTGTGTCGTCGCCAGGCCGCCCACTCAACTATTCCTGCCGGCTGTGCTCAGGCGCTGCATGTTGGGCCCAGTAGCGACATACACGCCGGTTCCCACGCGCACTTCGACCGCCATGCCCACCCTGACCCAAACGCCCGTGCCCAGTTTGACCAGCATCCCTCCATCTACATCGACGGCTACGGCCACGGCTACCGGCACTCCAACAGGCACCGGTACAACCACGCCAACTCAGACGCCTACACGCACGAGCACGCCGAGCCGCACGCCGACCAATACACCGACTGCTACCGCGACCCTCACACCTTCGCCCACTCCCACGTCGACGCGGCAGCCGACAGTGACACCTACTGGTCTGCCACCCGACCAAGCTACATGGGTGCTCGCCAACCGTCAGCCAATCATATCACGCTGGAGGATGGCGGTGGCATACGACGCCGCTCGGCAACGCCTGGTGATGTTTGGCGGTTGCGACGCCGGTGGGTCCCCCTTGGCCGATACGTGGGAGTACGATGGCAACCACTGGGTATTGGTTGCTACAGCCCATTCCCCAGCCGCTCGGTGGTGGCACTGCGCGGTCTACGACGACGTGAGGCAACGTGTCGTGCTCTTTGGCGGGGGGGATGATGTCGCTCTGTTCGGCGACACGTGGGAGTATGACGGAGTCGACTGGAGCTTGACTGCCACGGCACACTCGCCGCCCGCGCGCTGGGGAGCCTCCATGGTCTATGACAGCGACCGCCGCAGTGCCGTCCTGTTTGGTGCCAACGGAGGGCTGGGAGACACTTGGGAGTATGACGGAACAGACTGGAGGCAAGTATCCACCCAATGGTCCCCATCTGGGGACAGTTTGATTTCGATGGCCTATGACAGCACGCGGCGCAAGACCGTGCTGTTTGGCACTGGGGAGCAGCATGACCAGACCTGGGAGTATGACGGGACCAACTGGCGCCAGGTCACCACTCCCGTATCGCCTATGGGGCGTTGGGCGCACGCCATGGCGTACCATGCGGACCGAAGACGGGTGGTCATGTTTGGCGGGTATGGTCCCTCATGGCCCAGCGGGTCGGCGCTGGCTGATACCTGGGAGTATGATGGGTCCATGTGGACGCAGCTATCGCTGTCTCTCTTCCCCGCTGCCAGGGAGCAACATGCCATGGCCTATGATTCGACGCGCTCTGTAACGGTTCTGTTCGGCGGCTTGGCTAGCCCCGGCGGTGTCGAATCCGATACTTGGGAGTTCGGCCCGGCTGGCTCGCCCCTGCCTGGGGTCCGCCGCCTTGAGATCCGACCCAATGCGCTGTATTTGCAGGATGGCCAGATAACGAGCACGCTTCACCTGCACGCGCTGGATGTATACGGTAGCGAAGTCTCGGTGGCGAGCCATGAGCTCCGGTTCCGAAGTCTGAACCCGGATGTAGCGGAGGTCTCACCGCACGGTGTTGTTACAGCCACAGGGTTCGGCAGCGCGGAGATCACAGCCATGGTGGACGGCAACCCTGCCGCCAATCAGGTGCGCGTCCAGGCAGGTCGTTTTGCACTGAGACCAGCGGTCCTGCTTCTCGCGGCGTCCGGTCCGACTACGGGAACCGTTGTCGCGGATGTGCGCAACGCGGACGGCAGCATACTTTCTCGAGCTGGGCGCACTTTCAGCTACTTCAGCACTAACCCGTCTGTTGCCTCCGTGGACTCCAACGGTGTCGTCACCGCCCTTCGACCGCCACGGGACTTTGGAGAGACGCCGTATGTGACCGCTGTTCTTGAGGGCGTGCAGTCCACAAATGCAGCCCTCGTTCGCGTCACGACTGATACGCTGCGGCTTACCATGGTGCCGATGGAGGACAGGCACGTTGCTTTCTACCTCCCTCAGCAAGCTATCCAGGGATTCGACTACCGTGCGATCTTCACGACCTGGGATGCGACACGGGTGACGGAGTTGGCCTATCAGGCCATGGCTGACCTTGTGGGATTGCGACCTTTCGGGGGCGGGATTCAGTTTCTGGTGAACGATCCGGGCCATGGAAGCGACAACACCGTGCCATGCGGGCTAACCGGTAATCCCGTGCGGCTGGGCACAGATATCGACAGACCGGTTCACAACAGTTGCTGCATCGTCGCCTGGGGGGATGGTGCGCCACACTTCACAGTCTTCTTCCATGAGACGGCTCACAACTTCCTCGACGATAATTCGCGCTTTGGCCAGTTTCTGCGAGGTAGCCCCAACAGCAACTGGGCATACTCTGAAGGGCTCGCATCGAATGTCGCTGCTCGTGCCGCTCTTACTCTTCAGACAAGACAAGCCGAGTGGATCATTCCGCAACGCGTGCTCGACTACATAATGCCTATCTATCACCTCTTGACAACCCCCGATCTTGATGCCTACGTTGCGAATGGCGCACGCTATGAGCAACTCAATCCCTCGGTCGTCTACGATCTGATGTTGAAGGGCTACCAGGCTGCGGGACCCGGCTTCTTTCGTCGGTTCTATGCGATCTTTCAACCCACGTACTCAGCTTTGCCCGGCGCTCCGAACTCAGACAGGGAGCAGGCTACCTTCTTCGCCGCAGCAGTTGGCGCCGCAGCCAATCAGGACATGCGCGATCGTTTCAAGACTCAGTGGGGCTTTCCGATAGTGGATGCGTACTATGACACCGTCTATCCGCAGCTTCTGGCGGCAGCCAATCAGGTGTGGTAGCCACTGCAGTGGGGCGGCCACACAGTCGAGGCCGGTAGCATGATCCCAGGCACAGCGGTTTCAGGTGCTTTCTTGGTTAGCCTGGGCTACCTCTAGCACCTCGCGCATGGCGTCGGCGACCAACTCCGATCAGGCGCGGGGATTCGCTGGTGACTGCGGAGCCGAGACCATCACTGCTTGGGTGAATTGTCGGCCCCAGTTGACGCCATGCGCATTCTCGAACATCTTGTAGAACGAAGTCTTGTCGAACCACAACTGATACTGATTGTGGAGACTGCGCAATAGATCTCCGAGCCGCTCGACACGCTCTGCGTTCGTCACCGTGAGCCCGAGCTGAAGAGCCTTTTCTCGTCCGATGCTTCGCCCATGGCTCTTGTGGGTGGGGTAGTCGGAGAAGAATTCCACGATCGCAGTGACCCTCGGGTCTCCCTCGACACACTTCAGCATGTATGAACTCAGCCAGGTGCGTGCCAGCTCCTTGGACAGTTCTTGTGCGCTCTTGCACAACTCCAGAATGTGGAGGTCATACTTCGAGATCAAAGGCATGTAGGCGGTCAGGGCCCTCGGCCCCTCCTTCTTCAAACGCTCTTCGACTGTTTCAAATGCCTTCAGGATCGCGTACACAGGCACACCGTTGAGTTGAGGGTCGATTGGGCCCAGAGTCGCAAGCGAATCCATGAGCAGCTCGTCGCCAGAAAAACACATGAGTGTGGCAGCACTGTAAGCATTGGCCGGCAGGAGGAAGCGGACGACTTTGAAACGTTCACGGATCAGTCGCACGATTCGTTCTGTTGCCTCCGCCGAGCCACCGTTGCTTACGACGAGAACGTCTATGGCTTCGCCCTGCGTCGATTGGAGAAGGTCGCCGAACCCTGTTAGATCGCCGTCGTCAATGTAAGCAGGGATGGGCACGCCTCGCGGGAGATTCGATGTGCGCGTCACGTAGCAGATGAGTGGTCTGCCAGTGATGCTCTCTATGCGCAGAAACGTCTCCTTGCGCAGAAGGAAGGGGTTGACACGGTTCTGACCGCCGAAGTAATCGCTGAGAGCCTGGTAGGTTACGGGTAGGCGATCCAACTTGGAGGGATCCACGACAGGACGGTTCGTCGCTGCGGGCTCCGGTCTTGGGCGGCTCGCTCTGGTTCTCCTGGGCGATTTCGACATAAGACGTCAGCCTTGTCAGTTCGCGCAGGAAGACACCGATGGTCGAAAGGAAACCATCACCTTGGCAGAGTTTGCGGCCTCGAGCACTGGCTCGCGCATCTCTCCGGTGGCCTCAAGCACCTCGCGGTAGACCCGGTCGATTTCCTCGAATGTACCAAGCACGAGTGCCATATCTGGATCTCCCGCACTGAGTTCTCGAAGCTCGTTTGTCAAGCTTTCCATCCTCAGCTCCTCGGTAATCACGTGCTGCAACAGGCCTACGACAACTGGCACGATAGCATTCTATCACATCACAACGATTCAGGCAAGCCACTCGTGTATAGGGAGCGTGGTCTGGTGGGAACCACATCGGCGTGAATCGCATATAGTGCGGCCTGATTGAATTAGGGCAGGCAGACGGCTAATAGGGAGCGCCCTGCGCTTCAGGGCAAGGTCGAGTATCTCGCGTGTGGTCATGTCCGGTCTGCGCGGGAAGGTCACCCCACCCCCTCTACGCTCGACAGCACTGTCTCGAAGCGGTTGAGCGCTTCGTCAATCACGTCGTCGCTGTCGGCCATGCTGGTGTACGCGCGGCTGCCAGCCAGGGTCACCAGCCCTCGCGCCATGTAGGCCGCGCCCATCTCCTCCATCATGTGCTTGCGCGGCTTGAGCTCGCGCGCCAGCTTGAGCGGATGCCGGAAATCCAGGAGCATCAACCCGGAAGTCTCCAGGTGCACGATGGAGCCCTGGTTGTAGGCCACAAAGGGCAGGCCGAGCCGCTCGATGATGGCTTGCAGCCCCTTGGTCAGCCGGTCGCCGGCCTTGCCAGCGATCACCGGGGCGTTGGTGCGCTCCATCTCCAGCAGGGCATGGTACCCGGCCACGCAGGAGAGCGGATTGGCGGATAGCGTCCCGCCCACGTAGGCGCGCTTGGACGTGCCGCCAACGCCAGCTGCGCAGCAGTGCATCACCTCGCGCCGCCCACCGACTGCGCCTGCCATGGGGTAGCCGCCGCTGATGCACTTGCCGAGCACGGTCAGGTCAGGCTTGACACCAAAGTAGCCCTGCGCTCCGCCCATGCCCAGGCGAAAGCCCGTCACCACCTCGTCGAAGATCAACAGCGCGCCAAACTCGTCGCACAACTGGCGCACCTGACGGCTAAAGTCGTGCGGTACAGGACGCGTGCCGCTCTCTGGCCCAACCGGCTCGAGGATCACCGCCGCCGTGCCACCGCGCACGCGGTTGAGCTGCATCAGACGTCGCAGCGCGCCCAGGTCGTGGGGGAAGAACTCTTGCGTATGGGCGCTGGCGCCGCGGGGGATGCCGATCGCTTCCATACGCCCAGTGCCGGGGACGTGCAGACCGTAGACCATGGAGTCGCTCCAGCCGTGGTAGGCCCCGCCGACTTTGATTATCTTCTTCTTGCCGGTGTGGGTGCGGGCGATACGGATGGCGGCCATCACACTCTCCGTGCCCGAACCGAGCAGGCGCAGCATCTCGATCGAGGGCATGAAGCGGTGCACCAGCTCGGCCAGCTTGAGCTCGTACTCGTGAAACAGACCAGTGACGGGTCCGCACGAGCTGAGCATCTCGATGACCTTTTCGCGTACGGGCGCATAGTTGCTGCCGAGCACGGTCGGCCCGCCCGCTTGCAGGAAATCAATGTAACGGTTGCCGTCCACATCCCACAAGTAGGCGCCCTCGGCGCGCTCGACTGCCAGCGGGAAGGGATGGTTGAAGGCGAGATTGTGCTGCACGCCACCCGGGATGTACTTCTGCGCTTCTTCGTTCAGCGCCCTGGAGCGAACGCACTTGGTCTCAAAGTAACCCAGGTATTCCTGCATCTTGTCGCGCCGGATGGGGCGCATGGGCTGCGCGATCAGGGCCTGCAGGCGTGCGTTGACTGCGTCCGTGTCGGGCCATGTGGAGATGGCGTATTGTGGTGTAGTTGTGCTGGTCACGTTTCCTCCTCGTTCCTGCGTTCGAGCCTGGCCTGGTCCTGGCGTAGCTTCGCAAAGGCGATCTCCCGAACCGCCAAAGGGATCTTGCTCACCGGGCGTTCCGTGCACAGCGCGAGCAGGTAAGCCAGAGAGCATTTCTCCAGGATCTCCACGTTGTGTGTGGCGCGCTGCATGTCGGGGCCAAAGCACAGCGCGCCATGGTTCTGGAGAATGTAGGCGTTGTGGTGGTTCTTCACGTGCCTGGAGATGTTGTTCTTCAAAAAGGGCGTTCCCGAAGGAGCATAAGGGATGATGTCCACCGAGCGACCCAGGAAACGCACCTGTTCGTCGAACAGGGCAGGGATGGGAGCCCGGATCAGCGCCAGTGCACTGGCGTAGGCCTGGTGAGTGTGAATGATGGCGTTGACGTCGGTTCGCGAGGCGTACACGGCGACGTGCAGGCTGCTCTCCATGGAGGGTTTGCGCTCACCGGCCAAGGGATTCAGCTTCCAGTCCAGCGCGCACACGTCGTCGGAAGTCATCTGCGAATAGTCGTAGTTCGAGGGCGTGATGGCGAACCCGCTCTGCGCAGTCAGGCGAAGGGAGACATTGCCCCCGGTGGCCATCAAGTACCCTTGCCTTACCAACACCCGGCAAGCGTCCACAATCCGTTGCCGCTCCGCATCGAATTGCCCCATGTGCGCCCCCCTTGGCTGATTCTGATTCGACCAGACTATAGTGCACCAAGCCCAC
>CAYZKS010000183.1:0-1748 GCA_964478725.1 uncultured Anaerolineales bacterium
GTGAGAAGATGAGCGCCGGGCGCGACGTGCGCGGCATCAAGCGCGGCCACCAGTTCGACAAGGTGGAGATGTACAAGTTTGCAGCGCCCGAAAGCAGCTACGATGAGCTGGAGAAGCTGGTGGAGCAGGCCGCAGACGTGGCGCGTGGGCTGGGCATTGCCCACCGTGTGGTGATGATGTGCACTGGCGACCTGGGCTTCGTGGCTGCCAAGAAGTACGACCTCGAAATGTGGGCGCCGGGCTGCCAGGAATGGCTGGAGGTGTCCAGCATCTCGAACTGCGAGGCCTTCCAGGCGCGGCGCGGCAATATCCGCTTCCGCCGCGAGCCGGGCGGCAAGCCCGAGTACGTGCACACGCTGAACGGTTCAGGACTGGCGCTGCCGCGCACGCTGATTGCGGTAATGGAGAACTATCAGCAGCGCGATGGTAGCATCGTGGTGCCAGAAGTGCTGAGGCCCTACATGAATGGGTTGGAGGTCATCCGTTAGCCATCAGGTTGCAGTCACCTTCCCGAAGGCTGTGCTGGCGATGGTTCCGTCTGACTATCGAGCCTTCGGGAAGGTTCGTAAGTTTGACATCGGGAGTGGTCTGTCGTATACTGCTGCACAACTGAATAGCGAGTGCACGACTGGAGGGATGGCAGAGTGGACTATTGCGGCGGTCTTGAAAACCGTTGTGGGGCAACTCACCGGGGGTTCGAATCCCTCTCCCTCCGTAGTCATGCGCCTGCTCGCTCGGGGAGGTGCCAGAGTGGACGATCGGAGCCGCCTGCTAAGCGGTTGAGGGGGCTAGAAGCTTCCTCCCAGGGTTCGAATCCCTGCCTCCCCGCCTCAACGGACTCAATCCAGAGACCAGGTTTTCCCAACGAGAACCTGGTCTCTGACTATGTTCTCCAGGGGGCCAGCATGAAGAGTCGTCAAGGCAGAACGTTGCTCGCTTCCCCCACGAGATCGGGCGCCTAACTGAGGACCTGGCCGGGGTGTGCTAGCCACACAACGCAGACACTCGGGCCTGTGCTGGAGTCGGTCGTGGCGAGGCGGGGCGAGGCGGGGCGCCATCAGCACCGTCCCGGTTTGCCGGTGTGACTGGCCTGAAGTAGAATGTCGCATCTCTGACCTGGGAGGACATGCATGGACGCGATGCACGCCATCTACTGCCGCAGGAGCATCCGCAAGTACACTTCGCAGCCGGTGCCGGAGACCCTGGTGACCGAACTGCTCAAAGCCGCCATGGCCGCGCCTTCGGCGGGGAATCAACAGCCTTGGCAGTTCGTGATCATCAGCGACCAAGCATTGTTGGAGAAGATACCAACGGTTCACGCTCACGCACAGATGTGCAAAGACGCCGCTTTGGCCATCGTGTTGTGCCTGGATCGGAGCCTGGAGAGGCACGAAGGCATGGGCGTGCAGGACCTATCTGCTGCTACCGAGAACCTGCTCATCGCGGCCTGCGCCCAGGGACTGGGCGGCGTGTGGCTTGGCGTCTATCCTCGCGAGGAACGCGTGCGTGGATTACGAGATCTGCTTGGGTTGCCCGAGAATGTTGTCCCCATCTCCTTGGTGGCCATTGGCTATCCTGGGGAGCAGAAAGCCCCCGCAGAGCGCTACGACGCTTCGCGCGTGCACCACAATGGTTGGTAGACGGTGCTCGGGTTTGACGCTGTGCCAACGGGCGTTCAGCGCCCGGCAACACCGCAGGTGCACCAGCTCGCCAGATCAGCGCATGCGCAGTTCGTGCACCTTCTGGAA
>CAYZKS010000183.1:1848-3671 GCA_964478725.1 uncultured Anaerolineales bacterium
GGCCACCAGGCTCGTGTAGGGATGACCGGCATGGCTTGTGGCCAGGACGCCCAGCATCTGCGACTGCAGCAACTCACGGACCGCCTCTTGTGGTTCCACCTGTCCCTCCCCCGCGTGACGCGAAAAGCAATCAGCGTCGAATGAGCTGCCTTGGGCAGGCCCGCCTGCCAGGCAGCCTCGACCTCCGGAGCCAATTATAGCACAGCTGCTGCCCCTTCTTGCCCGGAAACGCCAAATCATTGACATTCCATGCGGCCTGCGGTAAACTTGACCTGTTGGGCCGACGCTCCAAGAGCGGCCTATTCATTCAGACCGCCGAGGTGATATGAAGAAGCTGGGCCTTGTGTTCAAATTGCTGCGGAACCGGAACTTTCTGCTCCTCTCATCGATTGTCCTGGGAGTGATCGTCGGCAGGTGGGCGCATTTGGTGCAGCCCCTGACCATGCCCGGGCTTGCATTGGCCATGACCGTGTCCGTCGTACAGGTGGATGCGGCTGCATTCCGATCTGTGGGCAGCCTGGCTCGGGCGACGCTGATCTCACTCTTCTTCAACTACGTGTTGCTTGGCGGCCTGACTCTGTTGCTGGCGCGTGCGTGGAACCCCGACCCCGAGCTGTGGACCGGCTTTGTCCTGGCGGCAGCCGTACCATCCGGAATCGCGGTGATCCCCTTCAGTTTTCTGCTGGGTGGAGACATCACCATGGCGCTGCTGGGTTCTGTAGGGGTGTACCTCTCGGCATTGATTCTCATGCCAGCGCTTGCCACGCTGTTGGCCGGTGCGGGCTCGGTGAGCCCATTCAAGCTGGTAGTCAGCCTGGTACAGTTGGTGCTGCTGCCCCTTTTGCTGTCGCGCCTGATCCGTGCCAGCCCGTTCAGGGCAAGGATCGAACGTTGGCGCGGTACGGTGGTGAACTGGTCGTTCGCCCTACTGATATTTGCTGTAGTGGGCATCAACCGCGATGTCCTGGTGAGCCAGCCGGTAGTGCTGGTTCTGACCCTGGCGATAGCACTGGCGGGCAATTTCGGACTGGGCCTGGCGCTCGAGTGGACCCTGAAGCGTCTGCGCGTGGCGCGCAGCCGTCTGGTCACCTATCTGCTCATGGCCTCGATGAAGAACACCGGACTGGCGGCAGCCATGGCTCTGGCGCTATTCAGCGAGCGCACCTCGATTCCACCCGCCGTGATCAGCGCAACGAACGTCTTGTACCTGGTTTGGCTTGGCCTACGGTGGCAGAAGCATGAGTAGCATGCGGGTGCCCGTGTCGTGCAACAAGGACTGTGGCGCTGGCTGTCCCTTGTTGGCACATGTGGAGAACGGGCGCCTCGTGCGTGTGACCGACAGCCCATGGCGCGGGCCGTACATGCGCGGCTGCGCTCGAGGATACCAGTTGCCGCTGACGGTGCATGCGCCCAGTCGCTTGAAGCGACCGTTGCTGCTTGACGGCCCACGAGGGTCTGGCCGATTCCGCGAGGTGAGCTGGTCGCAGGCATTGGACCTGGTTGCAGATCGGCTTGGAAGCATTGTGCAGCGCTACGGTGCACAGTCCATCCTGCGCCTGGGCGGATCGGGTTCGAGCCGCGGCGCTTTGCACAACACCGCCTTGCTCACCCAGCGTTTTCTTGGCTTCCTCGGCCCCTACACAGAGACAAGCGGCAATTACAGCTCTCAGGCGGTGAGTTATACCACCCCCTGGCTCCTGGGCACCAAGATGGCAGGCATTGACCCAGGCACGCTGCAGCACTCCAGGCTGATCATTCTCTGGGGTGCCAACATCGCCGACAATCGCCTGGGCTGCGAAATGGAGGCGCGCATCCGCGAGGCC
>CAYZKS010000183.1:3771-6491 GCA_964478725.1 uncultured Anaerolineales bacterium
GCCGGCGGCGCTCTTGCCCGGGCTGTCCGTACAGCGCACGGTCGGCGGAGAGGAAAGCGCTCGCATGGCGATTGCCTTGCAGGTGGCGAGCGGCAACTTTGGCATTATCGGAGGCTCGTCCGGAGCGCAGTTCTGGGGCCGACTGCCTGAGGTGGGCATGCCGTCCATCGACGCGCCTGCTCCGCCAGGAGCGGAGGTCCCGGTATATCGCTGGCCGGATGCGATTCTGGCAGGCACGGCCGGCGGCTATCCCAGCGACGTGCGCGCAGTCTACAACGTGGGAGGCAACTACCTGGTGCAGGGCGCTGACGTGCGCAAGGGCATGCGTGCGTTCGAGAGCCTCGAATTCGCCGTGTGCCATGACTACTTCCTGACGCCGACTGCGTCCTACTGCGACGTAGTCCTGCCGGCAACCACTTTCCTGGAGCGTCAGGATATCGTCTTCCCCGAAGCCAGCTTCCTGCTCTTCTCTGGCCGGGCCGTTCCACCGCAGGGTGAGGCGCGCAACGACTATGACATCTTCTGTGACCTGGCCGAGCGCCTTGGCTTTGGGGAGCGCTTCTCGGAAGGTCGCGACGAGGAAGCTTGGCTGCACTACTTTGTGTCCAACTCCGAAGTGCCTGACTATGAGGAATTCAAGCGCACCGGCATCTACATGGGCAAAGGCCAGTTGCGCGTGGGCTTGGCGGGCTTTGTTGCCGACCCAGTGGCTAGCCCTCTGAGCACTCCATCTGGCAAGATAGAGCTGGCGTCCGAGCAGCATGTGCGAGCAGGATTCTCGGCCGTTCCCGAAGCGCGCATGATGGCAGAGGAGGCTGGCTATCCATTGCGCCTGGTGACGCCCAAGGCGCGCTATCGCACGCATTCCCAGGGCGACAACATCCGCTGGCACAGAGAGAGGGAGCCGCAGGTCCTATGGATACATCCGACAGATGCGGCCAGTCGCGGTGTGGTCGATGGTCAGCTCGTATTGGCACGTAACCCACAGGGTCAAGTGCGCATTCCAGCGCGAGTCACGCAAGACATCATGCCAGGCGTGGTGTGTCTGCTGGCGGGTGCATGGCCGCGCTTTGGGTCCGATGGCACCGATGCAGGCGGCTGCCCCAACGTCCTGACTCCGACGGAGCCAACTCTGCCCAGCCAGGGCTCACGCACGCACTCGGTGTGGGTGCAGGTGGAGCCGGGGTAGCATGTGCATGACAAGCAGAAACCTGGTTTCGCACACCAGAAACCAGGTTTCCTGCCCACGGACACCGAAACCGGGTTTCGCTTACCAGAAACCCGGTTTGTTGCCAAAACGGAAGCTCACCCAACCTTTGTGCCACACTCGGGGCAGAACTTGGCGCCCTTGGTCTCCTTGCCACAGTTGGGACAGACGCTTGGCGCTGCCTGCTCGATCTTGGCCCCGCAGTTGGGGCAGAACTTGGCGTCGGCGACGTTGGTCCCGCACTTGGGGCACGCCTGTGCCTGCGGCTGAGTCATGGCACTGCCGCAGTTGGGGCAGAACTTGGTGCCTGCAGGGGCAACTGTCCCGTCCTTGGGACAACGTGCCACGTTGCTGCTGGCTGCCTGTGCAGCCTGGGCGGCACTCCGCACTACCTCTCCCAGACCGAAGGCGCTGGCGAATCCCTTCAGCACTCCCGCTGCCTGTTCTGCTTGCGCCTGTGCAATCTGCTCGCGTCGTGGCGAATCCTCCGTGCAGTAGCCACTCTGGGCGTCCCAGTCAGAGGGACAGACGATCATCTTGCAGGTAGGGCACTCGTGGAAGTTCGGTTCCACCTGCCTCCAGGCCGCCTCGAGTTGCTGTGGCGTCAAAGTATAGACATAACGCTGGTCTTCCATGGCGCGGTCGGCGACGCTTCCTACCAGAGGCACATTGCGCAACAAGCCGCCCAGGGCGTTTCGACCTATGTCCTTGGCCACAGTGGCGCCGATGTCTGGCGTGCTGCGAAACTCACGCTCGCATTTGTCGCAATAGAACACGGCATAGGGGCCGGCCCCGTCGTTCCGCACTTCATAGCGCGGCATGCGTGTAGGCATGTGAACCCTCCTTGAGTGTCAATTCTCCAGAGCCATGTGCGATGCATTTAACCCGAGTTTGGCCGGGTAGTCAAGCCAGGGAACCTTCTTTGTCGAAGCCGATCCCTGGTTCTGAGCCTGGGAAGACGTTGTGCCGCGTCGCCCCACGTGGCGACGCGGCACAGTGTCAACGTTCTGTCAGGTCGCTGTGTTGCTGTTTAGGGCTTCCAGACTTCCCACACCTTGCCGACCAAGCCTGGACCAGGCTTCAGTGTGGGCTGCCCGGGCTCCCAGCCCGAGGGAGTCACTTCGCCAGTAGCACGCACGTGCTGGAAGGCCTTTACCTGTCGGATCTGCTCCTTGGGATTGCGCCCAACCTCCGGCGTCAGCACCTCCATTGCCCGGATCACAAAATCAGGGTCGATGATGAATCGGCCACGGATATCCACGCCGGCTGCCTCATCGTAGATACCGTAGATCGTACCGATCTTGCCACCCGCGTCCGAGAGCATCGGAAATGGCACGCCACCATCCACCATCTTGGAGAGCTCGTGCTCTTGCCACATCTTGTGGATGAAGCGGCTATCGGTGCTCATGGCCAATACCTCTACCCCAAGCGCCTTGAATTCCCCATAGAGGGCGGCGACCGCCGCCAACTCGGTGGGTCAGACAAAGGTAAAGTCTCCGGGATAGAAGCACAA
>CAYZKS010000184.1:0-2041 GCA_964478725.1 uncultured Anaerolineales bacterium
GCACGCTGGCTGCGCACCTGCGTCAGTTTGGTATAAGATGTTGACAGTCCCATGACCCCATGCTATACTCCCTGCCGATAGACCATTGCGTGCAGGGGGTATGCGTTGGAGCAGAGGGCTGGCCGTTGGGACCTTCGAGATCTGTTTGGCGAGGGCGGTTCCGTACAATTGGAGCGGGCCATCCTCGACTTGGAGCAGGCGCTTGGGCGTCTGGAGTCTTCTCGCTCGCACCTCTCTGCAGAAACCTCGGCCCAGAGCTTTCTACACATCCTCGACACGTACGAGGCGGCAATCAGCCTGCAGCGCCGGCTGGCTGGCTATGCGTTCCTGCGCTTCGCCGAAGATACTCAAGATCAGGCTGCCCTGGCCCTGCAGAACCGTCTCAATCAGATCCTCGCTTCTGCCGAGAGCCGTGCGACATTCTTTGAGCTGTGGTTCAAGGACCTGCCGGATGAAGCGGCCCAGCGGCTAATCGCTGCCGCTGGCGACCGGAGGTACTTCCTGGAGTCCTGGCGCCGCCTCAAGCCCTTCACCCTGTCCGAAGCGGAAGAGCGCGTGATCACGCTCAAAGACGTGAACGGCATCGAAGCGCTGGTCACGCTCTATGACATGATCACCAACGCCCTGTCTTTCATCCTGGAAGTCGATGGACAGCGCAAGACACTGACTGAGGGCGAGATCGCCGCCTATGTACGCGATCCCAGGCCCGACATCCGCGCTGCCGCGTACAGGGAGATGTACCGCGTCTACCTCGATCGACGCACGCTGCTGGCACAGATCTACGCTCATCGCGTGGGCGACTGGCGTGCGGAGATGCTCGACCTGCGCCGCTTCGCCGCGCCCATCTCAGCGCGAAACACCATGAATGACATCCCGGACTCGGTGGTCGAGACGCTGCTGGGGGTGTGCCGCCAGAACATGGGTCTCTTCCAGCGCTATTTCCGGCTGAAAGCCGGCTGGCTCGGCATGCAGAGGCTGCGCCGCTACGACATCTACGCGCCCCTGGCGCCATCGACGCGCAACTATTCCCTGCAGCAGGCGGTTGAGCTGGTGTTGGATTGCTTCCGCGCCTTCTCGCCTGTGCTGGCCTACGCCGTGCGCCGCGTGCTCGATTCTGGCCACTTTGATTCCGAGTCCCGCCCCAGCAAACGCGGCGGAGCCTTTTGCTACTCAGTGCTGCCTGAGCTGGCTCCGTGGGTGCTGACCAACTTTGCCGGCCGCGGTCGTGATGTCTCGACTCTCGCCCATGAGCTGGGCCACGCCGTACACGCTGTTCTCGCGGCCGGTCATTCTGTGCTGACCTTCGACGCCGCGGCCCCGCTGGCTGAGACCGCCTCGGTGTTTGGCGAGATGCTTCTGTCGGAGAGGCTCTTGGGGCAGGAGCAGGACCCGGCCGTACAGCGCGAGATCCTGGCCACGATCGTCGACGACGCCTACGCCACTGTGCAGCGCCAGGCTTACTTTGCCCTGTTTGAACGCGACGCCCATCGCCTGTTGGCCGAAGGCAAGACGGCGGAAGAGTTGGCTGAGCACTACCTGCAATCTCTGGCCGAGCATTTTGGCGATGCGGTGGAGGTGGGTGACGAGTTCCGCTGGGAGTGGCTCCTCATCCCGCACATCTACCACATGCCGTTCTACACCTACGCCTATAGCTTTGGCCAATTGCTGGTGCTGGCGCTGTACCAGCGCTACCGTCTGGAGGGCGAGGCCTTCAAGCCGGGGTACCTCCAGATCCTAAGCCGTGGCGGGTCTGCCTCTCCGGTATCAATCCTGGCCGAGGCCGGGTTCGACATTGCCACGCCGACATTCTGGCAGGGCGGGTTCGACTATCTCGCCAGCCTGATTGACCGGCTGGAAGCGATGGGGGCAGCCAGCTAGAGCCTATCCTCTGATCGAGATGCTGTGGTTGTCAGCAAGTCGAGGGGTGCCGATGCAGACTGACCTCTCGACACAAGGAGTTGGATATGACCACGAATGCGGTTGCTCGTCCGCCATCGGCGTTTGCCGTCTTTCGCAATCGCAGTTTTGCCCTGTTGTGGGT
>CAYZKS010000184.1:2141-4382 GCA_964478725.1 uncultured Anaerolineales bacterium
GTCCGCCATCGGCGTTTGCCGTCTTTCGCAATCGCAGTTTTGCCCTGTTGTGGGTTGCCCAGGTCGTCGAGACCATCGGCTGTTCGCTCACCTCGCTCGCGGCCTCCATCCTGGTCTTCCGCCTGACAGGGTCGGCGGCCAGCGTGGGCCTGATGCTCATGGCCACCTCTGCGCCGACCATCGTGGTCGGACTTCTAGCGGGCGTGTTCGTGGATCGCTACGACCGCAAGCGCATCATGGTTGTGGCGGATCTCGTGCGGGCCGTGCTGGTGCTTGCGATTCCCTTGCTACTGCACCAGAGCATCGTCTGGCTGTACGTCATCGTCGCGCTCACCTCCTCGATTACGCAGTTCTTCGATCCGGCGCACGAAGCGGTGCTGCCCGAGATCGCTTCGGATGAGGAGCTGGCCGCAGCCAACTCGCTGATGGCCATCAGCTCCTTCGGCGCCACGGCGCTGGGCTTTGCCGCCTCCGGCCTGATTGCCTCGCGCTTTCCGATCGAGTGGGCCTTCTACTTCAACACCGTGGCCTACGCGCTCTCCGCACTGCTTATCTGGGTTGTGCGCATCCCGCACCTGGCCGTCGCCGCGGAATCGGGCCTCGCCTCTGTGTGGCGCAACCTGCGCGCCGGAGCCAAGCTGCTGGTCGACACGCCCATGCTCAAGTCACTGTTTCTGGTCTTTGCCATTGTCTTTGTCGCCTTCGGCCTCTCCAACTCGCTGCTTTTGCCTTTTGCCATCAAGGCGTTGGGCGCGACCGAGTTTGAGTACGGAGTGCAAGAGGCCGTGACCTCGGTCGGATTCGTGATTGGTAGCCTGTGGATGGCGCGCGTTGCCGACCGTCTGCGCGAGGGGCAGTGGATTGCGCTGGGTCTGTTGGGAATGGGTCTGGTCAGCATGGGCTACGCCTCCATGCGCTCTGTAGCGCCCGCCATTGCCATCATCGCTCTCTCCGGCTTGCTCAACGCGCCCCTCTCGATTGCGCGCTCGCTCATCATGCAGCGCAACACGCCGCGAGAGATGCGCGGGCGCGTGAACAGCGCCTTCTTTGTCTGCCGCGACGTGCTGTTCCTGGTGGGCATGGCCGCGGCAGGATTGGCCGACGTCTTTCCGATCCGCTTGATGTACCTGGCTGCGGCATTGATGACCCTGGTCGCCGGTGCCTGGGCGTTGGTCATACCCGGCCTGGGCCAGCCAGCGGCCGAATGGAAACGGGCGCTCGAGTTGTTGCGCAGAGCGCCTGCCGAGGCCGCGCCGCGTCTGGCGCGCCCGGCTACTTTGGCGGATCTTGACGCCTTGGTCGGACTGTTGCCAGCGCTGGGCGTGCTGAGCGCAGAGGAACGCAAGGCACTGCTGAGCAGCGCCGCGGTGAGCGAGGCCCCGGCGGGCGTCACAGTCGTGCGTCACGGAGAGAAGGCGGATGAGGTGCATTTCGTGCTGTCGGGCAGAGCCGTCGCCGGCGTGGCCGCCGAAGGCGGGTACCGCTCGCTCTCGACCCTGGCGCCAGGCGACTTTTTTGGCGAAATTGCGGCGCTGAGCGGTGAGCCGCGCACGGCCAACGTCGTAACCGAAGAGCCGACGACGCTACTGTCCGTGCCCGCCGCGACCCTGCGCGCGTGGATGGAGAAACCGACCCTGCGCCAGCTCTTCTTGGCCACGGCGAGCGAGCGCCTGAGCCGTACGCATGCCGCGGACTGGCCGCGGCTGGCCGGACTGGATCAGGCGGCGCTGCGCGAACTGCGCGCAACTGAGAGGCAGCCCAAATGAGCAAGCTCAAAGCAGTTCCACTGGCCGAGCCCAAGGCCGAACCGCGAGCGCCAGAGCGGGCGCAGGCGCTCCCCAAAGGGAACGGGGGATCCGTGGCGCGCCGCGCCACGGCCAAGGCAGAGTCCTCGAAACGGCAGAAGGCCAGGCAAGCTCTCGCCCGCGCAAAGCGTGGGAAAGGCCGACCAGCGTCAGCGTCCGGGCCCAGCTCCAGGAAGCAGAGTGTGCCAGTCCCGTCGCGCAGGAGCGCAAAGACAGCCAAGAAGACCCCGCCGTCCGTGGTGTCGCCCGAGCTGCTGAAGCTCCAGGCTGCTGCCGATAGGGCCAGGGAGCGCTACGAGAACGAGGCGGCCGTGGATCTGTACACGCGCGCACTGGGCCTGGTGCCGCCGGAAGCGCGCGGGGCCTTGGCGCTTGCTGAGTACGAGCTGCGCATGGGGCGCGCCGAGTGCTACGAGCGCGTGGGCGAGGTGGACGC
>CAYZKS010000184.1:4482-6430 GCA_964478725.1 uncultured Anaerolineales bacterium
ACGAGCTGCGCATGGGGCGCGCCGAGTGCTACGAGCGCGTGGGCGAGGTGGACGCGCAAATCGCGGACATCCGAGCGGCAGAGCAGACCGCTCGGCGAAAGCGCGATAGACCCCGTAGGGTGCTGGCTCTGCTTACCCTATCGGACCGGCTCAGCTGGCGTGGTGAGTTCGATGAGGCGCTGGGTGGACTGCAGGCGGCGCAGGACCTTGCGCACAAGTTGGGCTCCAAAGAACTGCTGGCCAAGGTGGCTGTGGCACGCGCCCGCCACGCCTCGAACGCGACCGACTATCGCAACTTGGGCGAGCTGTCCAGGACGGCTCTGCGGCTGAGCCGCGAGATCGGGGACAAAGTGGGCGAAGCAGAGAGCCTCTTTTCGGTGGCTACGGCGGAGCAATCCGCTGGAGCCATCGATCAGGCCCGCCAACACTTGTTGGAGGCGCTGGCCATGCTGCGCAGCGTCGGAGATCGGCCTCGCGAGGCCATCGCGCTCAACATGCTGGCCATCACCTCCGCCGACCACGCGCAGTCACGCGCCTACTTTGAGCAGGCTCTGGAGATCGCGCTGGCAACGGACTACCGGCTGCGTGTGCTGACCATACAGAACAACCTGGCGCTGTTGTACTGGCGTCTGGGGCTCTACCGTAAGGCTCAGGCTTACGCCGATGCGGTGCTGGTGCAGGTGCGGAAGCTGAACTCGCCGGCTGTACTATCCAGCTTCGTTGAAACCCAGGCCCGTCCGTTGGTCGATGCGGGCGAGTATGACGCCGCGCGGCGGTTGCTGGAGGAAGGGGTTTCGCTCTCTCAGTCCATTGGCAGCAGCTTGAACGAAGGTTACAACCGTCTGGGTCTGGGAATGATAGCGCTGGCTGAGGGCCAGCCGGAACTGGCCCGCCCGCAATTCGAGGCTGCTGCGCATCTGATGGAAGTGGGAACCTCGCCCGGTGACCAGATCACGGCTTTGGCCTGGCTTGGCGCCGCCGACCTGGCGGCGGGAGACTGGGAGGCGGCCGATATGCATTCGATCGAGGCCGCGCGCAGACTCGCCGCTGCCGGCGAAATCGCGCCGGAGTACCCGTTCCAGGCGGTGTGGTGGTGGCGCTACCAGGTGTTACAGCAAAGCCCCTCGAAGGCCAAGCGGGTCAAGGCTGAAGCCTGGTCGTGTCTGAAGCGCGCCTACGCAACGATGATGGACGGCCTGGCCACGCTGAGCGATGAAGGCCTCAGACGCAACTACCTGAACAAGGTGTCGCTCAACCGCCAGATCCTGCTGGAGTGGACGCGCGAGTCAGCCAGACGCGGCCTTCCTCCCTCCGAGCCGCAAGCTCTGGAGGGCAACCTGCAGGACCAGTTGCGACGCATGATGGAGATCAGCGTGCGCATGAACGAGCAGCGCGAGGCAGAAGCGTTGCTCGAGTTCGTCATGGATGAGGCAGTGGAGCTCAACGGCGCCGAGCGCTCGATGCTGGTGCAGCTGGATGCGGAAGAGAGACCTGATTTTCGCATCGCCCGCGGCATCGGCGCGAGGGATCTGGAAGATGTGCGAGCATCGGCCACGCGACTGCTGGCGCGCGTGTCGCAGTCGCGCCAGACGGTGCTCGAGGCCGATGAGCACGCCGGAGACGCGCAGGCCAAGGCGTTGGGAAGCTGGCGCTCGCGCATGGCCGCGCCGTTGGTCGCCCGCGGGCAGCTCATCGGCATGCTGTATGCCGACAACCGCGCCGTCTTCGGACCATTCCGCCGGGCGGACGCGGAACTGCTGTCGCTGTTTGCCAACCAGGCCGCCACGGCCATCGATAATGCCCGGCTGTACCACGGCCTGGAGCAGCGCGTGGCCGAACGCACGGCCGAGCTCACGACCTCCAACGCTGCGCTGGAGCAGCGCAACGTCGAGTTGTCCATCATCAGCAGCGTGCAGCAGGGCCTGGCCAAGGAGCTGGACCTGCAGGC
>CAYZKS010000185.1:0-6429 GCA_964478725.1 uncultured Anaerolineales bacterium
GCGGAGTGATCAAGAGGCAACTGCGAGATGCCCTGTAGTGCCGGCTTGGCTCGTGGCACCGCACCCGTGGCAGGTAGCGCCCACCGCAGATTGCCAGTTGATGCATGCTCTGTCTTGACACCAATTGGCCTCGGCATGACCAGTCCCCTGGAAGACTTGCGTGGAGATGTCTTGAGTAGTGCGACACGACTGAGGCTGATTGGCAACGGAAGAAAAGGAGGAAGCAATGGACTTTACGTTCCCGAAGGAGTATGAGCTATTCCGTCGCATGGTCAAGGAATTCGCTCAGAAAGAAGTGGCTCCGATCGCCGAGGAGATTGATCGTGACGAACGCGTGCCGGTGGAGACGATCAAAAAAGCAGCGAAACTCGGCCTGATGGGCGTGCCTTTCCCGCAGAAGTACGGCGGGGTCGGAGCGGGCGAGATCGGCTACTGCATCTTGATGGAAGAACTGAACAAGATCTGCGGCTCAACGGCCACGATTGTAGGGGCGCACACAGGCATCGGGGCCATGGCCATCTACCTGGACGGCAACGAAGAGCAAAAGCAGAAGTACCTGGTGCCCCTGGCGCGCGGTGAAAAGCTGGCCGCATTCGCGCTGACTGAGCCCAATGCTGGTTCGGATGCGGCCGCAATCCAGACGCGAGCCGTACGCGATGGCAACGAGTTTGTGCTGAACGGCTCCAAGCTGTGGATCACCAATGGCGATATTGCCGACATCATCAGTGTCCTGGCAGTGACAGACCCGGCACTGGGAGCCCGCGGTGGCGTGACGGCATTCATCGTGGAGAAGGAGTTCCCGGGCTTCAAGGTCGGTCGCAAAGAGGAAAAGATGGGCATCCGCGGCTCCTCGACGGCAGAGTTGTTCTTCGAGGATTGCCGCGTGCCCGTCGAAAACGTGCTGGGCCAGTTTGGCGCTGGCTTCCTGACCTTCATGAAGACCCTGGATGTCGGGCGCATCAGCCTGGGTGCCGGCTGTCTGGGGGCATCCGACCAGGCGCTGCAGATGAGCATGGAGTTTGCCAAGAGCCGCTACCAATTCGGCGCTCCGATCGCTGCCAAGCAAGCCATCCAGTGGATGATCGCGGACATGGCCATTGAGGTCGAGGCGCTGCGGTCACTGATCTATCGCACGGCCTGGATGCTGGACAACGGAAACATGGGCCGCGAATTCAGCACCATGGCCGCGATGTGCAAAGTCTTCGGCTCAGAGGTGGCTTGCCGCGCTGCGGACGCAGCCGTGCAGATTCACGGGGGCATGGGCTACATGAAAAAGTACCCCATCGAGCGCATGTACCGTGACGCGCGCATCACGCGCATCTTTGAGGGCACCAACGAGGTGCAGCGCGACATCATCGCTCGCAACCTGTTCCGCAGCCGCGTGAATCTGAAGCTCAGATAGCCACGGGTCTCTGGAAAGCATCGCCAGCTAGAGAAGTCTCCAAAGTCAGGGGCGCGCATGTACGCACTGACCACTGAGAATGAGGGAAGGGAGAGCACTATGAAGGTTGTAGTGATGATCAAGCAGGTTCCGGACACCACCGAGGTCAAATTGGACCCAAAGACGGGGACGCTGATCCGGGAAGGCGTGCCGAGCATCATCAATCCCGAGGACAAGAACGCCTTGGAGGAGGCTTTGAAACTCAAAGACGCCCATGGCGCTCGGGTGGTAGTCGTTTCCATGGGTCCTCCTCAGGCTGAGGACGCCTTGCGCGAGGCGCTGGCCATGGGGGCCGACGAGGCGATCCTGCTTACGGATCGCGCCTTCGCAGGCGCCGACACATGGGCCACAGCCACCGCTTTGGGCTACGCGTTGAAAAAGATCGCCGACTTTGACTTGGTGTTATCGGGACGGCAGGCCATCGATGGAGACACAGCTCAGGTTGGCCCGCAACTGGCCGAGTACCTGAAAGTGCCCCAGGTGACCTATGTGCGCAACTTCACGCTTGAGGGCGATAGCGTCAACGCGGAGCGAGCGCTGGAGGACGGATACGAGCAGATTCAGGCCAAGCTGCCGGCGCTCCTGACCATTGTCAAGGAAGCCAACGCGCCTCGTTATCCGCACGCGGCGGCGATCATGAACGCCTATCGCGAACAGCAGGTTCTGCGGTGGGGGGTGAAGGAGATCGATGCCGACCCGGAGAAACTGGGTCTGAAGGGATCGCCCACTCAGGTCAAGCGCAGCTTCTCGCCGCCGCCCAAGGAACCCGGTCAAGTGCTCAAGGGGGGACCGCCGGAAGCAGCCAGGGACTTGGTGTCCATCCTGCGCGGAAAGAACATCGTGTGAGTCAGGCTGTTTTCGGGACTTGCCTGTAGTCCAGAACGGTCCAAGCTCTCGTTACGAAACATGGGTTGTGGGGCGGTATGAAGGTCTACATCTCTGCGGATATGGAAGGCGTTTCGGGCGTCGTGCACTTTGCCCAGACTGACAAGGATGCCAAAGAGTACGGGCGCGCATGCAAGTTGATGACGGATGAGGTGAACGCTGCCGTCGAGGGGGCTCTGTCTGCTGGGGCCAACGAGATTGTGGTCAACGATGCGCACGGCGCGATGCGCAACATCCTGATTGAGAACCTGAACCCGGCAGCGCAGTTGATCAGTGGCTCGCCGAAACCACTGTCGATGCTACAAGGGGTGGATGAGGGCTGTGACGCCGCCTTCTTTGTGGGCTATCATGCGCAGGTGGGCGCAAGCTTGGGCGCTCTGAACCACGTCTTCAGCCGCCGGGTGCACCGGGTGAGCCTGAACCAGCGACCGGTGGGGGAGCTTGGACTGAATGCCGCTCTGGCGGGTCATTTTGGTGTTCCCGTAGTGCTGGTAACCGGCGACCGCGCACTGACGGAGGAAGCACGCGCCATCCTGGGCGATGTCGAGGTTGTAGCAGTCAAGGAGGCGTATGGCATGCAGGCAGCGCGCTGTCTGCCTCCAAGCAGGGCGCAGGCTCTGATCCGCGAGGTGGCAGCCCGAGCGGTTCGCAAGGCTGCAAAGCCCTTTGTTGTCGCGTCGCCCACAGTCCTGAATGTCGAGTTCCATCAGACCGTGCATGCGGAGATGGCCGAGCTGGTGCCGGGCAGCCGGCGCCTGGACGGCCGCAGCGTCGAATTCACAGGCGTGGATATGCTGCAGGTCTACCGCGCCTGGCGAGCCATGGTCGATCTTTCGATCCTGGCAGAGTAGGCAGACCGTGCGAGCACGCCGGGCGCGTCGCTTTGACAGTGTAGCCCAGAAGTCGTGGCAGTTGCGCTATGCGCTTTTTGACCTGGACAACACGCTGTATCCCAAGAACTCGGGGGTTATGGAGGCAGTAAGCCGGCGCATCTCCACGTTCATGGCCACACGGCTGGGCATGGAAGAAGCCACCATCAATGAACTGCGACCGCGCTACTGGAAACAGTACGGCACTACCATGCGTGGCTTACTGGTAGAGTACGGCATCGACCCCGATGAGTATCTATGGTACGTGCACGACTTTGCCATGACGGATTACTTGGGGGAAAACCAGGAGCTGGACCGGGCTCTGGCCGAGATGCCATGGCGTAAGGTGATCTTCACGAATGCCAGCCGGCAGCATGCTCTCAATGCCCTGGCAGCCATGGGCATCCGTCAGCACTTCCAGATGGTTTTTGACATAAAGGATACCGCGTACATAGGCAAACCCGACATCAGGGCCTACCAGCAAGTGCTCAACACGCTGGAAGCTGCAGCGCAGGAATGCATCATCATTGAGGACTCGGCAGTCAATCTGCGTCCGGCCAAAGAACTGGGCATGATCACAGTGCTGGTAGGGCAAGAGGGGGCAGTGGACGGCGCGGACTTTGCGATTGGCAGAATCGAGGATGTGGCCAGAGTGGCGGGGTACCTGACCACAAACGGTCACGAGTCGTGGGACGCTCAGCCGAGAGTAATGAACAGAACTGGATCGAAGGCGATGCCAGTATCTCGCGAGGAGGGGTTGGGTGGCCAAGAGTGATCAAGTTGCCAGCCTGGATGGCGAATGGACAACCGATTGGGAGGCGGCCCTGGCCCAGCGCGCCCAGCGCATGACCAGTTCCGTAATCCGTGAGACGCTGAAGTTGATGTCCACGCCTGGCATCATCTCACTGGGCGGAGGTAATCCTGCACCGGAGACGTTTCCCATCCGCGAATTTCGGGAGGCATGCCTGTACGTCTTGGAACACGACGCCAGTCAGGCTCTGCAATACAGCGTGACCGAGGGGTATCCACCCCTGAGGCAGTTCCTGGCCGCCAAGATGAACAAGTACGGCGTTCCGGCTGAGGAAGAGAACATCCTCATCGTCAATGGCTCGCAGCAAGCCTTGGACCTGATCGGCAAAGTCTTCATCAACCCGGGTGATACGATCCTGACGGACCGCCCGACCTATCTCGGTGCCATTCAGGCCTGGAACGCCTACGAGGCCCGCTTCGTGACCGTCCCGGTAGACGAGGATGGCACGCGCGTCGACCTGGTCGAAGAGGTGTTGAAACGTGAGCCAGTCAAGTTCATCTACTCTCTGCCCAATTTCCAGAACCCGGCCGGCGTGACGCTGTCGTTGGAGCGCCGGCACATGCTGGCCGGTCTCGCTGCCCGATATGGCGTCTTCCTTGTCGAGGACGATCCCTATGGGGAGCTGCGCTTTGAGGGCGAGGATATTACTCCCCTGGTGGTCCTGCACAAAGAAAACACCATCTATCTCAGCACGTTCTCCAAGACTCTTTCACCAGGGATTCGCCTGGGCTGGATCGTGGCGCCCGCCAGAGTGCTTGGCAAAATCGTGCAGGCCAAACAGGCCACGGACCTGCACACCAGCATCTTCATTCAGATGGTGGCCAACGACATCTGCCAGCGAGGCATTCTAAGACAACATGTCAAGTTCATTCGCGACACGTATCGCGAGCACTGCATGGCCATGCTCACAGCCATGGACAAGTACATGCCACCGGGCGTACGCTGGACGCGCCCACAGGGCGGACTGTTTCTGTGGGTGATCCTGCCCGATGAGGTCAAGACCGTTGATGTGTTGAAAGCGGCCCTGGAAGAAAAGGTTGCATTCATCCCTGGCTCTGCCTTCTACCCAGAGGGAGGAGGGGAGCACACGTTCCGACTTACGTTTGCTACCGCGAGCCCCGAGATGATCGATGAAGCGATCAAGCGTTTGGGCAGAGCCATTGGGACAGAGCTGGTCAAGCAGCAACAGTAACATGGCAGCAATCACTCTGCGTTGAAGGAGGGCAAATCATGGAGTTGAAGGTCGATCTGGAAAAGTGCACCGGTTGCGGCACTTGCGTTTTCGCCTGTCCGTTCGGGGCCATTGAAGTCGAGAATGGCAAGGCCAAGGTCTTTGAGAGCTGTGTGGACTGCGGCGCTTGCGTCGATCAATGCCCGGAGGGTGCGCTGTTCATTGGCGTGAGAGTGGCTGGAGAGGTGCGTGTCCAGGACTTTCGCAATGTGTGGGTGTTTGCCGAGCAGCGCGATGGCGTGCTTACCAAGGTCTCCCATCAGCTCATGGGCAAGGCGCGTGAGTTGGCGGATACCCTTGGGGCCAAGGCAGAGGCCGTCTTGCTCGGTGACAAGGTAGAGCCGCTGGCGCAGGAGCTCATCGCCGATGGCGCGGACACGGTCTACTTGCTGGAGGATCCGCTCCTGGCTCACTACCGCACCGATGCCTACGCCAAAGTGATCGCAGACCTGATTCAGAGCAAGAAACCGGAGATCGTGCTCTTTGGGGCCACCACGGTGGGTCGTGACCTGGCCCCGCGCATCTCGCAACGCATCTACACCGGTCTGACCGCAGATTGCACTGGCCTGGACATTGACGAAAGCGAACGCCTGCTCCTGCAGACCCGGCCTGCGTTTGGCGGGAACATCATGGCTACCATCATCTGCCCTCACCATCGGCCACAGATGTCCACCGTGCGTCCTGGCGTGATGCGCGCACCCCAACCCGATCAGAATCGCCAGGGTGTTGTAGAGCGAGTGCCTGTGAGCATCGGCGAGCCGGATCTCAACATCAAGATCATGCAGGTGGTCAAGGAAGCTCGTCGGCGTGCCAACCTGGAAGACGCCAAGATCATCGTGTCCGGAGGTCGCGGCCTGGGCGGCCCGGATGGATTCAAGGTGATCGAGCAACTGGCGGAAGCCCTAGGCGGTGAAGTCGGTTCTTCCCGCGCGGCGGTGGATTCGGGCTGGATTGAGCATGACCATCAGGTTGGACAAACAGGCAAGACCGTGCGGCCCGAACTCTACGTGGCCTGCGGCATTTCCGGCGCCATTCAGCACCAGGCTGGAATGAAGGAATCCAAGTTCATTGTGGCCATCAACAAGGATCCCGGTGCGCCCATCTTCCAGATTGCGGATGTGGGCATCGTCGGGGACTTGTACAAGGTCATCCCCGAGATCGTCAAGCAGCTCAAGGCAGTCGGCGCTGGCAG
>CAYZKS010000186.1:0-6418 GCA_964478725.1 uncultured Anaerolineales bacterium
TTCGACTGAGCGCGGGGGCGGGGGAACAAGAAACCCGTTTTCTCCCAGAAAACGGGTTTCTGAACTCGCCTACGACTCGATGCTTCTGAGCCGCTCCTGCAGCTTGGCGTGGCGCTCGCGGCTGTCCTGGAGCTTGGCGCGCTCCTTGTCCACCACCTCGGGCTTGGCCTTGGAGACAAAGCCGGGGTTGGCCAGCAGCTTCTCGGTGCGCACCATCTCCTGCTGCACCTTCTCCAGCTCGGCGCCCAGGCGCGCGCGCTCGCGCTCCAGATCCACCAGCCCCGCCAGCGGCAGGAAGACCTCGTAACCGCTCACCACCAGGTCCAGCGCCTTGGCGGGCTTTTCGTGCAGCTCGGCCTCGATGCGCAGCTTGCCCTCGTCCACGCGCGCCAGGCGCGTCAGGATGTGGGCCTGCGACGCCACCAGGTCGCGGCGCGGGCCGGCCACCACGCTGGCCGCAATCTGGCGCGAGGGCTCCACCTCGTACTCGGCGCGCGCGTTGCGGATGGCGCGCACCATCTCCATGATCGGGCCCATCTCGGCCTCGGCGGCCTCGTCCAGCGCATCCGGCGCGGGCCAGGGCGCAATGATCAGCGCCTCCCCGTCATGCGGCAGGTGCTGCCAGATCTCCTCGGTCACGAAAGGCATGAACGGGTGCAGCAGGCGCAGCGTGCGCTCCAGCACATAGATTAGGATGGCGCGCGTGCGCTGCGCGGCCGCCTGGTCCTCGCCGTACAGCGGGACCTTGGCGATCTCGATGTACCAGTCGCAGAACTCGCCCCACAGGAACTCGTAGATGGCGCGCCCCGCCTCGCCGAACTGGTATTGCTGGATCAACTGCGTCACGTCGCGGATCAGGCGGTTGTGGCGGCTCAGAATCCAGCGGTCCGCCAGGCTGAGCGTCTCCGGGTGCTGCTGCCAATCCGCGGCCGCGCGCGCCACGTCCTGCGCGCTGTAGCCCCCGTCCAGGTTGCCGAGCACAAAGCGCGTGGCGTTCCAGAGCTTGTTGGCAAAGTTGCGCGCCGCCTCCACCTTTTGCAGCGAGAGCTTCATGTCGTTGCCGGGCGTGCTGCCGGTCAGCAGCGCGAAACGCAGGGCGTCCGAGCCGTGCTCCTCGATCACCACCAGCGGGTCCACCACGTTGCCCTTGGACTTGCTCATCTTCTGGCCCACTTCGTCGCGGATCAGGCCGTGCAGGTACACGGTGTGGAAGGGGATGTCGCCCGTCATCGCCAGCCCCAGCATGATCATGCGCGCCACCCAGAAGAACAGGATGTCGTAGGCCGTCTCCATCACGTCCGTGGGGTAAAAGTAGCGCAGGTCCTCGGTCTCGTCCGGCCAGCCCAGCGTCGAGAAGGGCCACAGCCCCGACGAAAACCAGGTGTCGAGGATGTCTGGGTCCTGGCGCACGTTGCGGCCGTGGCATTTCTCGCACTCGCTGACCTTCTCCTCCACGCTGGCGAACATGGCCCCGCAATCGTCGCAGTACCACACCGGGATGCGGTGGCCCCACCATATCTGGCGCGAGATGCACCAGTCGCGGATGTTCTCCATCCAGTTAAAGTACACCTTGGCAAAGCGCTCCGGCACGAAGCGGATGCGGCCGTCGCGCACGGCCGCCATGGCCGCGTCGGCCAGCGGCTGGATCTTGACGAACCACTGCGTGGACACGCGCGGCTCGACCACCGTGCGGCAGCGCTGGCAGTGCCCCAGCGCGTGGGTGTAGGGCTCGACCTTGACCAATTGCCCAGCCTGTTTCAGGTCGGCCAGCAGGTTCTTGCGCGCCACCAGGCGGTCCTGCCCGGCGTACGGGCCGGCTTCTTGGCTAAGCGTGCCGTCATCGTTGAGGATGTTGATGATGGGCAGGCCGTGGCGCTTGCCCACGTCATAGTCGGTGGGATCGTGGCCGGGCGTGACCTTGACCGCGCCGGTGCCGAACTTTATATCCACGCTCTCGTCGGCGATGATCGGGATGGAGCGGCCCAGCGCCGGCAGGATGGCCCTGCGCCCCACCAGGGCGCGGTAGCGCTCGTCCTGCGGGTTCACCGCCACGGCCGTATCACCGAGGATGGTCTCGGGGCGCGTGGTGGCCACGGTGATGAACCTGTCCTGAGCGGAGTCGAAGGGCTCGTCCGGGGCGCCCTCCAAGGGGTAGCGCACGTAGTACAGCTTGCTCTGCGTCTCGGCGTGCTCCACCTCCAGGTCGGAGAGCGCCGTGGTGCAACGCGGGCACCAGTTCACCAGGTACGAGCCGCGGTAGATCAGCCCCTGCTCGTACAGGCGCACAAAGGCGGTGCGCACGGCCCTGGCCAGGCCTGCGTCCATGGTAAAGCGCTCGCGCGTCCAGTCGCAGGACGTGCCCAGGCGCTTGTGCTGCTCGGCGATGACGCGGCGGTAGCGGTGCATCCAGTCCCAGACGCGCTCCAGGAACTTTTCGCGGCCCAGCCCTTCGCGCGTCAGGCCTTCTTTGGCGATTTCTTTCTCCACCACGTACTGCGCGGCGATGCTGGCGTGGTCTTCGCCCGGCAGCCACAGGGTGGGCCGGCCGGCCATGCGGTGGTAGCGGATCATCAGGTCCTCCAGCGCCGCGGTGATGGCGTGGCCTATGTGCAGCTCGCCTGTCACGTTGGGCGGTGGCATGGAGATGACGAAAGGCTCCTTGCTCGGGTCAATCTGAGGAGTAAAGTATCCTTGTTTCTCCCACCAGTCATAGAGCCGTTGCTCCACGCTCGCGGGATCATAGTTCTTGGGCAGTTCTTGCGTTTCCATCTTCTGATCCTTTCCATAGTGCATAGAGGGAGTCCGGGACAAAACAAACATCTGCGACGCCTACATCAACTTCTACGTCATCCATTTTGCTCCCTCCTTTCACGCACCCTCGTGTGGTGGGGCGATCCATCATATCCAGCGCGACGAACGGCGAATCGCCCCCCCAAAATACAAAACCCCTCTCGTCACCAAGGACGAGAGGGGTTTCTCCCTCGCGCGGTACCACCTTGCTGTCACGCCACAAGACGCCCACAACTGAGGACATCTACAGAACGCCCACAAGGGGCTATGCTACGGCATGGCTCTCTGGGCTGTAACGGGCGTGCCCGTGCCAACCTACTCAGTTCGGCTGGCCGACTCCCAGGCGACCTTCGGCGGCTTGCTCCGCGGGCGGCTTTCAGCCAGTGGCCGCCCTTTTCTACCGGAGACGCTTCCGCCTACTCCTCCTGCTCAGCGTCTTTGTTGTATCCTAGCACATTTCGGCTCTCACGTCAAACGAGCTGAGCTTGGCCTTCTCTCATGTCACACGGATTCCTCGTCCCTGCAGGGCCTCGCCCACCACCCAGCAGGGATGGCCCTCGCTGGCAAAGAGCGCCACGAGTGCCTCCAGGCGCTCCGGCGGCACGGACACAAGCAGGCCGCCCGAAGTCTCGGGTGTGAATAGCAGCATCTGGATATCATCGTGGACGCTGGGCGCGAATTCGACGTGCGCCTGATAGCACTGCTGGTTGCGGCAGGTTCCGCCAGGGAACAGCCACTGGTCGGCGTATCCCTTCGCCCCTTCGAGGAAGGGCAGCTTGTCCACATGCAAGTGCAATTGCACGCCGCTCTTTTCCGCCATCTCGTAAGCATGCCCCAGCAATGCGAAACCGGTGATGTCCGTACAGCCGTGCACACCAATCTGCTGGACGAGCCGCGCTGCCTGGCGATTGAGCTTCTGCATGCTCTCGATGGCGGCGGCCACGTGCGCGGGATCAGCCACGCTGCCTTTCAGCGCTGTGGTGATGATGCCCACACCCAGCGGCTTGGTCAGGACCAACATGTCACCGGGGCGCACGCCGGACTTGGTCAGGATGCGCTTGGGATGCACCAACCCCATTACGGACAGGCCGTATTTGGGTTCGTTGTCGTCCAGGGTGTGACCGCCGGCAATCACGCCGCCCGCTTCGGCCACTTTATGCGCGCCTCCCTTCAAGATCTCCGATACGATCTCCGGCGGTAGGCTGGGTGGAAAGCCGCAGATGTTGAGCGCCACGGCTACCTCACCCCCCATGGCGTACACGTCGCTGAGCGCATTGGCGGCGGCAATCGAGCCATAGTCGAACGGGTCGTCCACCACCGGCGGGAAAAAGTCCAGTGTCAGAACGACGGCCACATCGTCGCTGATCTTGTACACCGCCGCGTCGTCGCTGACCTCCAATCCCACCAGTAGTTCGGGATGTTCATCGGCGCGGAACAGATTTTGCAGTGGGCGCAGAACTTGCGCCAGGGCCTCGGGCCCCATCTTGGCAGCTCAGCCGGCTGCGCTCGTCATCTCCGTCAGGCGCAAGGCTTTGGTGTTCATAAGTGGCTCACCTCCTTTCGATTTCAGACTGGGCGGATGCTCTCGATTTCAACACTCGCCGCTTCCACCACGCGGCGTGCGGCGTCTATGTCCTGATGCAGGATGCGCACGCACACGCCACAGTCAGAACTGATGTGGCGGGGAACGGGAATCATTTTACAGGCGATGCCCTGGTCACACAACACCTTCTCCGCGCGCATGGCATGGCTGGTCGAATGCACCAGAATCACGGCATACTCGTGTGCGGTCATCTTGCCTCTTTCGCGAGCTGGCGCACGGCAGCAACGGCGGTGCGCACGTGTTCGGGCGTGTTCAAGGCCGCCAACCCAAAGCGCACGGCTCCCACCGGGAACGTGCCCAACGTCTTGTGAGCCGCAGGAGCGCAGTGCAATCCCACGCGGCACAGGATCGAGTGCTCGTCATCCAGCCGCAAGCCAACTTCGGAGGGCTGCATGCCCGCAAGGTTGAATGCCACGGTAGCCGTCTGGCGTGTCGCCTCCAGGCTGCCATACACGGTCACCCCGGGAATCGCGCGCAGGCCATCGATTAGTTGCTGAGCAAGCGCCATCTCGTGGGCGCGGATTGCCTGCACACCGCGCTCCTGCACCCAGCGGATGCCGGCTCCCAGCCCAGCTAGGCCGACGCCGTTGGGCGTCCCGCTCTCGCAGGCGTCGGGCAAGAAATCGGGCTGTTCTTCTCGCTCCGAGCGGCTGCCCGTGCCGCCGCGTTTCAGCGGCTCCAGGAGCGATGCATCCACGCGCTCGCCGATGATCAGCCCGCCGGTGCCCATCGGCCCATACAGCGATTTGTGCCCTGTAAAGGCCAGCAAGTCGATGGCATCGGCTTGCATATCCACCGGAAAGGCCCCCGCGGTCTGCGCGACATCGGCCAACAAAAGCAGTCCGTGCAGGCGCGCGATGCGACCCACCTCAGCCACCGGCAGCAGCGTGCCCACCACGTTCGAAGCGTGGTTGAGCACGATCATCTTTGTGTCCGGCCCGATCGCCGCCTCTACCAGGGCAGGATCGAGAGAACCCTGGGGTGAGCAGCCGACCACGGTCACGCGCACGCCCTGGCGCTCGAGCTCTCGCAGCGGCCGCATGACCGAGTTGTGCTCCATGCTGCTGGTGACAACGTGATGGCCAGGATGCAGCAGGCCGCGCAGCACCAGGTTGAGCGCTTCGGTAACGTTCGCCCCAAAGACTACCCGCAGTGGATCCGGGGCGTTGAACAGCCCGGCTACCGCTTCGCGCGTTGCGTACACAATGCGAGCCGCTTCTACCGCCAAGCGATGTCCGGAGCGGCCTGGATTCGCGCCAACGTTGTTGAGATAATGCAGCATCGCCTCAGCCACGCCGGGCGGTTTGGGCCAGGTGGTGGCCGCGTTGTCTAGATAGATCATCGTACCCCCTTTCTAAATATCGAGCTCTCGTCGCGCCGGCAGCTCGCCGGGCGAGCGCACGGCCAGCAGGCGGTAGCCAGCCAAGCTCACCAGGTGCAGGCCCGACCTGCACCTGGCTGCCGCGTCTGCCCCGAAACCGAACCGTAGTCTGGAAGAGCGGCGCTACTTGGTGATAATCAGCTTGAACTCGTCAGCGACGGCTTCCACTTGTACCTGCACGCCCGCCCTCTCGGCCGCACGGCGTACGTTTTCCCGCGAGGTAACGGTATCCACCCAGACTTCAATCGGGAATTCCCCAGCCTTGATGGCGCGCGTGGCCAGAATGACCGGCTGCGGGCAGGAAAGACCGCGAGCGTCTACTTTGTTTGCCATGGTTAAGCCTCCTTTGCCTTCTGAACTGGGCGCATGCTCATGCCGATGACAATGCAAATGACCAGGCCCAGCGACACGGCTGCCATGCCGTACTGCGTGAGGCCGCCCACCTGCACCACTCCCTCCACGACCTTGTCGGCGTTTCCGGCCAGCGCAAAGTTGTGCGAAAAACCGGCGCCAACGATCATCCCCACTACAAAGACGCCCGCGTCTCCATCTCCCTCTCCCGACAGGAAGAGCTGTCGGCCAGGACAACCGCCGGCCAGGGCGAAGGCCAGCCCCGCCAGGGCCATGCCTAGGAAGTTCCACAG
>CAYZKS010000187.1:0-6399 GCA_964478725.1 uncultured Anaerolineales bacterium
TGCGAGCACCCCTGTGTCATTATACCACAGTCGCAGGTCCGATGCAGATCGCCCCTTGACAACCGCGAGGCAGTATGCTATACTTAGATATAGGTAGTTATACACAGTTCATGCAGTCGCGAATGCGAAAGCTGCAATGGAAGTGGAAGTGCTGGACCGAAACCAACCTGAACCTCTTCATCGCCGCCTGACGGCTGCTCTGCTGCAGCAGATCTCGTCCGGACAGCTGCGCCCGGGGCAGAAGCTGCCGTCCACCCGCGAGCTCGAGCGCATCTATGGCGTGAGCAGCATCGTGGTGCGCCAGGCCCTGATCGAGCTGCAGCGTCAGGGGCTAATCTTCGGCGTTCCGGGCAAGGGCACTTACGTCGCCCAGCGCACGGTTGACAAGAGACTGCAAACGTTCGCCGGCTTTTCCGAGGACATGCGCAGGCAGGGGATAACTTCGTCCAGCATCGTGCTGCGGGCCGAGCTCCGGCAGGCCGAGGGCAGGGCAGCCGAACTGTTGGCTGTGCCCCCTGGAACCGAGGCCGTTTTCCTGGAGCGCGTGCGCCTGGGCGATGCCGTGCCTTTGTGCGTCCAGTTCTCCTACCTGCCCCACTCGCTCTGTCCCGGCATCCTGCGACATGATTTCAGCACGCTCTCCTTGTACCAGGTGCTGCGTGACGAGTACCACGTCGTGCCGGATCGCGCCAGCCACCGCATCCGCGCCAGACCCGCGGAGGCGCGCGAGGCCCAACTACTGCGGATTCCACTTGGGTCGGCGCTGCTCTGGATCGAGTATTGTAGCTGCACCGCGTCGGGGCAGGTGTTCGAGTATGGCGACACGGGCTATCGCGCCGACCGCTACGAAATCATCGGCACCATGGTGCAAACGCCAACGGGCTTGCGCCTGCAATGCTAGCACGCGGCACGCTTGTGTTATCCCGTACACGGCGTTTGAAGGGTGAGTTGATGAAAGGAGGTAATGCGGCACCCAAAGCAGCTTGTTGCTCTTGCATCGTCGCGGCAGTGCGTCGTCTGGCCCACCACAGGTGCGACTCGCATGGAGTCTGATCTTGCTCCGGAGTGTCTCGCGCTCGCAGTTCGAACACGGATGTTTGAATACCAAAGGAGGAATTAGAGATGGTTCGCAAAGCACATCGTTTCGCAGCGACTGGTCTCTTGGTGTTGGCAGTGTGCGTGGCCCTGGCCGGGTGCGCGCCAGCGGCAACACCCACCCCGGTGGTGATCGAGAAGGTACAAACGCAGATTGTAGAGAAAGTACAGACGCAGGTAGTCGAGAAGATCGTCGTCGCCACCCCGGCACCGGCCAAGCAGATCCCCACATTGCACGTGGTGTTCTGGCCGGGGCCCGAGTCGGATGCTTTCCAGAAGGTTGTGGACTTTTTCAACGCCAACCGCGCGCAGGAGGCCGGATTCCAGGTAACCCTGGAGCTCTTCGGCCGCGACCAGTTCATGACCAAGCAGGAAGCGGCCATGGCGGCCAAGTCCACCGACGTAGACACGTTCTTCATTTCCAGCCGCTGGCTGGGCAAGTACTACACCTTCTGCGATCCGCTGGATGACTATTTCAAGGACCCCGCGGTCAACATCTATGGGGCCAAGCCCACGCTCTTCATGCAGACTACTTTGGATGGCGTGACCTGGCTGGACGGCAAGCTCTACGGGGTTCTGACAGACCTGGGCATCCACTTTACCTACTACCGCAAGGACCTCATTGACAAGCTGATGAGCGATGCCACCTGGCAAGCCAACTACAAGGCCATCAGCAAGGCCCAGATGGGCAAGGAAATGGAGCCTAAGCGTCCCGAGGACTGGACGTGGGACGACTTTCTGGCCGCCTCCTACTTCTTTACCAAGAAGTACAACGCCGATTCGCCCACGCAGTATGGCAACTTCACCCACGGCAAGGTGATGGGGCCGACGGCCTTCCTGTGGACCAACGCGCTGTGGGCCTCTGGCGGCGACTGGTTCACCGCCGACGGCACGCCCAATTTCGACAACGCGGCTACCAGGACCGCCGTCCAGCTCTATCGCACGTTTTGGGAGAAAGGCCTGACTCCGCCCAGCTCCGCCGTGGGCGAATACCCCGAGCAGAACGAGGCCTTTATGAGCGGGCAGGTCTGCTTTGGCCTGCAGTGGAGCGCCGCCTTCCACCAGTTGGATGACCCATCCTCGCCCGTCACGGGCAAGTTTGCCATCGCTGTGCCACCGGGCGGACCGGCCGGCCGCTTCGCCTATCAGCACACCCTGGCCATGGCCCTCAACAAGTACTCGGCTCACAAGCAGGAAGCCGCACGCTTCCTCATGTGGTGCGCCACCGAGGAGTGTATGAAGATGTACGCTGCTGCCGGCGGACTGCCGCCAGTCGAGTCGATCCTGAGCGTGGCCACTACGACGCACCCCGAGTTCCCCATGATCGCCTCCACCACGGCCAAGTACGGCAGGGCGCTCAGCCCCGTCACGGGCGTGTACGAGGACATCGTGTGCGAGAACCTGTCCAATGCCTGGTCAGGGCAGGTCGCAGTGGACACAGCCATCAAGCAGATGCAGGCCGACTGCGTTGCAGAGAAACAGAAGAGAGGACTATAACCGGCGGCGAGTACACGGTGACGCAAGTCGTCGGGTGGTTATGGGTGTACCCTAGAGCACCGTCTACGGCACCTCCCCATAACCAGACACGACCTGGTATCCGGGAGGCTTGTGCCAGGCACAAGCCTCCCAGTATCCCTCGCCGATTCTCCACAACGAAGGAGGGCCGCAACCTTGGGAGCACGCGCGTTCCGCAAGCGACTGGTGCCTAACTTGCTGCTGCTGCCTTTGGCGGCCTGGCTGTTCTGCTTTGCTCTGATTCCCATGGCCTACGGCCTCTGGCTAAGCCTGCACAACGCCTTCATTGAGAACCTGAGCCAGCCGACCTGGGCCGGACTGGCCAACTATACCTATCTCTTCAACGACCCGGCCTGGGCGCGCTCCTTGGGCTGGAGCCTGCGCTTTGCCGTGATCTCCGTCACGGCGCAGATGGTGGTGGGCGTGGCCATTGCGCAGTTCTTCAACCGGGCCATGCCTGGCAAAGGACTGTGGACTACACTTCTGCTCATCCCGATGGTCGTTTCGGCGGCGCTGATCGGTACCATGTTCCGCCTGCTTTTCAACGAGTTCGTTGGCCCCATACAGTACCTGCTCAACCCCATCACCAAGGGCGGCGCCCTACTGGGGCCCAACCTGGTGAATCTGACCATCATTGTGGCGGATTGCATCAACAGCATTCCTTTCGTCTTCATCAACATCTATGCCGCGTTGCAGTCGGTCTCTCAAGAGCTGCTGGAGGCGGCCATGGTGGATGGCGCCTCCGCTTGGCAGCGTTTCTGGCACATCACGATGCCCCTGATCCTCCCGATCGCAGCCGTGACGTGGTTGATGCGCCTGCTGGCTGCGTTTCTGATCTTCGAGCTGGTGTTTACCCTGACCAGCGGTGGGCCCGGCAACATGACGCAAAGCGCGTCGGTCTACATTTATCGGCGCGCGTTCTCGCGCAGCGACTTTGGCATGGCCAACGCCGCTTCCTTCACTCTGGGCATGCTGCTGCTTGGCCCCGCACTGGTGGTAGTACGCAGGATGATGAGGCCAGCCCGATGAACCCGAAGAGCCGCCCGCAACGCCTGCTTCGATCCGTGGCCATCCTGACTATTGTGGCCATCCTGGTGATCTTCTTTGACTTGGGGATGTTCACGAACTTTCTGACCGCCTTCAAGTCCGACCGCGATATCTCCTCCTTGCCGCCCAAATGGATCTTCCGGCCTGTCTGGACGCACTTCTACAACGTGTTCAAAGGCGCAGGTTATGCCTTTGACCGCTACCTCACCAACAGCGTGATTATCGGACTGGGGGCAACCGCGCTGGCGATTCTCATCACGCTGCCAGCGGCCTACAGCATCGTGCGCTTCCGTGGCTTGGGCAATTGGGTCTTGGGAGGAACGCTACTGCTGCGATTGATGCCGGCCATCAGCCTGGCGATCCCTATCTTCGTGATCTTCTACAAACTCAAACTGGTCGATACCCAGTTGGCGATTATCATCATGCACACGCTATTCCTCTCGCCAACAGCGCTGTTGCTGCTCATCGGCTACGTGCAGGAACTTCCGCGCGAGTTGGAGGATGCGGCTGCGATTGATGGCGCGTCGGTGCTGCAGATGCTACGCCACATCCTGTTTCCGATCATTCGCCCGGGACTGGCGGCGGTGGCAATCCTGAGCTTCATCACCAGTTGGAACGAGTTCCTGTTTGCCGTGATTCTGAGCCAGAGGAAGGCCATTACCGCAACCGTGGGCACCTCTTTCTTCATCCAGTCCTACGCGGTCAAATGGGGTGACATGGCGGCGGGCATCACCGTCTCGACCATCCCAACGCTGATCTTTATCTTCCTGGCGCAGCGACAGTTGATCAAGGGCATGACAGCGGGCGCGGTCAAGGAGTAGCGGCGCGCTACTGAGCACAGCCGTAGAATCATCCTGAAGGAGTTTTGACACATGAACAACACGGTGCTCGATGCGATTCGCGGCGGGATCATCATTTCGTGTCAAGCCGTGCACGGGGACCCCACGTATGGAACGCCTTTCATGGTAGCTTTTGCGCTCGCCGCCAAGCAGGGCGGGGCAGCGGGCATCCGCTGCAACGGGCCGGAGGACGTCGCCGCGATCAAGAAGGCCACCGGGCTGCCCATCATCGGAATCTGGAAGCGCCCATGCAGCGATGGGCTAGGGCACATTATCACGCCCACATTCGAGGATGCACGCGCAGTCAAGGAGGCCGGGGCAGACATCATCGCGATCGACGTCACCGATCGGTCGCGTCCGGGCGGTGTGGACGCGGTGACGTTGGTCCAGCGAATCCACAGCGAGCTAGGTGCGCTGGTGATGGCTGACTGTTGCGACCTGGCGCAGGCTGTGCGCGCCGAGCAGGCAGGTGCCAACATCACGGCCACAACCTTGGCATTCCCGCCAGGGCTTGGCCCGTATGAGCCGAATCTGCCTTTATTGCGCCAGATGTGCAAGACCGTGCACGTGCCGGTCATCGCCGAGGGACAGTACTGGGACACGGAACACGTGCGACGAGCGTTTGAAGCCGGAGTGTGGGCTGTGGTGATTGGTTCGGCGGTCACTCGCCCGTGGTTGATCACGCAGCGCTTTGTGGAGGCTAGCCCGCAGGCGCAGCGCAAGTAGGCTGCGCCGAGGGCGGCCGGGGAGGGATGTGTGCCCACCAAGGCCAGCGAGAGGATGCGCCACGCCGTCGGCGTTGATCGTGGTGCCAGCAATGTGCGAATGGGGCTGGTGCGCAACGACGGCACCGTGGTCAAGGCGGTGCAGGAGTGGGATCCGTTCCATTCCATGGACGAAGTGGGCGCAAGTATTGTGCGCCTAACGCACATGCTGCTGGGCTTCTTGGCGCTGCCCGAACTGCAAGCAGTATCGCTAGACGGGGTCGGGGTTGTCATCGCCGGAAACATCAACCGTCGAGGCGAGATGATCGGTCACGTTGGACCGCGCGGCGTTCCGTGGACGCCTGTACCGGTGCAGGCGCTAGTGCAGCAGTCAGTGGGCGCGAGCCTGCCAGTGCGTGTGGACAATGACTCCAAGGGCGCTGCCTGGGGTGAGTATCTATACGGAGCCGGACGCGGCACCCGCAACATGGCATGTCTGACCGTGGGCACGGGCATCGGCGGCGGGCTGGTTCTGGACGGCAGGCTGATACACGGCGCGGAGGGGCTGGCCGGGCTGGTCGCCCTGATCTCCGTCGACATGCATGGCGAGCGCTGCCCATCTGGAGCGATGGGCTGCGTGGAGCACTATGCTTCGGGCTCCGGCATCGCGCGGGCCGCGCGCAGAGCGCTGCATCACAGGCGGGAGAGCACACTGAGGGCGGATGCCCGCGGCGAGATCGAAGCAGTGACCAGCGAGATGGTGTTTGCGGCGGCGCGGCGCGGAGATGCCCTGGCTCAGGAGACGGTGTTGAATGCTGCATATGCTTTGGGCATTGCCATCTGCTCGCTCCTGCACACCTTGAATCCGGAGGTGGTCGTAATCGGCGGCGGCGTAGCTGAGCAGGGTGATTTCTTTCTCGAACCGGTGCGGCGCACGGTGAGCGAACATAGCATTCCGCACTATGTCGTGCCGATCAAGGTAGCGGAGTTGGGCGACCTGGCTGGCGTGGTAGGAGCGGCCGCGCTGTGCTGGCAATAGGCAAAGGCAGCATTCGCCAGCCGCTCGGAATGCATAACTGGAAAGGAGATCGATTCGAATGGCAGCACAACTAGCTCGCGAGTACTTTGTCGAGATCAGGCGGCTGCTCGACCAAGCGGAGAAGACCCAGATGGACAGCATTGTGCGGGCCGGTCAGGCC
>CAYZKS010000188.1:0-6392 GCA_964478725.1 uncultured Anaerolineales bacterium
GCCTGCCTCGGCCCTGACCACGCGCGCGATTTCCTTCAGATTCGCTGTAGGCGTGGCCAGCGGGATGGCGCATTCGGGTCCCAGGATTTGCATCCCGGCGTGCATGGCGTAGCGCGTGCTCTCCGCTACCTGCTCGGGCGTGCCTTTGAGCAGTATCTCGGGATTGTTGACGCCTCCCATGAGCGAGATTCTGCCGTTGACCTTGGCCATGGCCGCGTTGGCATCGACCTTGGTGTCAATGTGGAAGCAATCGAAACCAGTCTGACAGATGTAGTCCAGTCGGTCCAGGGTATTGCCGCAGATGTGCAGTGCGATGGGACAACCCAGGCGCAGTGACAGTTCCTGATGATAGGGCAGGAGAAAGTCCCGATACATCTTGGCGCTGACCAGATCTCCCGTGGCGTGATCCGCCAGGCAGAGCGAATCGGCGCCTGCCGCGATCTGCGCCTGTCCGAACAAGACCGTGATCTCTTTCAGGCGATCGAGAAAGCCTCGCACGGTGTCCGGCTCGATGATGGTCTTGATGAGGAAGTTCTGCGTGCCATGCATGTGGTAGGCCAGGGTCCATGGGCCCATCACCTTGCCTTGGATGGCCACGTGGTCACCATACTTCTGGCGCAGTATGCGGATGGCGTCAAGCACGGCCTTGGTGGTGAGCCTCGTCAGGAAATCGGCCGGGACGTGCACGTCCTCGGGCTTCTGCCAGGGTGAAGTGCGATTTATGGGCATATTGAGCTTGTCGCCCCAGGCCACTTCACACCCCAGCGCGGCCGCCTCAGCCAGCACGCTGAAGACGGGGTTGATGCAGTCATACCCCAGGATCTCGTAGGTCCCGGACGCCAGGCGGGCCATCAGCTCGCCATCCTGCTGTGCGTCAGGGAAAAACGCACCCAGGGCTTCCTGCTGCTCGGCATTGGTCACGGATGTGGCGCTGGCTACCGCTGGACGATCCACGCGCCCACCAAACATGGCCGAGAGGAAGCGGCGCTTTGGGGTCATTTCGTATGCGGTCCTCTGATTCACCAAACTCATCTGAATCACTCCTTAGCTGATATGCAGTGGATAGTGCCCCCAGCACTGCGCGGCCTGGAACATGGCCCATACGTTCTCACCCGGCACGTCGGCCTCGATGTTGTGGGAACTGGCCAGGACATAGCCGCCCCCGGGTGCCAGGTCGTGGATGCGGCGCTTCACTTCCCCTTCGACTTGTTCTGGCGTACCGAAGGGCAGCACCTGCTGCGTGTCGATGGCGCCCCAGAAACTCAGCTCGCCGCCAAATTGCCGCTTCAGTTGGGCCGTATCCATGTCGGCCGCATGTGGCTGGACAGGATTTAGGATGTCCACACCGCAGTCCAGTAGATCGCGAATCACCCAGTGCACCGAGCCACAGCTATGAAACCAGATCTTTGCCTGGGTCTTGCCACGTATCCAGTCCAAGTACTCCTTCAGACGTGGCTTGAATACCTTGCGCCAGAGCCTGGGCGAGACGGTTGGCCCGTTTTGGGTGGAGAAGTCGTCTCCGAGGCCCACTACGTCGACGTATGCGCCTGCCCGATCGAGGAAATTGGCAGCCAGGTCCATCTGGAAGTGCTGGATGTGTTTCAAGATGCTCTCGGCCAGTGAAGGCTGGAGCAACAGATCCTCCAGAAAGGCGTCAAAGCCCCTGAGGTACTGACCGCGCAGCAGCGGGATCCAGCTCACCATTGCGATGACGGCATAGTCCGTCTGCTCGTGCAGGCGTTTGACCTCCTCTGCGGCAGCGTTGGTCCGCATCGGATCTTTCCCATCAGGCCAGGCATACGACTCCACCTGCTGGTGCGTGGCACCCTGCAGCGGAAAGACAACCGGTGTGTAGCACGTGCCATGCGGTGCGATGCGCCAGGCCGTGCCCCAGTCATCTACCATCGTATCGTCGGGAGTGTCCGGGGCGCGCGGACGGCGGCCGCTCATCACCACACCTCGCACGTCTGCCCCGACAAGCTCGAGCACGCGCTCAGAAGGCCTGACAACCTGAGAGCCCTTGTCCCAGAGGACGATATCCTGCTCTAGCCCCAGCACCTTGAGCAGACGCGCATAGGCCTGCACGTGGATCCCTGTGGCGATCGCACTGCTCAGGTCGATTGGCACCCGATCTGGTTCACGATGCTCCAGCGCAGCGAGGACGCGCTGGCGAGACGTCACGCCCGTCATATGCGTTTGTGGTCAGTCGCGCCCGATGCGGCGCTTGATGCCTTCGAGGTCGACATTTGGCCCCTTCAAGTATTCCAGGATCTGAGTTTCCTCGGTCACCGTGGCCCTGGCCTGCTCCACCAAGCGGTCCACGACTTGCAGAGGTACCTGCAAGAGGCCGTTGGCATCGCCGTGCAGCAGATCACCCTGACGTATGGCCAAGCCGCCAACGCACACTGTGACGCCATAATCCATGTAAACGCCATAGCCGTGTGAGACAACCCAGCCCGGGCAGAACACCTGGTAGCCCGGTGCGTTGCGGCGGATGCCTTCCTTGTCACGGTTGCCCAGATCGGTGACCAGGCCAACAGCACCTAGCCTCTGCACGGTCAGTGCGAACAGGTCTCCGGACAGGCAACTGCGCAAGCGATCCGGGCCCACGTACTGTACCACGATCACGATGGGCTTGGGCATCTGCACCATCAAGTCAAACATGCGGTGCAGTTGCATGGGGCGCTTATCGCCGGCTGTTGTGGTATCCGCGGTGCAGGTCAGCGCATAGCCCACCATGGGTTTGTAGTCGGGGAACTGACACTCCAGCTCATACGAGGCATAGCCCGAGGTCTGATCGCGCACGCGGAAGTGTTCGATGGCGTTGGAGATGGTGGCGCTATCGAACTCTCGCAGTGCAGCGATGGTCTCCGGGGAGGGAAGATTGATGGTTGTCATGCATGCCTCCTTAGTTGGGCGAGACTGGGCCTTTGACCCTGAACGCCCGTATGCTCTCCAGGTAGTACTTGTAGTCCTCGAGCCTGGTGCCGGGGACGATCTCGTGGTCGGGCGCTGGGATGTAGCCGCCCTCTTGCACCAACGGCAAACGGCGCGCCAATTCTGCGTCAATGGCCTGTCGGCCTTTGGGCAACTCTAGCTTGTTGACCCCTCCGATCATGCGCAGCTCACGTCCGAAGCGTCGTCGCAACTGGATGACGTCCGTCTTCCAGGTGCCAACCTCCATGGGGTAGAGGATGTTGACTCCGCCCTCCAGAAATCCGGGAATCAGTGGGTCGAAAATGCCATCGGAATCCACGCCGAACAGATCCACCCCGTACTGACGTAACTTGGTTGTGATCTTCTGGTAGCCAGGCACGACGCACTTTTGAAATACCCGCGGACTGATGAACGGCCCCGAACGGCTGCTGATGTCCTCCCAGGCCCAGGCCAGATCCACCTTGATCTTGGGCAGCACGTGGTCCATTTCCCAGCAGGCCAGATTGGCGATGGTGTCCACGATCTCGCTCAACAGCTCCTGGTCTTCCATCTGCAGGACACAGTAGCGCTCGACTCCCATCCAGTTGCGGACAACGCCCATGAGGCTGCCCACGCGCATGCGCACGGGCTCGTCATAATCATGCATCTGTTCGAGGATTGTGTCAAGGTCCTTAGGCAGGCGCCGAGGATCGGGCTGCAGACGCTTCTTGTACTCGGGCCAATCCTTGGCGGACTTGAAGGTATGGTCTATGGAGTGCGGGATGCTGGATTGGTGTTTCCATTGCTTGACGACGACTCCGTCGAACTGGCGAAGCACGCGGTACTCATCAGTCTCCTCAAACACCTCTTCGGGAAAGGCCGGCAGCAGAATTGTGGGCCAGCGCAGACCTACCTCGTTCTTGCGTCCGACTTCCTTGGAACCAAGGAACTCTACCGGCAAGTCCGTGGGGACGGTCCAGGGGAACGTCACCGTGTTGAAGTACTTGGGACGGTTCGCGTCAGGGAGAAGGCCTTGCTGCGCCCACTCCAAGGTGGTCTCGGGCCATTCTCCATTGTACCACACGGGAACCCTGTCAAAGGGTTCGTAGTGCATGACGGCATTGAATAGCTCTCGTTCGTTCATTCGTCTGTGACCTCTCCGATCTGCCTGGCCGGACGGGTCCGCCAGCTGGTATGCATTGCCGGGCGTGCCGTGAGCGCTATGCGCTCACGGGCGGCGGGTCCACCTGCACCAGCTCACCTCGCAGGCCTACGGGTGTGGTAAAGAAGACGTAGCGCACCCGCTGGTGGGTGCTGACCACGGCCGTCTCGATCTGGCGCGGTTCATCGCCTTCGAAGGTGACGCCTTGCGCTTTCAGGTCCCGTATGGCCGCCAGGATGTCGTCGACCTCCCAGGCGACGTGCTTGACGATGCCTGGCGCAGAATCCGGCTTGGCCTGCGCCAACTCCAGACCGGGATACCAGACTACGCGCACGTTGGGCCGGTTCACCTCGCGCAGCTCTTTCAGGCCCACGACGTCGTCCAGATAGTGCATGGTGGCCTGCAGGTCTTCCACGTCCACCGCGACATGGGTAGCAAGAATCTTGAACATGTTCCTCTCCTCAGTACTCGCCTTTCAGCATTTTCTGCTTCAGCTCGATGTAGTACCGGTAGTTATCCAAGGGCACGTTGGGCGGAACCGAGTGGTCCAGAGTCGGGAAGTAGCCGCCTTGCTCGAGGAGACATGGCAACTTGGCGCGCAGTTCTGTCTCGATCTCCCGCTTGCCTTTGGCCAGTTCACGTTTGTCAATGCCCCCACTGAGCACGAGGTCTCTTCCATACTCCTTGCGCAGGTGCACCGGGTCCATGCCGGCCTGCTGCTCGAGCGGCCACAGGCAGTTGATGCCCGCCTCCAGGAAGAGGGGCAGCATGATCTCCCAATTCCCGTCGGTATCCATCCAGATGGAGCTCACGCCGTGGCACCGCAGAAAGTCAGTCGCGCGCTGGTAGGGTTGCAGCAAGAACTCACGGAAGATCTTGGGCGAGATCAACGGCCCGGCCTTGTAGGCCATGTCCTCCGCGAAGCTGAAGTAGTCTAGCTCGACCTCATGCAGTACAGGGTGCAGCAGCTCGATCAGGAAATCAGCGCTGAACTCCATCATCTCATGCGCGAGCAGTGGGTCATCAAAGAAGACGGATGATGCGTTCATTGTGCCCATCCATTCGCGCAAGTTCCAATAAAACCCAAAGTTGTCGCCCACCGTCAGGATATGAGTGCGATTCCTCCACGCATCTACCTTCTGCCGATAGTCCGGCGAAAGGCGCTCTGGGGCGTGCGGGTCAAGGCGTTTCTGGAGCTCGCGAAAATCCACACGCGTCTGGACCGGAAACGAGATGTACTCGTCCATGGACAGACGGTAGCCCTGCGACTCGCCTCTCTTGAGCGCTTTGCGTACGCGGCCACTGCTGTCGCGGTATACGCGGTAGTCTGGGCTTTCCTCGATCACCGTTTCTTCGAATGGCGGCAGCAGGGAGAGCTTGACGTCGCAGCGGTCACGCCAGTCGATGCCGAAGAACGGGCAGCCCCACTGGAACTCGCGGCTGGGTACGTCTGCTGTGGATAGGCCCTCGGATTGCCAGCGCTCGTATGTCTGCACCCAGGCGTTGAGCTCGAAATTGGGCACCGCGTCCACGCTCTCAAAGCGCGTCACAGCACGAAAGCGCTCGCGGATGCCCGCGCCTACATGCACGTATAGCCGCCGTCGATGACCAGGGTGTGCCCGGTCATGAAACTGGAAGCATCGGAGGCCAGGTATACGATGGTTCCCTGGAGTTCCTCCGGGACGCCGAGGCGTCGCATCGGTACCTGGGTCATCCAGTACTCGAACATCTTGGGGTCATCTGCCTTCATCTTCTCCACCGGCGGCGTGAGCATGTAGCCGGGGGCGATGGCGTTGACGCGAATGCCAAAGGGCGCCCATTCCACGGCCAGGGACTTGGTGATCATGATCACGGCGGCCTTGGCCGAGTTGTAGCCTGTGTGCTCCTGCGGGTACACCACGGTCATGCCACACATGCTGGCCATGTTGATGATGCTTCCGCGCTTCTGTTGAGACATCGGGCCAAAGGCCGCCCTGGAGAAGTTGAACAGCCCGAAGACGTCGATCTCGTAGACGCGCTTGAACTCGGCCAGGCTGATGCTTTCGGCAGCGCCGGTGATGGCGATGCCGGCGTTGTTGACCAGTACATCCAGGCTGCCCCACCGCTTCACCACCGCCTGCACCGTCTGTTGAGCATCGGCTTCAACGGTGACGTCGCCGCGCAAAGCCATGGACTGGATACCAAAGGCCTCCAGCTCGCGCGAGCTTGTGCGCGCCAAGTCCAGGTCAATGTCGACCAGCGCCACGTTGGCGCCGTATTGCGCCAGGCCGAGAGCCATGGCCTTGCCCAGGCCGCGGGCTCCACCGGTGACAAG
>CAYZKS010000189.1:0-6375 GCA_964478725.1 uncultured Anaerolineales bacterium
GAGGCGCGCATGCGCGCCTCTAGCAACACCGGATTGAAAGGCTTGGCCAAATAGTCGGTGGCACCCATCTCGATACAGCGCACAGTGCTTTCCATGTCATCCATGGATGAGATGACAATCACCGGGATACGCCGGAGCTTTGCATCCCTCTTCATCTCGGCCAGTACTTGATAGCCATCCATCTTGGGCATGATCAGGTCCAGCAGAACAGCGTCGAACTCTGCGCTCCGAAGCAATTCCAGCGCTTGTTGCCCATCCTCGGCCGTCTCGACGCTGTAACTCGATTCCTGAAGGTTGGTGGACAGCAGCGTGCGATTCAACATCTCGTCGTCGACGACCAGAATGCGGCCCCTTCCGGCAATTGCTTCATAGTCCATCGCGTGTAGCCTCCAATGCGCTCTTAGCCTTGGCGAACTCAGTCTCGGCCCGGGAAATCTGCTCGGCCACCCCATTCAGTGTCCCGCTGCGGGCGAGGGATTCCATTTCGTGAGCCACAGCGGATAGCGCCATGGCGCCGAAGGTGGCGCTGGTAGACTTTAATGTGTGCGAGGCGATGCGCAGGTCTTCGATTCGCGCCTGCTCCAATGCCTGGCGCGCCTGGCCCAGTAGCCTGTTGCCATCTCGATAGAACTGCTCGATCAGCCCCGGCAGCATGCGGTCGGCCTGCCTGCCCAACGTAGCCCGCAACTGCTTCAGGGCCCTGAAATCCAGGACCTCAGGTGAGCCCACCTGCGGAGCAGCTGCCGAGCCAACTGGTTGAGGCGCTGCTGCCGGTTTGTGCGGGCTCTTTTTGCGCCGCGGCCGGCACTTCTTCAACGCTGCCACCAGGTCAGATACCTGCACGGGCTTGCTGATATAGTCATCCATGCCAGCGGCCAGGCAGACATCGCAGTCTTCCCTCAAAGCGTTGGCGGTCATGGCAATGATGCGCGGCTGCGCCTCCGCAGCCAGTGCCGCAGGCGGCAACTGCCGGATGCAACGCGTGGCTTCCAGCCCATCCATCTCTGGCATCTGGACGTCCATCAGCACCACATCGTAGGGCTGCCTCTGCAACGATCCCAGTACCTCCAGGCCATTGGCCACCACGTCGCCCCGATAGCCCAGACGCTGCAGGAAGGACAGGGCAACCTGCTGGTTGATCACATTGTCTTCCGCCACAAGAATGCGCAACGGTTGGCGCTGTGCCATCCCGGCATCAAAGCGCAGCCTTGGTGCGATAGCAGGTCGGGCTACGGCTGCTGGTCGCTCGCCAAGCAAGCCCAGCAGCAGATCGTATAGCTGGGAAGCCTTGATCGGCTTGGTCAGTACGGCGACAACCTCGCTACCTTGTGGGACAGCGCCGGGCAGGCCTGAGGTCAGCATGACCACAGGCAATGCAGCGTTCGAATTGACTCTCGCTGCATATGCCCGCTGCATGGCTGCAGCCAGCGCCATGCCATCCATGTCTGGCATCTGGCTATCGATGAGCGCCACATCGAAGGGCTCCTCGCAGCGGATCCACTCCAAGGCCTCGTGAGGTGAGGCTGTCGCCTGCGGCAACATGCCCCAGGCATGCGTCTGACGCGTCAGGATCTGGCGGTTGGTGGCGTTGTCGTCTACAATCAGCACCCGTTTGCCAGTCAGATCGGGTTGGACAGGCTGCAGGAAGGGGCGCGGCCGGCTGGGAGCCGCTTCGGCCTGAATGGTGAAATGGAAAACCGATCCCTTGCCCGGCACACCTTCGCTTTCCACCCACATTCTGCCGCCCATCATGTCGGTCAAGCGCCTGCAGATGGCAAGGCCCAGTCCGGTGCCCCCGTAGCGGCGCGTCATCGAGGCGTCCATCTGCGTGAAGGGCTGGAACAGCCGGTTCATGTGACTGCGAGCGATGCCAATGCCTGTGTCCCTGACCGAGAAGTGCAGCTCTTGGTGCAAGGCGGCATCTCTTTCGCCACGGGCGAGCGTCACCACCACCTCGCCAACCTCGGTGAACTTGACGGCATTGCTCAGTAGGTTCACCAGAACCTGACGCAGACGGGTCGCATCGCCATAGATGGCATCGGGGACCCCAGGCTCGATTGAGTAGGCCAGGTCCAGCCCCTTCTCGGCAGCTCTGGCGGCCAGCAGATCGAGAGCGCCCTCCAAGCAGTCGTGCAGGCCGAAGGGCTGGTGCTCCAATTCCATCTTGCCCGCCTCGATCTTGGAGAAATCGAGGATGTCGTTGATCAGGGTGAGCAGGGCATCACCGCTCTCGCGAATGGTCTCGACGAATCCGCGCTGCTCGGGAGTGAGATCGGTGTCCAGCAGCAGGCTGGTCATGCCGATCACGGCGTTCATGGGCGTGCGGATCTCGTGGCTCATGGTCGCCAGGAAGGCGCTCTTGGCCTCGTTGGCCGCTTCGGCAACCTGCTTGGCCTGGTGGGCCTCCTCCTCCGCTCGCGCCCGTTCCGCAATCTCGCGTTGGGCCTGATCATATAGCCGGGCGTTCTCGATGGCGATGGCCGCCTGGTGGGATAGGGATTGCAGCACAGCCAAGTCACTCTCGTCAAAAGCATTCAGGCGTTCGCTCTGCACATGCAGCACGCCAATCACTTTCTCCTTGGTCTTCAGGGGCACCGCCAGTTCCGACCGCATTTCACCCGCTTCAGCCAGGGAGTAATAACGCGGCTCCTGGAGAACGTCAGGCACCAGCAAGGGTTCACCGCTATGCGCTACCCAGCCTGTGATCCCCTCCCGGCCCACCTTGATGCGCGGCGGGTGAAACTCTGGGTTTTCCCAGACTGCGCCCGCGCCCGCCTTGAAGATGAGCTCATCCCCTTCGATCAAGGCAATGCCCACGAGGTAGTAGCCCAGCGTCGCTTTGATCAAACGGGCGATCTCCCACAGCAACTCGTCCGCTGCCAGTAGGGATGTCATGCGCCGCCCGACCTCGCTGACCACCTGGAACTGATCCGCTCGGCGCTGCTCGGCTTCGAAAAGGCGCGCGTTCTCGATGGCGATGGCCGCCTGCTGGGCGAACAGGTTGGCGAGATGCACGTCAGCGGGTCCGAACGTGCGTGTTGGATCGCTCTGGGAGATGCTAATGGCACCCACCAACCGACCGGCCACGGTCAGGGGCACTGCCACAGTACCATGCACCTTGGCATCGGCATACTGCGATGCCCGTCCCTCCCACGTGTGGTAGTCGTCAAGGATCAGAGGCTCGCCGCTCTGGGCCACATGCCCCATCGCGCCCTCGCCAGGAGCCAGGCACGTCCCAGAGTAGTCTCGTCCCATGTTATGACAAACCAGGATGCGCATCTCCCGTTTGTCCTCGTCCCACAGGCCGAGTTCTCCGCCGGTGGCATGCAACAGGGCCGTCGCGCGCTCCACGATAGCTTGTAGCAGTGCCGACAACTCCAGCTCGGCCGTGATGTCAGCCATAGTGATGCGTAGCGCCTCGAGTTCGTCGGCACGCTGGCGCTCAGCGGCCAGGAGCCAGGCCTTCTCCAGAGCCAGCCCGGTCTGCTGGGCAGCAGCCGTGAGCACATCCAGATCATCTTGGTCGAAGGCGTTTCGTTCCCGAGCCTCGACAGCCAGCACGCCAAGCACCCGGTCGCCGATGCGGATCGGCACATCCACCTCTGAACCGCCAATCTCACCGAGATGCCGCGGGTCCAGGGCCACATCAGGCGTGTAATGAAGCTTCCCATCCAGCAAGGGTGCTTCGGATAGCCCCTGGCCGGCTGGGATGCGCGCGGGAACAACCACGCCATCGAGGCTCGCACCAGCCACCAGGCGGCGGTCGCCGACGGCTGCCGCAATGTCCTTGGGGCTGCGCTCCTGAATGCCTGCCTCGTCCGTCAAGAAGAGGCCTACGAAATCGAAACCGAGAGCTTCGTGCAGGCCGTTCACCACACACTGGCAGACCTCGACCTCGTCCAGCTTGGCCGCGAGTTCCGCACTGAGCCGGACCAGCGCCGCCTGCCGGCGAGTCTGGGCGCGCTCTGCCGCCAGCAGGCGTTCACGCTCCTCCTCCATCCTCTTGCGTTCAGCGGTTTCGTGGGCCAGCGCCTCCTTGGCGCTTTCGACCTTCCCACTGTGACGCTTGGGCGTCATTGTTCTTGTCTTCATCTAGCTCGATCCTCTGAGGTCCTACTGCTCCCGGCACCGGCAGGTCTATGTCACGCTGCTATCAAGCATCAAGCCAGGCGATGGGCTTTTCGGCATTGAGATCTGTGCGTTCAAAGTGGAGACGATCGTCCGGCAGGCAGCCGGCACAATGAACAACGAGGGGACAAGAGAGGGACGTCGGCATATCCTGTTCCATCCTCTCAAGGCAGATCCGTGCTGGCCGTTCAACAACGTAAACGCCCGTCAACCGCTATGGCCCTGCAGGAGGAAGCAGAGGCACTTCTCTCTGCCCACTGTGCAGGGACCTGGCAGTAGACGGGCTTGGATGGGGATCAATGGGTCACACTGTAGGCATACCACAAAAAAAGCAACGTGTAGTGACTGCCTACTGCACGCTCGCACGAAGCGATCTGTGCTATTCTGACTACAGCATACAGCGCGGAGTGCGATTTGTCAAGAGGTTATGGTGAAGTTTGAGGCACGCCTCGGTCGTGCCTCAAACAACGGCCCCGTCGTAAGTAACAGGGCTTTACGCAGTCATCTCCGGTCGCGGGCTGGGTCATGTGCGCGGGAAGCTACTGATATGAGATTGGCTGTGTGCGCCTGGGCGATAGCAGGTTCATGGATACAACCGGCTCGTCCCCGCAAACCCGCGCGCCATGAACTGCCCAAGGAGGGATAATGAGAAGCGTGTCGGGTCCGGCCAGCACCTTGCGACCTCCGACGTCAAACTCGATCTCACCCGAAAGCACCACGGTCACCTGTTCTTCAGCGTGCGAGTGCGGCGGGTAGACCGATCCTGGTTGGTACACGTAGCGTACCACAGACATGTTCTGGGCGTCCAGTTTGCGATGGCATATCCCAGCGAACTTGGACTCCTCGGACACCTCGTCCCAATGAATGACCCGCACAGTTCCACCAGTCACGGTATCAGCCGGACCAGGATCGGGCTCTTTGTGCTCGGATTCCATGTGCGCATCCCCTTTCTGGATTTTTCGGTTGTGGTCTTCGAGCCATTTGAGTGTTTGCAGCACACCTTCGTCACGTCTGCGCTTGAGCTCGGCCAAGGCATCCGGTGACCAATCATAGAATCCCTTCCGGGTCTTGACGCCCAGTTCGCCCCGTTGCACCCTGTCGGCGAGCAGAGGAGACGCGTGCGTCGACCGATCCAAGTCGGCCAGCAGGTGCTGCTGAATGGCAAACACCGTGTCGAGGCCGTTCAGGTCCATGGTCTCGAACAGCCCCACAAAGGGCGAGCGCAGACCGAAACTGAATCTTGCGATGAGGTCCACGTCCTTGGCGTCTGCAATGCCGTGCGCAACGATCGCCAGTGCTTCACGTCTCAACGCGTGCTGGAGGCGATTGCCGACAAAGCCAGGGAGGTCCTTCCGTACCAGAGCGGGCACTTTACCGGCTGCTCTCAGAAGTGCCATGGTGATCTCGATGCTCTCGTTCGATGTCTCCTCCCCTTGCACCACCTCGACCAAGGGGACAATGTGCGGGGGATTCCAGAAGTGCGTGACAAGGAAGCGGTCACGCTGGCGCAGCGCAGAAGCCATGCTGGCGACCTGGTAGCTGGAAGTGTTGCTGCTGATCACGGCATGAGGGGGGCAATGCTTCTCCAGCTCTCCCAGTACCTGATGCTTGATTTCCAGGTTCTCGGCCACGGTCTCAACGACAAAGTCGGCGCCCCTGACAGCGCCAGCCAAGTCAGTCGTCGGCTCCACGCGCTTCAGAGCCTCTGGGATGTCAGCGGCCGAGAGCCATCCCCTCTCGAGCAGCCAGTCAAGGTTGGAGCGCATCGATGCCTGAGCTCGCTCCAGAGTCTCTGTACGACGAGAGTAAAGTGCAACCTGGAAACCTCGCTGGGCAAAGAGCTGGGCAATGGAATGCCCCATGATGCCTGCGCCAATCACTGCCACGCACCTAATGCTGTCTTGCGCCACTCCAACCTCCGATTGCGTTGATGGGGAGACACGCGGCGAGCGCCCTAGTCCACCAGTAGCTCTCCGCGCTCATGCAGTCCGGCGGCAGGCATCGTGCGTTGCTCGACTGACACGCCTCCAGCCCGCATCCTCACTTCAGCAGGGCACGCGGATGCGCCCAGCGGTCGCAAGGCTAGCCATCCCCTGGGCAATGCGAGCACAAATGATAGGCAGCCGCCTCCTGGTTGGGTGCTAGTCTACGGCCAGAGCCCTGTTTGGCCAAATTGGAGCGAGTTCATGATGGACAGGGTTTTTCCAAAGTCAGCCGGGAGGGTGCAGGAGCAGGGCAAGGGCTTCC
>CAYZKS010000190.1:0-1482 GCA_964478725.1 uncultured Anaerolineales bacterium
GCGGTGACCCTGCTGGGCACCAACATCAGTGGCGTGCTCAACAGCGTGGCCAATACCATGGCCGGAGTGTTGGGCGGCTAACCGTACCAGTCAGAAGCCTTGACCAGCCAGGACAAAAGAATAGGGACCAGGCATCAGGGGGGCAGAGCAATGCGGTGAACGCAGGCTCTGCCCCATCCTTTGTGCGGCGGCAAATGCGACGTGCCTGATCGTTTTCTCTGGGGCGCGTCGCGCCTTGTGCACAGAAGCGTAGCCACTGCTCGTCCAGCCCGCCTGAGCGCAGACGGCGCATGGCCTCCCTCCCAGGGTGCTGCCCAGTGGGCAGAGTTCTGCTTTGCCTCCGGTCTGCTTTGCAGTATACTTTCGCCGTTGGCTGCGTCGGCCTCATGGGCCGTCTGCGCTTCTGACATTCGCCCAGGGTGACGCCCGCATCAGGCCGTTTGGGTGCCGCCCGGGGCAGCCTGTCGCGTCGAAGGAGGTCCCATGATCGGTACTTCAACCCGGTGGATGCTGGATCAAGATATCCTGCGCTGTCCTGCCTGCGTCAGTGACCCCCTGCGCTTGCCCGGCAGTGACCCGGGCAGATTGGATGTGGTCAAGGACAAGTGGCTGGTGTGCCGCGATTGCCAGCGCAAGTACCCTGTAGAGGATGACATCCCCCAAATGCTGATCGAGATCGGTGACAAGCACCGCAATACGCCCCCTGAACAGCTGGAGTAGTATGGCTGCGAGATTGCGTGAGCTCACGAAAACCGCGGGGTCGCGCTGGGCCTTGGCCTTGGTGGCCCTGCTTCTTGGCACGCTGCTGCTGGCGGCCGGTCTCGTGCGGGCGGACGACGCCATTCGCGTGCTTGCCGACAGCGCCGTGGTGAACTTTGGGCGGAGCGTGGACTTTGATCTGGAGGTGGAAGCCGAAGCGGGCGTCGAGGAAGTAACCCTGTTCTACCGCCTGGTGGGTGAGAATGTGACAGTGCGAGTACCGCTAGCCGTGAGCGACACCGTGCGACCTGGCCAGAGGAACTTTGAGCATACGTGGGGTCTGGAGCCCGGCCAGCTCGCGGTCGGGGCGCGTCTGGAGTACCGCTGGCGCATCGTGGACAAGGCCGGTCAGGTACTGGAGACGCCTTTCATGCCCTTTTCCTATGACGATGACCGCTTCACCTGGAAGACGCTTCAGGATGGCCAGATTGTGCTCTTCTACTATGGCTCCAACCAGGCGCAGGCGCAGCGCTTGATGGGCTATGCTACCCAGGCCCTGGTGCGCCTGCAGGATGAGGTCGGGATCACGCTCGACCAGCCTGTGCGCATCTACGTATATCAAAGCAAGTCAGACATGAGCCTGGCGCTCTATTCCCGGAGCGAGGCGTTTGACGCCAACATCGTCACTCTGGGCGTGGCGGTGGACCGTTCCACCCTGCTGATTCTGGGTTCGCACTCGGATGTGGAAGGTACCATGGCACACGAGCTTTCGCACATCGTGGT
>CAYZKS010000190.1:1582-2982 GCA_964478725.1 uncultured Anaerolineales bacterium
CTGCTGGCCGAGTTTCGAGCCGGGCAGACCCAGGAGCAGGCGCTGCAACGCACGTACGGATTCGGGGTGGACGAGCTGGATCGCCAATGGCGCGCCAGCCTGGGATTAGACCTGCGCCCGACGCCGCAGCCAGGGGCCACCGCCGTACCCCGGCGCTCCACCAGTCGAGATCCCGTGACTTGCACCTCATGGCTGGGCGCGCTGTTTGGCCTGGCAGGGTTGGCCCTGTGGAGGGGGCGTGCCCGAGCTGCCTGAGGTTGAGACGCTGGCCCGCCATCTGCAGCACCTGCTGGCTGGCGCCGTCTTGAGCGGTGTGGAGGTGCTCTGGCCGCGTTCCATTGCCCTGCCAAGCGTGGCCGAATTCACCCACCGGGTGCCTGGCCTGCGCATCGAGCGTGTGGGCCGTCGCGGCAAGTTCCTCGTGTTCTCGCTTTCCGATGGGCTCAACCTGCTGGTCCACCTGCGCATGAGCGGGCAGGTGAGGGTCGAGCCTCCAGGCGCCGCGCTCGATGCCTACGCGCGCGTCGCGTTCGATCTGGACGACGGTCGCCGCATGATCTTCTCCGACATGCGCAAGTTTGGACGCATGTATCTCACAACGGACGTGTGCACGGTGGCCGGCAAGCTGGGGCGCGAACCCCTGGCGGATGATTTCACGCCATCCGACCTGCGCGCGCTGCTAGCAGGGCACAAAGGCGCGCTCAAACCGCTGCTGCTGCGCCAGGACGTGTTGGCCGGCCTGGGAAACATCTACGTGGACGAGGCGCTCTTTGCCGCGCGACTGCACCCCCGGCGCAAGGCCGACACGCTCACCCGTAGCGAAGTGCGCCGGCTTCACAGCGCCATCCGGCAGGTGCTGGCGCAGGCCATCGCCTCAAGAGGTAGTACCTTGCGCGATGCACGCTATCGCGATGCCGAGGGACAGGCAGGCGAGTTTCAGGAGCATCTGTGCGTCTACCAGCGGCAAGGCGAAGCCTGCGTGCGCTGCGGCACGCCCATCGAGCGCATCGTGGTGTCCCAGCGCGGAACTCACTTCTGCCCGCGTTGTCAGAGGTAGAGACATGCCGTGGGACTCCGCAGGCATGCGGCCTCGAGGCACGGGGGGGCGCACACCGCAAGCCTGGCATATACGTTACCGGCCTTTGCTGCCTACCGGCTGCATTCTGGCTTGGCTCCCAAGCGGAGGATGAGATGACGACAAAGCGCCTTCGCACCCTGACCATCAACCCCGGTTCCACCTCTACCAAGGTCGCGGTGTTCGAGGACGAAGAGCCCATCGCCAGCCAGGTGATCCGGCACGAGCATGCCGAGATCGCGGCTTTTCGCCGTATTCCGGACCAATACGCCTTCCGCCGCGACGCCGTGCTGGCCTTCCTGCAGCGGCATGGCATTGGGGTGGA
>CAYZKS010000190.1:3082-6324 GCA_964478725.1 uncultured Anaerolineales bacterium
CTGCCCGACTTTGAGCGCAGGAGCTTCGCGCACGTGCTCAGCCTGAAGGCGGCGGCGCGCCGCGCCAGCGCCGACCTGGGCCGCCCGTATGACACGCTCAAGATGGTGATCGTGCACATGGGTGGCGGCATCTCTGTCAGCGCGCATGTGCATGGATGCATGCTGGACGTGAACCAGGCCCTGGATGGCACGGGGCCCTTCTCTCCCGAGCGCGTGGGCGGCCTGCCCTTCGGTGATGTGATGCGCATGTGCTACTCCGGCAAGTACACGTACGATGAATTGTTCGCCCGCTTGACGCGTCGCGGCGGCTTGTTGGCTCATCTGGGCACCAACGACGCGCCCGAGGTTGAGCGCCGCATTGCCGCCGGAGATGAGCACGCCCGCCTGGTGTATGAGGCCATGGCCTATCAGATCGCCAAGGAGATTGGCCTGATGGCCACAGTGCTCAAGGCGCCCCCTGATGCCATCGTATTGACGGGTGGGTTGGCGCATTCGAGCATGCTGGTAGAGTGGATTCGCGAGCGCGTCGAATGGATGGGGCGCTTACTGGTCTACCCCGGCGAGGACGAGATGCTCGCCATGGCCCAGGGGGCCCTGCGCGTCCTGCGCGGGCGGGAGGAAGTGAGGGAGTACTGATGCGCATTACGGTCAAGCTTTTCGCCAGCCTGCACAAGTACCAACCCGAGGCGCCCCGCACGGGCCTGGGAGTGGACGTGCCAGAGGGGTCCGACATCGCCGCGGTGTTGCCCCGTCTGGGCGTGCCTGATCGCGCGCCTTTGGTAGCCATGGTGAACGAGGAAGTGGAGCACCTCGATCGCGTCCTGAAGGAGGGTGACGTGCTCAGCCTCTTCCCTCCGATCGCGGGTGGGTGCTAGGAGGTCCCGATGGCCGCACTCGTGGAACGCTTGCGCGAGCTGGCGCGTGAGGTCAAGGACCCGAGCGGAGCCAGCTTGTGGCTGCTGTCGCTGCCCGCTGTCCAACAGGTGGCGCACGAAGCTGTCCTGTCCGCACGTGATGTGGAGATTGCAGCGGTGCAGGCGCACATCCTGCCGGCGCGCTACGGGCGTAGCCTGGGGACAGTGGGCTGGGAAGGGCAGTTGGCGCTGCTGCGCGCCACCGTGGGCATCGTGGGAGCGGGCGGCCTGGGCGGCTGGATCATCGAAGGCTTGGCGCGCATGGGAGTAGGGCGGCTGATCGTGATTGACGGCGATGTAGTCGAAGAGAGCAACCTGAACCGCCAGGCGCTGGCCACCCAGCGCAACCTGGGACAGCCCAAGACCCACGCCGCGCGCGAGCGCGTGGCGGAAGTGAATAGTGCGGTCGAAGTGATCGCGCATAACCTGCGCGTGGACGAGGCGCAGATGCTGCAGTTGCTGCGCGACGCCGACGTCCTGGTGGATGCCCTGGATGCCCTGCCGACGCGCCTGGCCCTGCAGCGCGTCGCGCGCGCCCTGGGGCGCCCAATGGTGCACGGCGCAATCGCCGGCTTTGTGGGGCAAGTCATGACCATTCTCCCGGATGACCCCGGCCTGACAGGCATTTATGGCGAGGGTCAGGTGCCAGAGCACGGCATCGAGACGCAATGGGGCAATCCGGCCGCAACGCCCATGATGGTGGCTTCCTGGCAGGTACAGGAAGTGGTCAAGCTGCTGACCGGACGCGGCGAGCCGCTGCGGCGTCGCATGTTGTTCATGGACAGCGAAGGCGGCAGCATTGACGTCCTGCAGGTGTAGCCGCAAACAACTGGTTTGACCACAGTAACGAGTCAGTGCATGCCACTGCGCTGAGATGGCCTATCCTACCGCCACGACCGTAGTGCTGCGCGCTGCCATCCGGGCCATCCACTGTCTGCCGCAGTAGCGCCCGCATCCACTGCAAGGGGCTGGTTTCCCCCATTGGGCTCGGCCACATTCACCCGTACGCCAGAGGCCATGGATTGCGTCATAATTACAAGGTGTACATGGCTCTGCCTGATTGGGTCGAGTTCCACAAGCCCGAAGGCGTACCGTCTGAGCAAAACTGGCTTTCTGAAAGTATTGAAATCACCTTCATATGCGCTGCGGCGTCGCGAGGACAGAAAAGCTCATATCTGGTCTTGAAACCAGGTTTCTACCCCGCGGCTATTTGCATGCGCCCGCAACCCCGATTTTGCTCCCCCCAACCGCTTTTTCAACTTGTGCTGCTGGATCCAGGTGAAGAAACTGTAATGTGGATTTTGGCGGGCTTTCATGGTGGTTTCACCTGGACATTGTATGCTCGTGGCGTGGGTGAGTGACCCACTTTCGTCTTGTTATGGAGGCAACCAGTGATCGAAGTCAAGACCAGGAACATCCCGTGGTCGCGCATCACCGTTGAGACGGTATGCCACACGCGGATCGCGCAGCCCAGGCCGGCGATCTACCCCTATATCAAGCGGTGGACCGACCTGGTTCTGTCGTTGCTGTTGTTGCTCCTGCTGTCTCCCGTATTGACGCTGATCGCCTTGGCAGTCGTGCTCGATTCCCCGGGGCCGGCCATCTTTTGCCAGAAGCGCATTGGACGCATGGGGAAGCAATTCACGCTCTTCAAGTTCCGCTCCATGTACAATGGTTCAGACGAAGACGTGCACCGCAAGTTCGCCAAGGGCTATATCAACGGCAACGCGTCCAAGGGCGGTGCCCATTCGGTGTACAAGCCCCCGGCGGACAGCCGCGTTACGCGCGTGGGCAAGTGGCTGCGGCGTACCAGCCTGGACGAATTGCCCCAGTTGGTCAATGTCGTGCTTGGCGACATGAGCCTGGTGGGCCCCCGCCCGGCTGTGGACTATGAAGTCGCCGAGTATTCTCGATGGCATCTTGGTCGCCTCGCCGTCCTGCCCGGCATGACTGGTCTGGCCCAGATCAGCGGCCGGAGCGGGTTGAGCTTCGAGAAGATCGTCCGGCTGGACCTGCAGTACATTGAGCACCAGACGCCGTGGCTGGATGCAACCATCCTTCTCCGCACTATCCCAGTGGTGCTCAGGGGCCGTTGCGCGGCGTAGCCTCGCCTCCTTGCAAGCGAACCCAGGCGATGAACCTGGGTTCGTTTGCGTCTGGGGCTGGTGCAGGCTCAGGCGAACTGTATGCAATGCTGGCACGTACCCCTGGATCTGCCCGTCGTTGAAGCAGCTGCCATCCCTACCCAGCGTCATCGCACATAGACCAGGGCCGAGCTAGAGCATGCCACTACTTCCACTCGCGGGGTCAGACGCGCACGCTCAGAGC
>CAYZKS010000191.1:0-6307 GCA_964478725.1 uncultured Anaerolineales bacterium
TTTGATGTCGTGCCGCTATGCTCCTGCATGCAGAGTCAGTCCTCCAGGTTCACAATTGCGCTTGGCGACCCCACGAGCCTGCGCATTACTTGGCGGCGACCGGCGCCCACGTGGCGAGGCCTTCGTAGCCCTCATCGGAGGTGAGGCGGCGTGGCTGCGGTTGGCCGAATTCCAGCAAGTAGAGATCGACGTTGAAGAAACTGCCCGAAGGGTTGGGTGCCGAGAAGGCCACGTAACGCCCGTCAGGCGAAGGTGCGAGGCCGAAGACCTCGGATTCGAAGGTGAGGGCTTGCCAGCCTGCGCGGTTCTCGGCGGCTGGCGAGCGCCAGTACAACTGGCCGGCGCCATGGCTGGCTTGTGGGGCCACGACTGCCAGCAGCCGGCCCTCGGGGTCGTCAGGGCTGGGCGCCCAGATGAGCTCGATGACCTCTCCCGGCGGGGCGTCCAGGGTGTCTGGCTGCCCGCCGCCCATGGGCAGGATGAGAATGCGTTTCTCGGCAAAGGCGGCAATGCGCCGGCCGTCTGGCGACCAGCAGGCTCTACTGGCTTTGCCGTCCAGAAGGGGCGTCAGATTGCCGCTGGAGCCGTCCAGCAACGAGACCGAGGGCAGGTTGTTGCGGCGCACCGGCACGAGGCCCCAGTCGCCAGCAGGCGACCAGGCCAGCCCGCTGCCTTCCACCACTGCCGCAGCGACGCGCGTGGTGTGTGTGCTGTCGACCTCGCACACGTAGACGCCCATCTCGTCCAGGCCCAGGTTGTTGTCGCCATTGAGGTCTTCGCAGCCGCCAAAGCCCAGGCGCTTGCCGTCGGGTGACCAGGTGGGCGCGGTTGGGACCAGGCTGCGGACCGCGCTGTTCGCTCGGGCGGCGACGCCTCCGGATGCGCTCACGATCCAGACGCCGCCAGGCTGGGTTTCCACGCCCCAGTCAGGCTGGTCCAGTTCCAGACGTATGAAGGCGATGCGCGCATCCTGACCGGGGAGGGCGGGAGAACATACGGGAAAGCAGTCCAGCGCCTCGCCATCGGTGAGCGGCTTGGCGCTGCGGCCCTGCAGGTCGCAACTGATCAGGCGGGCATGCTCTTCTTCCTGGAGAGAGGTATAGACGATGCGATAGGGTTCGGAGGTGTGGGTGACCTGGCTGCTCTTGACAAGGAGCAGGCTGGTGGCGATTGCCAGGGACAGGGCCACCAACCCCAGGATGCTCCACAGCGTGACCTGCATGCGTTCGCTCACGGGCTAGGGCGCTCCTTGGCCAAGGTAATCTCGCTCCCAGATGTCCTGGCTGGACTGGGCCACGTCTTCGCCGTAGGCTACCAGGCCTTCGAGGTAGGCCGCGTCTTGCAGGATGTGCTGAGCAGATTCGTCTTCAGGCTCCGGACCGTAGCGTTCCAGCCACGCGCGGAAAGTGGCGTGGTGATCGCGCACGGGACAGGGGCGTAGCCAGTTCCCATCGCGCGATGGCTCTGCGCGTCCAAACCCGTAGTCGCGCTGCCACTGGCGGATGGCTTGGAGCATGGGGAGACGCCAGACGTCCTCGAGCGTGCCGTCGCGGGAATACACGTCTCGAAGGTTGGCGACGGAATACGGGGCAAAGACACAGGGCATCACCTTTGCGCTCCAATCCACATAGAGATACCCGCCCTCCCTGCCGGCGGAAATGCAGCCCTCCACCAGCGGGCCGCTGTTCCAGAAATCAAACCAGAACAGCTTGCGCTCGCTGATCACTTGCCAGGTGCGGCGAAGAAGCTGCATGCGCTGCTGTGGAGTAGGCATCAAGCCCAGGGTTGGGCAGCGGCCGATGGGCATGTAGTGGAAAAGAAAGCCGTACAGCGCGCCTTGCTGCAGAAAGAAGAAATCCAGGAATGGGTCGGAGAGGATCTGGTCGCAGTTCGAGCGCGTGGCCGTCACCGAGACGCCGAACGGCAGGCCTACCTGGCGCAGGTTGTGCATGGCTCGCAGGACGCGCTCGAAAGCGCCCGCTCCGCGCCGCCGGTCGGTATCGGTCTGCAACCCCTCCACCGAGATCGCGGGCGTGAGGTTCCCCAGCCTGGCCAGGCGTTGGGCTACCGATTCGTCAATCAGCGTGCCGTTGGTGAACATCAGAAACAGGCAGTCGGGGTGTCTCTCGACGGCATCCAGCACGCCTCGGCCCTCTGAGCGGTAGAGCAGAGGCTCTCCACCCGAAAGCACAATCAACGGAACGCCCCACAGCTCTCTGGCTTCCGAGATCAGGCGGTCAAAGATGTCCCAGGGCAGCGCGCAACTGCCAGAGTCGGCGTCTGCATAGCAGCCGGCGCAACGCAGGTTGCAGGCGCGACCAGGGGCTATGACCAGGAACCAGGGCGGCTGGCAACCGTTCTCGTGGGCGAAGCGCACGTAGGCTGGATGCTGCTCGGGCGAGATGCTGAACGCGCGGCCCCAGAGCTGCAAGACCCTCTTGACGATGCTGCGCGCGAGAAAGCGCTGGCCGATCAACCTGCCGGCCGAATCCATGGCCGCAACGGCCAGCATGGCGCGTTCGTGTTGGATTCTCTGCCAGCTTCTGGGCGCGGAATCGCTGCGGATGGCCGACACAGCCCAACGCTGCGCCATGCGCAGCATGGGAGCGCGCAGGGCATCGTTGTAGAGGCAACGAGTGGCCGTGTCCAGTACGAACGCGCCACGCGGGCTGGTGATAAACCTGGCCAGGCCCTGTACGAGCCCTGTTCCAGGATGGCGCGGCCGGACACGCACGGCAGGCAGGCAAGTACTAGTAGTCATATTCGCGACTCAGAGTGATCAGTGCCAGGTTGATGACCTGTCCCGCGTCACCTAGCCTGATCGGGTCCAGACTCTCGAAAGTGTCTTGCTCAAGCGATGCTGGGTCGCCGGCCCAGCCGACGCTGATGGTCGGTGCCTGAAAAGCGCTCTCGTAGGGGTGGCGGCGTAGATTGCCGGTGGATGCAGGCGTACCGGCGCTCTCCGCGCTGCGCAGCACGAGGTCGGTCAGACGGTCATCGCCCTGGACCAGCAGGCTGCCGTTTCCGCGCGCCAGACCGTCCAGGTTGACCACGGCCACGTTCTCCAGGGAAGAATACTTGCCCAGCGTCTCCAGGTACTCGTGCGCTCCGGAATGTTCCCACTCCACTCCGGCCCAGGCGGCGAATAGCACGGTGCGGCGTGGCTGGAAACCGCTGGTCTTCCACAAGTGCAGGATCTCCAGCATCGTAGCCACGCCTGAGGGACCGTCGTTCGCGCCCGGCAGCAGCGTGCCGTCCGGCTGCCGCCCCAGACCATCATAGTGCGCCGAGACGATGATCAACTGCTTGTTGAGCGTGGCGTCCGTGCCTTCGAACAGCCCCAACACATTGTCTGCCTGGATTTCGTTCACGGATGAGAGCTCGAGCGCCATGCGCATGCGTGCGCTGCATACACGCATTTGCCAGAGAGCGCCCGCGGCGCTGGCGCTATCCAGACCGCGGCGCAGTTGCTCCACGCTCAAGCCGTCCGTGGCGAGGATGGCGTCTGCGGTCGCCACGCTGATGCTGAAGACAGGCAGGGTGGGACGGAGCAGGTACTGCGCACCGGCATACGCCAGTTGCAGCCGGGAAGGCACATCGTCATCCACCAGCAGAATCCCGGCGGCGCCACGGATAAGGGCCTCTGCTACCCAGCCTGCCGGCGCGTCGTCGGCCAGGCACAGCGCCACACGTCCGCGCAGGTCGAGGCCCTTGTAGTCCTGATACTTGAGCTGGCTGGCCTGAAAGGTCAGTGCTGCCAGAGGGCCTTCTGCCTGCCCGGGCCCGGCGTGCCCGTGGATGTCCACACCGAAATCCGTGCGGAAGACGAAGGACTGGAGTGCTGCACCCTGGCCGTCCAGAAGCGCCAGTTGAGGCTGCAAAGTGGGCGCTACAACGCGCGAGGTCATAGTGTGCAGTGGCCCTGGCAGCGGACCCACAGGCTCAAGGCCGTATTCAGCGAAGCGCTCCGCAACGTAGGCCGCCGCCAGGCTGGCTCCATCTGTGCCCAGCAAGCGGCCTTCCATGTCGCTGGCAGTCAGCGCGCGCAGGTGCGCCAGCGCTCCCTGTGCGTCGAAGCGCCGGGCCAAGCTGGCGTACGAGGGAGCAGGTCCCACGTGAGTGATGATGTAGGCGGTGGCAAGGCAGATGGCCAACAGCACCAGCGCCATGCGCTTGCTCAGAATAAAGGCCGTGCTGACCCCGTGGCGCTGCACAACGCGTCGCAGGCCCTCGCCCAGGGAGTTGAAGCCAAGCACGGCCAGGAAAAAGGCGAGGGCGGGGTAGAATACCATCCACGTGTTGTTGCGCGCGTACTGCCGCGCGCCAGCCATCATGGCCCCCCACTCCGGGATGTCGGGGATATTGGCAACTGCCGTGTCACCGACCTGCACCCACGTCCCGCCGCCGATGAAGACGCCGATGAAGCCCAGCTCCCCGAGGATGGTGAGCACCGCGCCCATCTCCAGCACGGCAATGATGACCAGTGCGGGCAGGATGTTTGGCAGGATGTGACGCACAGCCATGCCCAGGCCGTCCACGCCGACGGCGCGGGCTCCCTCGATGAAGGGCTTGCGGCGGACCAGCATGAACTCACTGCGGATGTACTGGGCGATCTCGGCCCAGCCTACAAGACATAATGCAGCGATAAAGACCGCGATCCCGCGCTGAATGCCCAAGGCCGAGATGAGGATCATGCCAGTGAGCAGCGCGGGCAGCGCCGTGGTCCACTCTACCAGGCTCATCACGAGGCGGTCCAGAAGGCCGCCCTCGTTCCAGGCGGCAATCATGCCCAGAGCCGATCCCAGGATCACACGCGCCATGGCGATGAACAGACAGGCCACGAGCGTGTTACGCGTGCCATACAGCAACATGCTGAGGATGTCGCGCCCCCATTGGTCCGTGCCCAGCGGCAGACCAGGCATGGGGGGAAAGGGCGGAGTGCTGAATTCACCCTCGATCAGCATCGAGCTGCGCTGACCGGCCAGGTACGGGTTCTCAGGGGCCCAGAGTGGCCCGAACAGCACCACAGCAAACAGGGCCAGCACGATGATCAAGCCGAACAGCAGTGGCAGGTTCCACTCAAACCGCCAGCGTCTGCGCCGATATACGCTTGAAGGGAGCGGGACGGCCTGCTCGGCTTCTGGGGCCAACCCTGCGTCCAGTGAGTCGGATTGCAGCCACGTGAGGTCCGGCTCTGAGCTCAGGGAGCGCCTGAGGCGATGGAATAGGCTAGGCATGTATGCAATGTCCGGATGCGATGGTCATTCTGCCTGCACCTGCGCACCAGCGTCCCGCAGTCGAGGATCCAGGATGCGGTAGGCCACCTCGAGCAGCAAGTTGAACAGCATGAACGTGAGCCCCAGCGCCAGAGCCAGGCTCAGAACCAGGTTGAGCTGGCGTGCGCGGATGGCGCTCAGCAGCGTGGCGCCGAGGCCCGGCCAGCCAAAAAAGTACTCCACGACGGGCAGGCTTCCGAGAGAGAAGCGTAACGAGACGCCGATGGCGGTTAGAATGGAAACGGATGCGTTGGGGAGGATGTGCTGCCCCCACACGAGGCGTTTGTGCAGGCCTTTGGCGTGAGCCGTGCGCACAAAGTCCTGTTGCGCCACTTCGCTGAGCGCCGTGAAGGTGATGCGCGCCATCTGCGCCAAGGGCCGCGCAGACAGCACCAGGGCGGGCAGAATCAGGTGGCTATCCCAGCCGAACCCTCCCACCGGCACCAGACGTACGCCCGTGCGGTTGTACCAGGTGATCTCGAGGACCTGTAGGGCGAGCGCCACGAAAAAGGTGGGCAGGGAAACCCCCAGCAGGGTACTGGTGAGCAGAGCCAGCGAGAACGCGGAGCCTTCCGAGTAGGCCGCCAGCATGCCCGTTGGGATGCCCAATGCGACTGCGAACAGCAGGGCCACGGCGAGCAGGCCCAAGCTCTTGGTATAGGTATCTGCAAGCAGCGTCGCGACCGGGATTGCGATGCGGCTACGGCCCACGCTGCGCCATGCCGTGCCCAGATTGCCTCTGACCAGGCCTGAGAAGAAGCTTGTGGTATCGCGCCAGGCGCCTTCGAGCACGCGCAGCACACCCAGGGAAGAGCCGCTCATGGCGCGCAGGCCCAAGGCGGCAAAGAAGACGATGGCAATGCAGATCAGAAGCGTCGTTCCCAGACGACGCAGCACATAACGGGTCACAAGCATGGCTCCTCGTGGGGTAGTGTCTGATTATACAGTCTTTTGAGGCCAAGGGTTCATTGCAGACTGCCGTACGGGAATCCAATTGGCAAATGTCGCTGTCTGCGTATAATATCGACAGC
>CAYZKS010000192.1:0-6281 GCA_964478725.1 uncultured Anaerolineales bacterium
ATGGATGCCGCATCCCACCCTCGAACTGCACCCTCCCCTCGGCAAGATACTATCGGGCATCAGTTGGGCCGCGTTGCGGGAGCCCCTGGGTGAGCTGGCGGCACATCGCTTCAGCAATGCCCTGCTCTTCTCGCTGCTGGTGGCCCTGATCTTCTGGATGGTCTCTGATGCCTACGACCTGGCAAGTGGAGTCTTTGCAGCTCTGGCGTTGGTGCTGATGCCACGCATGTTCATGCATGCTCACCTGGCCAACATTGATACCACGGTAGCCATCACCTGGTTTCTGGCAATCTACCTGTTCTGGAAGTACGAGTCCAAACCAGGATGGTTCCCAGTGGTGGTCATCGGAGTAGCGTTTGGGTTGGCCCTGGGCACCAAGATGAATGCGGCCGTCATGCCGTTGGTGTGGGGGGTGTGGACGCTGATGTTCCGCCGGAGCTGGCGCTCTCTGTTGCGGCTGGCGGCCATGGGGGCCATCGGGTTCGCAACCTTTGTCGCCATGTGGCCATGGCTTTGGTACGATACGCTCAATCGCCTGGCCTACTATGTGTTGATGGCCTCGCGCTTCAAGGATCGACCGCAATTCTACCTGGGGCAGACGCTGCCTCACGTACCATGGCACTACCCATTCGTGATCACCCTGGCCGTCGTGCCTTTGGCAATCACCATCATGTCTTTCCTGGGTGTCTTCCGCGTGCTCTCGCGCGGAAGGTCTGGGCCGACCCGCGGGCGAAAGAACCGATTGGCTGCCGATGAAACCGGCTGGCTGCTGTTACTTAACGCCCTTACTCCGTTGTTGTTTGCCGCGACCGGTCTGCAGGCAGCCTACAGCGGCGAGCGACATTTCATCCCGGCATACCCGTACGTGGCTTGCCTGGCCGGCGTGGGGTTCGGCGCGATGCTGAATGCACTCTGCACGACCTGGCGGAATTGGCGCGGCAGCGCCGCGCCTACCCGTCTGCGGCCGATCCTGGGGGCGCTCGTGGGCCTGTTATTGCTCGCCCCGCTGATCTCCATCGTGCGAATCCACCCCTATGAGTTGTCCTATTATAGCGAACTGGTGGGCGGTATCTCAGGGGCTGCGCGTCTTGGCCTGGAGACCACTTTTTGGTGCGAGTCCTACAAAGACGCGTTGCCATACCTGAACCAGTATGCTTCGCAAGGCTCCAGCGTGTGGGCCGAGAATCCCTTCGTCCTGCGCCTCTATCAGCGTTACGGAGCCTTACGCGACGACCTGCAGGTGACAGGTGGCGACGTCGTTAGCCCCTATGTCGCAGACTATGTACTGGTACAGATGCGGCAAACCGGCTTTCAGTACACGCCAGAAGTCGTGGACGTCATGCGCGAGCAGTCGCCGCAGTATTCCCTGTCCAGACAAGGCGTGCCACTGTTGTACGTCTACCGTATGCCGCCGCAGTAGAGAGGGTTTTCACAAACATGGCAGTGTTCAACTGGAAACGGTTGCAGAGAATCGGTCAGGGCGCATATAGCATACGAGTAAGCAAGAAGGACTTGTGGATCCTCTTGCTCCTCACCCTTGCGGCCGCTGCGATCATTTTCTGGCGACTGGGCGAGGGCAGCCTGAGCGACTATGACGAGGCTGACTATGCCCAGAGCGCGCGTGAGATGCTATGGTATTCGGACCTGAACACGCCACGCTGGAATGGCATGGAGTTCTTTGACAAGCCGCCCGTGTGTCAGTGGCTCACCGTGCTAGCCTACTTGACCTTCGGAGTCAACGAGTTCAGCGCCCGTTTCGTTTCGGCCTGCGCGGGCGTGCTGGCTATTCTCACGACCTACGCCTTGGGACGCGCCCTCTTTGACAGGCCTGCGGTGGGTCTGGGGGCATCCATCATCCTGCTGACTGTCAGCCGCAACCTCTTCAGTCACGGATACAATTTCGTGAGCCTGGCGCGTGTGGGCATGCTGGACATGGCTCTCATTCTGGCAATGATGCTGGCGGTTTGGCTGGCATGGCAGAGCCAGCATAACGCCAAGTACTTGGTGTGGCTGGGCGTTCCACTGGGCCTCGGCCTCATGATCAAGAGCGTTGCTGGGTTCATGGCCTACGGCATCGTGGCGCTGTTCTTCTTGGTGGCCCTGCCCAGATCGGTCTGGTGGCGCAAGCAGACGCTGTGGGGATTGTTGCTCTCGGTGCTGATCGCTGCCCCCTGGCATCTGGGCCAGATCATCATCTGGGGCCGGCAATTCTGGGACTCTTACATGGTGTCCTTGACAGTGGGATACGTGACGGGCGAGCAAGGGCACACCAAGGACCCGCTGTTCTACCTGCGCTCGATCCAGCGCGGCTTTCCAGTCCTCTATCCCCTGCTGGCAGTAGCCGTGGTGTATGGCCTGTACCGCGCCTGTCGTCACAAGGACAGGGCTTCTGCGTTGTTGCTCTGTTGGGTGGCGGTTCCCATGCTGCTGTATAATGTCTCGCGCAGTCGCATCGGCTGGTACATGATCCCGATCTATCCGGCTCTGGCCCTGCTGGCCACCAGCTTTCTGGTCAAGTTCTTGAATGCCAGGTTGGCGTTAGCGGTGATTGTGGTGGCAACCCTGGCCTTCAACCCTTGGCTACCGAGGGCCAATGATTTCAATCCGGGCGTCAAGGCCGTGGCGACCTACAGCCAATACGTACTGGAGGCGGATAGCATCCTGGTCAACTATTGGCCCGGGTCGTACTGGATCAGGCCCTCGGCGCTTTTCTATGCGGACCGCCCGTTCCTGCTGGTTACCAACGAGGCCGCGCTGCGCCGTTTGCTGGCGACTCCGGGAGACATGTATGTGCTGGCGGACGCCAAGGACTGGGAGCCGGTGCAAGCTTTGGGCCGTGTGCTCTACAGTTCGGGAGGTTACCTGTTGGTCAAGGCAGAACACAATCCACCCCAGAGCGAGGTGGGTCCATGACAGCGGGCATACTGCTGTCCATCACCGCGCCGGTCTACAATGAGCGCGAAATCATCGAGAACGTGCTTGCTGAATGGCAAGAGGTGTTCAGACGCGATGCCATCGCTGGCGAGATCGTTCTGGGCGAGGATGGCAGCACGGATGGAACGAAGGATGTGCTGCGGGCATTGCAGGCACAGCAGGCCAATCTGATCGTGGTGGATCATCCTGCAAACCGCGGATATGGCCACGCTCTGTCCAGTGCGATCGCCCGCTCCAGTGGCGAGTATGTACTCAGCATCGACTCGGATGGGCAATTCGACGCTGGTGAATACGCGCTCCTTCTCGCGGAGATGCGCAAAGGCTGCGACATTGTCACGGGATATCGCCAGAGCAAGCAGGACTCGGCATTGCGTGTGGTAGCCGATCGTGTGCTGAACGGCATCATACGCGTCCTATTTCGTGTCCGTCTACGCGATACCAACTGCGCGCTGAAGCTCTTCAGGGGTGATGTGGCGCGTCATCTGACCATCGAGGCGCGGGGCTACCCAACTCCGACTGAGCTGCTGATACGCGCTCAGACCTTGGGCTACCGCATTGGTGAAGTTGGGATCACACACAGACAGCGTGCGGGGGGTGCGTCCAAGCTCAAGGCCTTGCGCACCAGTTGGCAGATGCTCCTGTTCCTGGCCTATTTGAAGTACAAGCAGATGCTGTTCAAGGCCAACATCATCAACAGCTTCTGACCTGAATGCTGACAGATCGGGGGAAACTTGTCGCAGAAACTGATTGGCGTGATCCTGGCCGCAGGCAAGGGCAGCCGCATTCAACCACTGAACCTGTACCTGCCCAAGCCTTTGCTGCCGATATGCAACAAGCCGATCATTCAATACCAGTTGGAGGACATGCGCAACATCGGCGTGCGCGAAGTCATCATCGTTGTCGGCCACCTGAAGGAGGAAGTGATTGCCTATTTTGGCGACGGCTCCTCTCTGGGGCTGCACATCCGTTATGTGGAACAGCGCGAAACTCTGGGCATCGCGCACGCCGTCGCGCAGTTGGAAAACGAAGTCGATTCGCCCTTTATGCTGTGCCTGGGCGACATTTTCCTCGTGCCGAAAAACCTGCAAGCCATGGAGCGGATGTTCTGGGAGCGGCGCGCAGGAGCGGTGCTGGCGGTCAAACGGGAGATGAATCCAGAGTATGTCCGCCGCAACTTTGCCGTCATTCTGCATGCCAGCGGCACGGTGACGCGGGTGATTGAGAAGCCCCGCTACCTGGCTAGTAACCTGAAGGGCTGCGGTGTCTACATGTTTGACCTATCCATCTTTGATGCCATCCGTCGCACTCCGCGCACTGCGCAACGCGATGAATATGAGATCACCAACTCCATCCAGATTCTGATTGACGATGGTTATCCCGTCTACCCCGCCGAGGTGATCGATTGGGACATGAACATCACCTTTGCCTGCGACTTGCTCGACTGCAATTGCCTGCAGCTGCAGCGACTTGGCAGAACTTCAGCCATCGGTCAGGACTCCGAAATCCACCCGGGCGCGGTCATCCAAGGTTCGGTGCTCGGCGATCGCGTGCGAGTGGACCATCCCATCCTGATCAAAGACTCTCTGGTCTTCTCGGATGTGCAGCTCTCGACAGATAAGCACATCGAACGCATGCTATTGACCCCCGATTTGAGCATCCAGTGCTCGGACGACCCTGACAAGGAGCCTCCGCATGTCGGCAACGCGTAGGCGAGCGCTGGTTACCGGAGGCGCGGGCTTTATCGGCTCGCATCTGGTGGAGAGGCTCTTGAGCGAAGGCATCGGAGTTGTGGTGTTGGACAACCTCTCCACCGGCAAGCGTCAGAATGTGCCACCCGAAGCCGAGTTCTTGCCGGGCGATGTACGCGATACAGATATCGTTGCCAAGGCCGTGAAAGACGTGGATACGGTGGTGCACTTGGCAGCCAAGGTGAGCATTCGTGCATCCGTAGCGGAGTTCTACGAGGACGCGCAGGTCAACCTGGTTGGGACACTGAATGTGCTAAAAGCCTGCGCCTCCCTGCATATCGAGAAGTTTGTGTATGCATCTTCCATGGCGGTGTACGCCGATGCCTCCCAGCCTCACCCGCTGCCCGAAACCTACGCAACCGAGCCGGTCTCTCCGTATGGCGTGTCGAAGCTGGCGTGCGAGAAATACGCCAGGCTGGTAGCGCAGCAATCGGGCTTTCAGGCAGTGACCCTGCGGTACTTCAACACTTACGGCCCACGCCAGACGTACACGCCCTACGTGGGAGTGATCACCATCTTCGTCCAGCGCCTACTGCGGGGCCAAGCGCCGATCATTTATGGCGACGGCGAGCAGTGCAGAGACCTCGTCTACGTTGGGGACATTGTGGACTGCACGTATCGCGCCATGGTACGCGACGTGGGCAGCGACGTGTTCAACGTCGGATCCGGCGTAGGCATGTCGGTGAACCGGATTGCTGAGCTGCTGTGCGCTCGGTTGCGCCCGGGAGCCAATCCTGTCCATGCCGCCGAACAGCCTGGTGAGCTGCGCAACTCCGTGGCGGACATCCACAAGGCACAACGGCTGCTGGGCTACGAGCCGAAAGGCCGGATCGAGGACAGGCTGGAAGAGATCATCGCCTGGAATCAAGGCCTGGTCTAGCATGGCTATCTCATCCGCCAGGACCTTGGTGATCATGCCGGCGCACAACGAGGCGGCCAACATCGCCCAAGTCCTGCATGAGGTGCAGGCTATCGCGCTCGACTTGGACGTGCTGGTCGTGGATGACTTTTCTGCCGATCAGACGGCCACGGTAGCCACTCGGGAAGGTGCGCATGTTCTGCGACTGCCCTGCAACCTGGGCTACGGCGGCGCCGTGCAGACCGGCTTTCAGTACGCGGTGCGCAAAGGCTATGGCTTCTGTGTGCTCATGGATGCGGACGGACAGCATGATGCCAGCGGCATCCCACGCCTACTGAATGTGGTGCAGCACGACCAAGCGGATCTTGCGCTTGGCTCACGCTTCCTGGGCCAAATGGAATACCGCACGTCCTGGGTCAAGCGCGCTGGGATGACCGTTTTCCGGGAGCTGGTTTCACGCATCATTGGGCAGCGCATCACAGACCCCACCTCCGGTTTTCAGGCGCTCAATCGTGATGTGATCACTTTCTTTGCTGCGGACAACTACCCGATTGACTTCCCGGATGCCGATACGATCCTGTTGCTTCACTTTGCAGGCTTTCGCCTGAAAGAGGTCCCCGTCGTCATGCGGGAGCGTTTGAGCGGCGTATCCATGCACTCAAGCTGGAAGCCCTTGTACTATATCTTCAAGATGTTCCTGTCCATTTTCATCGTTCTATTGCGCGTTGGCACACACAGCA
>CAYZKS010000193.1:0-6281 GCA_964478725.1 uncultured Anaerolineales bacterium
ACAGGTTGACCAGAACGGGCGTCCCCTGTATCATATGGCTCAAACCACGACCGTTTCCGCTGCTGCGCGGCCCCGCCCAGGCGCGTCGGGACGCTCTGCGGCCCCGGCGACTGCCAGAGGAGGACTTGTTCAACACATGGCGTCGGACCTGTATCTGAGCATAGTTGTGCCCGCCTACAACGAAGAGCATCGTCTGCCAGAGACGCTGCGCAAGATCACTTCCTTTGTGCAGACCAAGGCATACGCGTCCGACGTGATCGTGGTGGACGACGGCAGCGCGGACGCCACCGCCCGCCTGGCGGACGACATCGCCGCCACCAATCCGATGCTCAAGGTCATCCACAATCCGCATCACGGCAAAGCCTACACGGTGCGCACGGGCATGCTGGCTGCCACCGGCCGCTACGTGCTCTTCACCGACGCCGACGGAGCTACGCCCATCGAGGAGATCGACAAGTTGCTTCCCCTTCTGGAAGCGGACGCCGACGTGGCGATTGCCTCGCGCGAGGGCGCGGGGGCGCTGAGGCATGGGGAGCCGTGGTTCCGTCACTTCATGGGCCGCGTCTTCAACCTGATCGTGCGCCTGCTGGCCGTGCCCGGCGTTCAGGACACCCAGTGCGGCTTCAAGGCCTTTCGCAGAGAGGCAGCGCAGGATCTGTTCGGTCACATGCAACTGTACGGGCAAGTGACTGGTACGGTGCGAGGCGCCATGCTAACGGGGTTTGATGTGGAGATCCTTTTCATGGCCCGCAAGTGGGGTTACCGCATCGCCGAGGCGCCGGTGCAGTGGTACTACGGCACAGAGAGCAAGGTGAACCCGCTGAAGGACTCGTGGCGCAACCTTACAGACGTGCTGCGGGTGCGTTGGAACGACCTGCAAGGGCGGTACAAACGTGAGCGCCTCGAGCCATAGGTCCGGGTGGCTGCTGGCCGTCCTGGTAAGCGTCTACTGCCTGCTGGGCACCCTGTACGCTGTCCGCACCCCCAAATGGCAGACCCCCGATGAGCCAGCGCATTTCAACTACATACAGTACCTGGCAGACAACGACCGGCTTCCGGTGCTGGAGGCAGGCGACTTCCCAGCGCAATACCTCGAGGAAATCAAGGCGGCGCACTTCCCACCGGGCATGTCCATCTCTCCAATCCGCTACGAGTCGCACCAGCCTCCGCTGTACTATGCCTGGGCGTCCTTGCTCTATGCCGCCTCCCGCGCGCTGCCATTCGACCTGCGCTTCCTGCTCCTGCGCCTCCTCTCAGTCGCGCTCGGAGCCTGCGTGCTGCTCGTCGCATACCAGCTGGTCACGGCGATCTTCCCGGGAGAGGAAATGCTGGCACTGGGAGCGACCGCATTCATTGCGCTCATCCCCATGCACATTGCGCTCACGGCGGCCATCAACAACGATACTCTGGCCGAGCTGTTGCTCATGCTCTTGCTCTGGCAGTGCGTTCTGATGCTGCGCGAGGGCGTGGGTGCGCGACGCGCGGTCGGCAGCGGGGTGCTTCTGGGCCTGGCGCTGCTCACCAAGACCACGGTCTACCTCCCAGCCGCGGGCGCGGCAGTCGCTGCCGTATGCCTGAGCGCTGTGTCCGAGCTCCGTCAAGATCCTGGCGCCAGGAAGGCGGCCTGCATGGCAGGGCTGCGCTACCTCTTGCTGCTGGGAGGCGTGGCGCTGCTGGTGGCAGGCCCGTGGTTTGTGCGCAATGCATTGGTCTACGGCGGCCTGGACATGCTGGCGTGGACCCGGCACGAAACCGTCGTGGCGGGCCAACTGCGCACGGCTGAGAAACTGGCGCAGCAGGGGCTGGCGGCGTCCATGGGCGAGTTCGTCGTCACCAGCTTTCACAGCTTTTGGGCACAGTTCGGGTGGATGGGCGTGCCGGTGGACCAGCGCATCTACTGGGCACTGGCCTTGTTCTCGGCTGTCTGTGCAGTGGGCCTTGCACTGTACGCGCTGCCGCGTCTGCTGCGCGTCGCGCGAGGCGCCAGTCCAGCCCGACTGGGCTACGAATCCTGGCAGGTGCTGGGATTGCAGTTGCTGGCCTTGTCCGCACTCCTGACCGTCCTCACGTATATCGGATACAACCTGGGCTTCTGGCAACCGCAGGGGCGCTACCTCTTTCCGGCGTTGGGTCCCTTGGCGCTGGCCTTTGCTCTGGCCCTGCGCGAGCTACTCAACCCCCGCACGGCGCGGCGCCTGGCGCTGATTGTCTCGCTGGCAGGCTTGCTGTTGCTGGGCTACGCATTATGGCAAGGCCACCTGTCCAGATGGATGCTTGCATTGTGCGCTGCCACGCTGGCCTGGTTTGGAGCCGCAGGCTGGCTTCCCGCGCGCTGGCGTTGGCTGCCGCCGGCACTGTTGTTTGCCATCTTTGTAGCTCTCAACCTTGTGTGTGTATCGGCCTTTATCGTGCCGTATCTGAGCTAGCAGGCGTCATGCCAATCGATGTGTAGAAAGTAGAGGTAAACATGCCACGAGACGATTACTGTATCTTCAGTGGCAGCGCCCATCCCGAGCTGGCCGCGGAGATCTGCGCCCTCAGGGGCAAGAAGCTGAGTCCTTCCGTTACGCGCCATTTCCACAACGACAACCTTTACGTGCAGCTTCAGGAGACCGTGCGCGAGCGCGACACGTTCATCGTCCAGCCCTTCTACCCACCGCCTGTCAGCGAGCGCGTCCTGGAGCTACTGATGATGCTCGACGCCGCGCGTTCGGCCGCAGCTCGACGTGTAACGGCCGTCATCCCCTACTACTCCTACAGCCGCTCGGACAAGAAGGACGAGCCGCGCATCTCCATCGCCGGCAGGCTGGTAGCCGATCTCCTGGTTACGTCCGGGGCGCAGCGCATCCTCACCATGATGCTGCACACGCCCCAGGTGCAGGGCTTTTTCAGCGTGCCCACAGACCACCTCAGTTCGCTGCCGCTCTTTTCCAGTTACTTCCGCGACAAGGACCTGGACAACACCGTGGTAGTCACTCCGGACATTGGCCACCTTAAACGCGGAGCGCACCTGGGGCGCGAATTGGGCCTTCCCCTGGCTGCGCTCAACAAACGGCGCATCAGCGACGACGAAGTGGCGGTGGATGGTCTGATCGGTGATGTCCGTGGCAAGAAGGTCATCTTGGTGGATGATGAGATCGCTGCTGGCACATCCATGGTGGAGGCGGTGAAGCAACTGCGCCCCTTCGGCGTCAACCACGTCACCCTGGTGTGCACGCACGGCATCTTCTGCGGCCCAGCCGTGCAGAACCTGGCTGCCCTCCCCGAGATCAAGTCCATTGTTACCACCAACACGGTCCTCGTCCCCGCCGAGAAGCGCATCAGGGGCATGGAAGTGCTTTCGGTTGCGCCTCTGCTGGCCGAGGCCATTCGACGCATTCATGAAGGGGAGACTATGCAGCCCCTGTTCGAGTACTAGACGCATGAGTTGGGCTGCCATCGCTGGTGCAAAGCGCTTGCTTGATCGCGAGCAGGGCGCGGTTGTCAAGAACTGGGGCGGCAAGCTACCCATCGCCCTCGTCTATCCCAATAGCTACCATGTCGGCATGTCCAGCCTGGCTGTGGCAACCCTCTATCGCATGCTCAATGCCCGCTCAGATGTGGCTTGCGAGCGCGTCTTTTGCGGGTACCGCAGTGCGCGGGATCAAGGCACTCCCCTGTCCATCGAGACGCAACGTCCGCTGAGCGCATTCGCGCTCCTGGCAGTCAGCTTCTCGTTCGAGTTGGACTATTTCAACTTTGTCTCTCTCCTGCACAGGTCCGGCATCCCCGCACTGGCGGAGCAACGCGGCCCGGCCGGCCCCTTGATCCTGGCCGGAGGCCCGGCGGTCAGCGCCAACCCGGAGCCGCTGTCTGGGCTGTGCGATGCCTTCATGATTGGGGAGGTAGAACAGGTCCTCCCCCAATTGCTGAGCACGCTTTGCGCCGGGATCGGGGGCGACAGGCGGGACTTGCTTGAGGATCTTGCGCAGGTCCCCGGATTGTACGTGCCTGCACTATCAGGCTCCGGCCAAAGCGATAGTCTGCATCCCGATCAGCCGCCAAGGCCTCGCATCGAGCGTCAGTGGGTAAGGGACCTGGACGCTTACCCCACCCACACCTCCGTCTGCACGCATGCCACCGAGTTCGGTGACCTGTATCTGCTTGAGATCGCGCGTGGCTGCGCACACGCCTGCCGCTTCTGCCTGGCCGGCTGCCTCTACCGCCCTGTTCGTGAACGCAGCCCGGGCGCCTTGCTGGAGCAGGCGCGCCTGGGCAAGGCTGTGCGTTCCAGGATCGGCCTGGTCAGTGCGGCTGTTTCGGACTATACGCACATTGGCGAACTCCTGGAGGGCCTGCGCGGCTTGGGGTTGAGCATCTCAGTGTCCTCGTTGCGCGTGGACCCGCTACCCGAGGTGTTGCTGCAAGCGCTGGCGCTGGGAGGCACCCGCACCCTCACCATCGCGCCCGAAGCTGGCTCGGAGCGCCTGCGCAAGGCGATCCACAAGCGCATCGATCGTCAGGACATCCTGGACGCTGCACGGCGCGCGGCTGTGCACGGCTTTCCTGAGCTCAAGCTCTACTTCATGCTTGGGTTGCCCGACGAGGAGGATGAGGACGTGCAGGCCATCGTGGACCTGGTCAGAGAGATCACTGGCGTGTACCGCGGCCGCGTGCTCGCCAGCGTGGCGCCCTTTGTGCCAAAGCCGCACACCGCCTTTGAACGCCAGGCGCAGGCCGCGGAGGACACGCTGCGCCGCCGCCTGCGCATGCTCCAGGCCGGGCTGCGCGCTCACAACGTGCGCATGTCAGCGGAGAGCATCCCTTGGGCGCGCGCACAGGCCGCTCTGTCCAGAGGTGACCGGCGTCTTAGCCCGGTGCTGGCTTGCATGCAAGCGCCCTCTCTGAGCGAGTGGGAGCGTGCATTGCGCGAGCACGCACTCACTGAAGAGGAATGGACGCAGGCGCGCAGCCCAACACAGCATTTGCCGTGGGACTTGGTCCGCAGCGTGGATCTGCGCATCCAGCCGCAGCCAGACCTACCTGTGACCAACGGGGCGCATGGCCGCACCCCATGCTGTTAGGCTCCAAAGGAGGAGACATCACACAGCGCCAAGCATCGCTTACGCAAGAGGACATCCGCCGCCTGCCCAAGGCCGAGCTGCATGTACACCTGGACACGTCGCTGCGCCCCCGCACCGCGGGCGAACTGGCCGCAGCGCAGGGCATTGACTTGCCTGACGACCTGGACGGCGCGCTGATCTGCCCGCCGCTCTGCCACAACCTGGCAGACTATCTCACCCGCGTAAACGCGGCTCTGGAGGTGCTGCAGACTGCGCCGGCGCTGGAACGCGCCGCCTATGAGCTTGTGGAGGATATGGCGCGCGAGCACGTCATCTATGCCGAGATTCGCTACGCCCCTCAACTGCATCTGCGTCGCGGTCTGTCCATGCAAGATGCCATAGACGCGGTGTCGGCTGGGCTGCAGCATGGCAGAAAGCATCTGGGCGTGCGCACTGGCCAGTTGATCTGCTGCCTGCGGCACGATCCCTCTGCCCTCAGCCACGAGGTGGCGCAGTACGCCATCAGCAACTGGCGGCCCGGCAGAGTGGTGGGGCTCGACCTGGCGGCAGACGAGGCGCTGTATCCAGGCTTTCCTCACCGCACCGCCTTTCGCCTGGCCCGCGGGGTGGGCATGCCGCGCACAGTGCATGCCGGCGAGGCCGCCGGCGCCGACAGCATTCGCGAGGCCATTTACGTGCTGGGCGCCCAGCGCATTGGCCACGGCGTGCACCTGGAAGAAGACGAGTCGCTTTACGCTCCTGTTCGGGCGCAGCAAGTGGCCCTCGAGATGTGCCCCACCAGCAACGTGCAAACCCGGGCAGTGCGCCGCCTAGCCGATCACCCCATCGACCGCTACCTGAAACTGGAGCTGCCGGTCACCGTCAATACCGATGGCCGAACCACTTCCAATACGACCCTGACCCAGGAGTACTGGAAACTACACCAGCAATTTGGCTGGGGGCTGCATGAGATCCAGCGTACGGTCTTGACGGCCATTGATTGCTCATTTGCCAGCGCCGTCGAAAAGGCGCAGTTACGCCAGACTGTGCTCGACGAGTGGCCCAGGCCATGATCCGCTGCTCGAGAAACGGTGTGGTCTTCTATCGCTTCGAATCCCTGGACAGCCCTGCGGGGCTTGTGCATGGCATCTTCACTCGAATCGGCGGCGCGAGCACTGGACCGTTCGCCACTCTCAACGTGGGTCACAGCGTAGGCGATGACCCCAATGCGGTCAAGGC
>CAYZKS010000194.1:0-6276 GCA_964478725.1 uncultured Anaerolineales bacterium
CCCTCGGAAGGGTGTTTGCGCGATGGAGACCCTTCCGAGGGTTGGTATGGCGAAGTATAGCTCTGAGAAACCAGCCCTCGGAAGGGTTGTTGTTTGCCCGAATTTGACAAAACGCGGGAACATAGTATACTAGGGTATCCTATATAATGCATACTGATATTGAACAGTGCATCCAACTCATGCCGATTCCAGTGGAGGACAAGCAATGGTCAAGGTAGTGATCGTGGGTGGGGTCGCGGGCGGATCGACGGCGGCCACAAGGCTGCGACGTTTGGACGAAACGGCGCAGATCATCGTGATCGAGCGCGGCGCGTACGTTTCGTTCGCCAATTGCGGATTGCCGTATCACGTGGGCGAGGTGATCAAGCAGCGCGAGGCGCTGTTTGTGGCTACGCCCGAAAGCCTGCGCGCAGACTATGATCTGGACGTGCGCGTGCGCCAGGAGGTGGCGGCGATTGACCGCGCTCAGAAACAGGTCACCGTGCGCAAGCTGGATACGGGCGAGACCTACACCGAGAGCTACGACAAGCTGATCCTCTCGCCGGGCGCGCGGCCTGTCACGCCGCCGGTTCCGGGCGCGGATGCTCCGGGCGTGTTTACGCTGCGCAGCGTGCCCGACATGGACGCCATCAAGACGCAGATTGACAGCGGCCAGGCGCATTCGGCGGTGGTGGTGGGCGGCGGCTTCATTGGCCTGGAGATGGTGGAGAACCTGATGGCGCGAGGCGTGGAAGTGACCCTGGTGGAGATGCTCGATCAGGTGCTGATGCCGCTGGACTTTGAGATGGCTGCGCTGGTGCACCGCCATTTGCGCGAGCACAACGTGCGCGTGGCGCTGGGCGACGGGCTCAAGGCGATTGCGCAAAAGGAGCATGGCCGTCTGGAGGTGACGCTGGCCAGCGGCAAGACGGTCGAGACAGACATGGTGGTCATGGCGGTGGGCGTGCGGCCGGAGAACGACCTGGCCAAGGCGGCCGGATTGGAGCTGGGCCCGCGCGGCCACATCGTGGTCAACGAGCAATTGCAGACTTCTGACCCGGACATCTATGCGGTGGGCGACGCCATCCTGAGCTACGACAGCGTGTCCTGCAAACCCACGGCCATTCCGTTGGCCGGTCCGGCCAACCGGCAAGGGCGCATGGTGGCCAATCACATCGCCGGGCGGCCAATCCGCTACCCAGGGACTCAAGGCACTTCCATCACCAAGGTGTTCGACCTGGCCGTGGCAACCACCGGATTGAACGCCAAGCAGCTCAAGCAGTTGGAGATGCCCTTCCGCAGCACGATCACGCACAGCATGAGTCACGCCTCGTACTACCCGGGCGCGACGCTGATCAGCCTGAAAGTGCTGTATGCGCCGGACACGGGCAGGTTGCTGGGGGCGCAGGCCGTGGGCATGAACGGCGTGCCGGGCGCCGTGAACGTGCTGGCAGCGGCGGTCAAGGCCGGGATGAGCGTGTTTGATTTGGAGGAACTGGAGCTGGCCTACGCGCCGCCCTTTGGCGCGGCCAAGGATCCGGCGAACATGGCGGGGTTTGTGGGGTCCAACTGGCTGCGCGGCGACGTCGAGGTCGTGCACTGGGACGAGGTAAAGGGCTTGGACCCGCAGAAGGACCTGTTGCTGGACGTGCGCACCAAGCCGGAATGGGACGTGGGCTACATTCCGGGCACGGTGCACATCCCGCTGCAAGAGCTGCGCCAGCGCCTGGCCGAACTGCCCAAGGACAAGCGCATCGTGGTGTACTGCAAGGTGGGGCAGCGCGGCTACGTGGCCGCGCGCATCCTGAAGGCGCACGGTTACCACGCGGTCAACCTGACGGGCGGCATGGATACCTGGCAGGCGGCCACGGAGAAGCAGTCCAATTTCGACGCATGGCAGCCCAAGGGGGCGGCAGGCCCCGCCGGTGCGGGTGCGCCCGCGGCGCTGACCCCGGCGGAGGTAAGCGCGGCGGTGCTCGTGGATGCGTGCGGTCTGCAATGCCCGGGCCCGATCATGCAGGTCTACCGCACGATGCAGGCCCTGCAACCGGGTCAGGTGATGAAAGCGGTGGCCACCGATCCCGGCTTTGCGCGCGACATCGGCTCCTGGTGCCAGAGCACGGGCAACGAGCTGCTGGAGGTCAAGCAGGAGGGCGCGCAGTTTGTGGCCTTTGTGCGCAAGGCGGGCAAGCCTGAAGGCGCGCCTGCCGTGTCCAAGGCGGCAGCGGCTGGGCCCGGGGAGCGCACGCTGATCGTCTTTTCCAACGACATGGATCGCGCTCTGGCGGCGTTCATCCTGGCCAACGGCGCGGCTGCGACCGGGCAAAAGGTGACCATGTTCTTCACCTTCTGGGGGCTCAATCTGCTGCGCAAGCCGCAGGCGGTGGCGGTGAAGAAGAACCTGATCGAGAAGATGTTCGGTTTGATGATGCCGCGCGGCGCGGAGGCGACCAAGCTCTCGAAGCTGAACATGCTGGGCGCGGGAACGGCCATGATGAAGGGCGTGATGCGTTCCAAGAACATCGACTCGCTGCCCGCGTTGATGCGCTCGGCCCAGGAAGTGGGCGTGCGCCTGATCGCGTGCCAGATGACCATGGACATGATGGGCATCAAGCCCGAGGAGCTGATCGAGGGCATCGAGATCGGCGGCGTGGCCACCTACACTGCGGTGTCGGACACGGCGGGCGTGAACCTGTTCGTATAGCACCCAACCTCCCGAGGGTTGTTGTGGCGAAAGCATCGCTGCACCCAATCAACCCTCGGGAGGTTTGTTTTGGCGTATTGACCCTCCCGAAGGTTGGTGTGACAGAAGCAGCACTTCGCTAGGTCAGCCTTCGGGAGGGTTGCTTCTACGACGCCGCAGGCGCTGCCCAGCAGGCCGACGGCGCGCGAGTAGACCCACCCCACCACGCCCACGCCGCAGTACACGCACCGAGTAGAATGCGCTATAATGCAACGAAGAGGACCTCACACCAAGACACAAAGCCACCAAGAAAAGAGCGAGAACCCAGCCCCAAGCGCGCGACTGGTCAAGGATGTGTGAGAACGCGGGAAGGAGAGTGATTGCATGCGCCACGCGCGAATGCATGCCCTGCGCCTGAGTTGCCTGGCTCTTCTGCTGCTCCCCGCCTGGCCGTTGCCCGGGGCGCGCGCGGCCTGCGGCATCGACCTGACCTACCGCGGCCCCGACTGCACCATCTCTTACCGCTTCACTCCCAGCAGCGGCACGTTGAACGATCTGACGGTGGTGTACAACGACAGCTTCAGCTTCTACCCCTCCAACTTTGGCGGCATCACCGCCTTTATCCTGGCAGGCGAGACGCTGCGCCCCTGGGAGGGGCGCCACACTTGCCAGGTGCTCTCGGAGGGCACGCTCGGCGGCGTGTACACGGTGCGCTACCGCTGGAGCTACCGCGGCGATTGGCTCGATTTCACCCTGCGCGCGCGACTGGAGGGCAAGACCCTGCTGGTGGGAATCGAGTCCACGTCCCGCAAGGTCAGCGAGGTGGGCTTTGACCGCTCGGAAGGCACGCCCGGCCCGCGCCTGATTGACCTGCCCTACGGGCACCACGTGCTGTACACGCAGGGCATCTTCGTCTCGGCGCTTCTGGATCCATCTGCGTCCAATGCGTCTGCCATCAGCAGCATGAACGACTTGTTCTCCAGCACCTCGCTGTACTACGGCGACATCGCCACGTACGAGCCGCGCACGGACGGCAATCGCCCCATCCTGGGCGAGCTCATGCGCATCACGGTCTCGCCCAAGATCGAGGACGCCTTCTTCTGCCCGGCCAACCCGGTGTCTGCGCAGCGCGCAGCCTTGGCGGGGCGCGTGGTGCTCGACCTGTGGGAGGATTCGTTCCAGGGCTGCCGCGACGCAGTGCAAGCGCTGGCCGATGCTGGCCTGCGCGATCTATGGGTGCTGGTGCACGCCTGGCAGAAGCACGGCTACGACAACGGCCTGCCCACCAGCTACCCGGCCGGCCAGCAGTACGGGGGCGAGGCGGCGCTGCTGGAGGTGGCGAGCCTGTGCCAGGCCAACGGCTACCTGCTGGGTCTGCACACCAACTATGTGGACATGTACCCCAACTCGGAGGACTGGGACCCCGCCGCGCTGGCCCTGAATTCGTCCGGCGCCTGGATCCCGGCCTGGTACAACCCGGATACGGGCGTGCAGAGCTACCTGCTCAAGCCCTCGCGCGCCCTGGGCTTCGCACAGACCTACGAGCCGCTGATTCACGCTGCCTACGGCACGAACTCGGCTTTTCTGGACGTGTGCTCAGCCGTCTTGCCGTCGTTCAAGCTGGACTATGATGCGGCGGTGTCCGGCTCGGCCATACAGCGCAGCACGTGGGAGCTGTACCGCGAGCTGATGGCCTACACGCGCTCGGCCCACGGCGGCCCGCTGGCGGGCGAGGGCTTTGGCTACGCGGCGAGCTTCTGGGCGGGCTACATTGACGCTATCGAAGCCGACCCGCGCGGCCTGGCCCACACAAGCAGTAGCGGCAGCGACGTGCCGGCCATCGTGGATTACAAGCTGCGCATGCTGCACGGCCTGTTCGTGCCGCACGGGGTGGGCTACCTGGAACGCTTTTACCTGAACCAGTGGAACGGCTTCACCAAGCAGCAACTGGAGCGCTACCGCGCCACCGAGATCGCCTTTGGCAACGCGGGCTTTCTCAGCAACCCGTTCGCGCGCGGCATCCCCCTGGCCGAGACGCTGCGCGAGTACTGCTTCCTGAAGCACCTGCAACAGCAGTACGTCCTGGCGTCGCCCACGGCCATCGGCTACTGGGTGGATGAGGGCTGGATGACGCTCTCCGACGCCCTGCGCGCCATCCTGCCCGGAGCCCCGGCGGACGGGCTGGACGCGCTGCTGAGCGAGCGGCTGGGCATCCTAAAGGTGGACTATTCCAACGGCCTGAGCGTGTACGTGAACCGCTCCCAAGCCGAGAGCCTGACGCTCAGCCTGGGCGGCGAGACCTACACCCTGCCGCCGAACGCCTTCCTGGCCAGGCGCGGCAGCGAGTTCCTGGCCTACTCGGCCGTGGTGGACGGCGCCTGGAGCGACTACATCTGCCCGGCGGAGGCGATCTGCAGCACGTGCGCGGGCCACAAAGCCTACCTTCCGTTGGTCGGACGATGATCCTCACACGACCCCGACCAACAGCGTCGGGGCGCACAAACCGCGGAGCCACAAAGAACACAAAGAAGAACAATGGGTTCCAGGACACAAAGAGGAACCCCGTCCGTTCTTGAACTCCGTGTCTCCGTGTTGGGTTTTCGTCTTTACATCTTGGTGTCTTTGTGGCTTTGTGTGAGAATTCTGAAAGGGGGCTGGAATGAACCCGGTCTATGTCATGGCCAAGGCCGTCGTCAAGCACAAGCTGCACCTGGGGACGCTCAGCGGGCTGGAGCGCTTCCTGCTGTCGGCGGTGATGCTGCCGGACCGCGTCGCCACCATGCTGGCCGCCACCAACGTCGAGCCCGACCTGATCGACCCCAAGTACGACTATGAGCTGCTGGCCAGCAGCCCCGAGGCCAACCTGGAGCTGTTTGGCAAGGTGATCGAGCGCGTGCACGCCGACACGCTGGTGGTGCCGGTGTGGATGGGCACGCTCACCACCGGCGCGGCCGAGCTGGGGACCAAATTCAAGATCGAGAAACGCCGCGTGCCCTACCCGGTGGAGTTTCCCATCCAGAGCATCGAGGATGTCCAAAAGATGCAGGCGCCCAAGAAGATCGAAGGCTACCAGAAGATGTATTTCAACATCAACCTGGCGGCCCAGATCCGCTACCCCAACACCCTGATCTTCCCGGTGTTCGACGGGCCGTGGGACCTGGGCATGCTGCTGCGCGGCGACAAGCAACTGCCGCTGGACCTGCGCATCCACAAGGACTACACCCGCGCCAAGGACCCTGAGAAGCGGGAGCGCATCCGGCGCTACGGCGACCCCGACCTGTACCCGGCGCTGATGGACCTGACGGCACGCATCGCCGTGCGGCACATCGAGCTGGCGGTCAAGGGCGGGCTGTCGCTGCTGGGCACCATGCTGATTGACCAGTTCGCCTCCAAGCCGGTGCTGAGCCGCGAGGACTATTTCGAGTTCGTGCACCCCTACCGCCTGCGCGTGTGGGAGGCCACGGGCAAGAAGCTGGGCATCAGCTACAACTGCCCCTCGCCCGCCGAGATCGAGCTCAACATGCAGGACCCCGTGCTGCAAAAAGCGGCGGGCTCGCTCAGCAACTACATCTTCCCGCAGACGCCGGAGGGCATCACCCTCCCCGAGTACGATC
>CAYZKS010000195.1:0-1786 GCA_964478725.1 uncultured Anaerolineales bacterium
CCCAGGAGCCTGGCGTGGCGGTGGGCTGCTCACCTGGGCCCCATCTCCCAGGCGTGACCGAAGGCTGCGGGCTGAGACCGCCTGCGCCCGGCGTGACGGAGAAATGCGGACCCGGTCCAGATGGGAGTGTGGCGCTCGCCGTAGGGCTGCTTACCGGCATTGGACTGGTCGGACTCGGTCCGCTCTTTGGCTGGGCCGTTCGTATGCGTTGAGGAGTTGCGGTGCACGTGTGCTGGGGGCTTGGCGTGCCCGTGCGGGTCCGCGTTGGCGAAGGCGACCCCGGGGCATCGGGACCGGCGCAAGGTGTAGGCACTTCTGGCGGAAGCACACTGATCCGGTAGGCCTGAAGCTCGCCGTTGATTGCGTAAGCTTGCACAAATAGCTTGCTGCCTCTTGGCGGAGGCGCGCCAGCCCAGGCTTCCAGAGACACCATCACCGGGAGCGCGTCTACCAGCCAGACGTCGTCTTGGACCGACATGAGAGTGCCCTGGAACTCGACCTGCACCTGGCGTCTTAGCCTGATGACCTCGCGAGCCTCCTCCCTCCGCTCTTGGACCAGCGCCTGCTGATAACGATCGCGCGTGGCTGGCTGCAGCGTCAGTGCCAGGCGTACCTGCTCTGCTGCCCGCTTGACCGAATAGAGTGCATCACCCGGTAGAGCATCTGCCGCAGCAGCAACTATGCCCCCCATGAGACTGAAGATGAGCATCAGGCTCAGAGCCGCGGGCGCCCAGCGCCAGGCAACCGACCGCAGGTGGGGACGCTGCTGCAGGGTGCGCTGGTGTACCGCTCTGATCAGTCCGGGCGATGGGCTGAGTAGGGGCAAAGATGACAGAAGCTGGTCTTGAGCCTGATAAGCGGCCAGCGCTTCCGTGCAACTTGAACAGCCCCTCAAGTGCTCTTGGATCTGGTCTTGCTCGGCAGCACTCAGTTCCCGATAGGCGGCAAGCTTCTGACGTATCTCTTGACAGGACACCTCAGTCCTCCTCCACATATGCCTGTCGGAACCTCTCCCGCGCCCGGCACAGCCGGGTCTTGACGGCCCCTTGCGAAATACCCAGCATCTGACCGATCTCTGACGTCGCGTACCCTTCCACGCAGTATAGGATCAACACGGCCCGATCGCTCGGCGATAGACAGTCGAGCGTTCGCTGCACAGCATCCTGCTGGCTCGCCGGGTCGTCCAGACCCTTGTCAATGTACGATGGGTCATTCCTCTCCAGGAGTGGCACCCACTGCACGAGCCGGCGACGACGCAGGTAGTCATAGCAGGTATTGGTGGCAACGCGGTAGAGCCACGCCCGCCGGTTGGCGTCCACAGCCAGCTTGGGCAAGGCGCGAAAGGCCTTGACAAAGGCTTGCTGCGTCAGTTCCTCGGCCACCGCGCTGTCGCCTACCAACCGGAAGATGTAGTTCAGTATCGGCTGTCTATAGTCCCGGAAAAGGTCTTCAAAGACAGCGTCCGTCTCAGCTTGCAGCTCGGGAGTCATCCGTGCCTGCCTGTGCCAGATGTCTCGTCCCACCATGTGTGACGCGCAGGAGTCTTCAAAGGTTACAGTGTGTTTGGCGCCTGGCTGCCCATTCGAGGGCTACCCTGGCGCCTCTGCAGCCGTACAAGTGATGGGATCAGTGAAAGAACGACTTAAGTGCGAGGGGACTTGCCCTAGTGCCAATCACCACATGCCCGGCAGCAGCCTCCAGCGCGTTCGCTGCGCGTACTCGCGGTAGCCGGGTAGTTCCTCTTGCAGGGTGCGGTCTTCGAGAGCCGTGCGCAGGATCAGCACCA
>CAYZKS010000195.1:1886-6274 GCA_964478725.1 uncultured Anaerolineales bacterium
GACCAGCCGTAGCGCTTGTCCAGGCCGGCTACGACGTACAATGCCAGCCAAAAGGGGGAGAAGAGCGGCCCGGACAGCCACTTGTCCCAGGTCTTGGTGCCTGCTTTGGCTCGCGTGCGCTCGCTGGTGAAATCGGGGTCGCGATGAATGGCGAAGAAGCTGCCCAGGATCAGGATAGCCGCGTACAGTCCCAGGTAAGCCCACGCCAACGGCCAGCGCCAGCGCCCCGAAGCCGCGTACAACACCAGTCCCAGGAAAGCCGGCCACACGATCCCCCAGATCATGCCGAATGCCACCAGTCTATTGCTTCCGGCAGGGCGCCTCTCAGGTTCCGGGCTGCCAGTTGCTGTGCTCATAGCATTCTCCTTTCGAATGCCAACCGGTCTTCCGCCATCCGCTATACCTCACGTTGCGGATCGGGAGCTTCTGACTGCGTCGCATCACCATACTTCCACCAGGCTCTTTGGGTTTAAGGCTCGGCGTTTTCGACCGCAAAGAAGCCGGATGTTGGCCTGCAAACAGCCCAAATGCCAAGAGAAGAACATGATCGGTGCCCTGCCCGAGCCAGGCCCGGAGTAGGCCGGTCAGCGCAGCGCGATCAGACAGCGGCCGTCCACCCGGTACACATGCACCGCGGTATCGTACGTCGCGGACAGGCGTTCGGCCGTAAGCAAAGCTTCGGTCGGCCCCGCATCCAGGATGCGCCCCTTGCGCATGAGCACTGTCCTGTCAGCCATGGCGACAGCCAGATTGGGATCGTGCGTGCTGAAGACCTGCGTCACCTTCTTGGCCGCCAGGGCGCGCATGATCTCCAAGAGGTGCCCCTGGTTGCTCAGGTCCAGGTGCGCGGTTGGCTCGTCCAGCAGCAAGATGGCCGGATCCTGCGCCAGGGCCCGTGCGATGGCGACCAGTTGGCGCTCTCCCGCGCTCAGGTTCGGAACAGGCCGCTCGCGCAGGTGACCCAGCCCCACCGTGTCCAGGGCCTGCAGCGCGATGCCGCGATCCGTTTCGCCTGGCATTTCGAGCGGGCTCAGGTAGGGCGCGCGCCCCAGTAGCACGTACTCAAGAACCGAGTAGTCGAACGGCACGTGCTCTCCCTGCGGGACCAGCCCGATCAGGCGGCTCTGCTGGCGCCGGGAGTAGTTCTCGCGCGGCTGTCCAGCCAGCAGGACCTGACCGCGGGCGGGGCGCAGCACTCCCAGCAGCACGCGCAACAGGGTGGTTTTGCCCGAGCCGTTTGGACCCAGGATCGCGGTCACCTGACCAACTGGAATCTCGAGCGACAGATCGCACAGCGCCGGCTCTTTGGAACCGCTGTAGCTGAAGTGCAGACCATCGACCGAGAGTGCTGCCGCCGCGCTCATCGTTGCACCCGGATGCTTCCGCGCAGCATCATCGCCAGGAACAACAGCGCTCCCAGAAGCGAGGTCAGGATTCCCAGTGGGACCTCGCCCGGCCGGAGCGAGCGAGCCAGGTCATCGCACACCAGGGCGAAAATGGCTCCCAGCAGCATGCATGCCGGCAAGGAAGCCTGGGCGTTGGCGCCTCTCAAGCGCCGGGCGACGTGTGGGATTAGCAGTCCGATCCAGCCTACGATGCCAGCTACCGACACGACGGCAGCCGCGGCGCCCACGGCTGCTAGCAGCAGCAGCGCGCGCTCGCGCCCCGGCGCCGCGCCGAGAGAGAAGCTGGTGTCGTCGTCCAGAGACAGCAGATTCAGCCGCCAACGCATCAAGTACACGAGAATAAGCCCGCCCAAGACCACTGGCAGCAGATAGAGCACGTCGTCCCAACCCACGCTCCACAGCCCACCCATGGTCCAGAACACAATGTCGGGCAGTTGCGTCAGCGGGTCCGCCATATACTTGAGCACGCCGACACCCGAAGAGAACAGCGCAGACACGATGATTCCGGACAGAACCAGGCGCAGAATCCACCCGCCGAAACGAATGCGACGGGCAAGCGCGTAGGAGAGAGCCAGCCCGAGATAAGCAAACAGAGCTGCCGATGCCTCAAGGGTGAGCGGAGTTCCACCCAGATAGATGATACTGAGGGCGGCGCCAAAGGCGGCCCCCTGCGAGACACCCAGGAACCCGGGGTCCACCAGCGGGTTGCGAAAGATCATCTGCAGGACGCTACCGCAGGCTGCCAGCGCCATGCCCAGCATGCACGCGGCCACGATGCGCGGCAGTCGCAGGGTGAGCACCAGCCGCTGGGCCAGCTCATCGTGCATCAGCCTTGCCGGCGACAGGAAGTAGGGCGCCGGGTAGCGGCCGAGAAAGATGGAGACGAGCAGCACGACAACGAGTGTCAGAATCAACACTGCGTCAGGATGGCGGTGAAGCGCGTCCTCGAACCCATGGCTGGCGTGGGCAGCGTGAGCGTCGCAGCCAGGCGCCGGACCGGCTCCATCATCGCTCTTCTCAATCCTCACCGGATGTCTCCCTTGAGCCTGGGAACGATGTTGGCTTCAAATGATGCTCTATCCACCGCATACATCTTACCGAAGAATTCGTCTGCCTCCTCCTGCATGTCCAGCCCAGGGAAACGCTGCGGGTGCAGCCGGGCGGCGAGCCAGGTCACCCCCAGAATCCAGCGCGGGTCCGGCTGGTCCCAGCTAAAGACATCGGCCGGGAAGCCATGGATGCGCCCCTCTTTGACTGCCTTGAGCGCCTGCCAGCGCACGTCGGTCCTGAGCTTGGCGACGACCTGGCGAGAGTCCATGGCGTACGACACCACCAGGATGACATCAGGGTCCCAGGCGGCGATTTGTTCCAGGTTCACCGTGGTCCAGCCGCCCGCCTGGGCGGCCTCTTTCCAGATGGCAATGCCGCCCGCCAGTTCCACCTGCATTGTCTGCAACCACGACGCGGATGGGACGCCTAGTGCGATCTCGCCGCCCTGCTCGCCGTATTGCAGCATCAACGCGCGAGGGCGGGCGCCCTCGGCCAACCCCTCAAGCGCTTGGATGATGGCCTGTAACTTGGCCTGGTAGAATGCAGTGATCTCCCGCGCTCGCGCTGGGTTTGCGAAGACCTGGCCTAGAGTGACGACGTCGCGCATGAACTGGTCTGGCGTCTCCAGGTCCAGGTAGATCACCGGAATGCCCAGAGCCTCCAGGGACTTGCCCACGTTCGCGGCGTTCATGCTCCGCATCACCACCGCGTCCGGCTGGAGGGCGGAGATTTGCTCCGCGCCAGCTCCTGCTTGTAGCTCTGCCTTCTGGCTGAAGGTGGGATCGATCAAACTGACAAAGTCCCCGGGCTTCTGATTGCCGGTTCCTGCACCCACTAGCCGGTCGCCCGCTTCCGCGAATAGATAGAAGGTCTCGACGGCCGCCAGGCTGTTACGGCCGGCAACTACAATGCGTTGAGGCGGCTGGGCGAAACGCAGTGTTCTTCCCAGCGCATCCGTCACTGTGATCTCTGCGGGCGGGGATGGGCTGGGCGCAACAGGCTGCGCAGCAGGCAGCGCTGTTGGTCTTTGAGTGCACCCCTGTAGCATCGGGCCGAGCAGCGACAAAGCTGCCAGCAAAGTCAGGTGCGTCGGTCGCTTCATTTGGGGACCTCGTCTTGTGGGGTACCTGCGCTGGGCGGCCCGGATAGCTTTTCCTGACCTTGTGGCAGAACGCCCGGTTGACCGATCCTCATCTCCGCGCAGCGATCCAGCCAGCGGGTAGCGGCCTCCATCTGGCCCCCGCGAAACTCGTACACCAGCCGTGAGAACCTTTCTCCGCTCTCGCCAGCCAACTGAGCGAAGCGGTGCGTCTGCTCAACACAAACGGCCCTCTGCGCTGCAATGAGCTGCTCGACATGCGGCAACGACAGCCTGTCGAACAGGTAGAGCCTCAGCAGGAACTCAACACGCATGCGCCGCAGGTTGGGCGTTGCCTGCTGCAGCCAGTGGAGGAACACCTCCCGTCCTTCGTCCGTCACGTGGAACACCTTGCGTGGCGGCCGGTTGGTCTGTGGCTGCATCTGGGCGACGACCAGACCAGCCTCCTGCAACTGCTTGAGCTGCGCGTAGAGCTGGCTCAGTCCAATCCGCCACACGGCACCCAGGTCCTGTTCGATCTGCTGGTACAACTCATAGCCGTGCCTCGGCCCGCTCATCAACAGGCCCAGAAGCACGGCGTGAGTGCAGGCCCTCTCTCCGCGAGGTGTGCTCACTGTGCCTTCCTCACATTCTGGATACTCACTTCATGAGTATGCGCATAGATTGTACTGTCCGCTTGCGAGCCCGCCAAATCACAGAGCCGTGCGAGCGCAACACCCCGTGTGGAACCTGCGGGCAGCAGCCGCATCCGCTGAGGGAGATGGGATCCGGGCGATCGCGGTCTTGCGGATGTAAGAGGTCCTGAAGAGCGCGCCCAGTAGGGATCGGATTTG
>CAYZKS010000196.1:0-4098 GCA_964478725.1 uncultured Anaerolineales bacterium
GCTTCCAGGCCGTAGCAAGCTGGGCCCAGCAGGCCGTTGTCATTCTCCAGACACAAAGAGAAGCCGGGTTTCTGCGAGAAACCCGGCTTCTCTTTTATCCGAGGGGCGCTGGCTGCCCACGCAAACAGGCTGGCGGTGGTCAGCTGCGACGCAGGGCGGCGCGCGCTCTTCTCAGAGCGCGCTCAAAAACCCCGGTCACGTCATGCTGTTCCACGACCGGCGCAAAGGCCCGCAACCAGCCGCGGATGTAGCGCAGGTTCAGCTCCAAGCGCTGGTGCACCAGGATGCGCTCGACATCCTCCAGATCACGAGGCCGCCCGGCCACGCACTTGTGGATGATCAGATCCTCGGCGCTGATCAAGCGCACCGGGCTCAAGCCCGGAAAGGCCACGAGCACGGCCCTGCGCATCACTTCCTCTTCGTAGCCCGGTATGCCCAGGGTAAGGTCAATCGGCGTGCCATCCGTCGACGAGAGAAGTAGCACGCGATTGCGTTTGGCGAAAGCCAGGGCAGCGGGGATTCGAGCGGAGAAACGCCGCAAAGCGGCCGCCAGGAAGCCGTCCAGGTCCTGCTGTGACACCATCACGGTGACGTCCACGTCCCTAGTGAGACGAGGCTCGCCCCAGTGCTGGAGCGCCACGCCCCCGATCACGGCATAGGGTACCTGACGTTCTTCCAGGAAGGTGGCGATCTCGATCATGGCCTCGAGCAGGCTCATGGGGCGCCGCTCTGCCTGCGCGCCAGGGCCTGCACGGCGCGCCGCATGGCCCACAGCACGGGCGATGGCTCGCTGGGTGCCTGACCCTGTGCGCCTGCACCCTGCAGCAGCGACAAATACATGTCCCAGGACTCCTCCGGGGTGCGGTTCAGCAGAGCGCGGACTCGTTCCGCCTCGATCCTGCGCTGAGCGGCCCTCTGGCCTCGCAGCCAGCGTTTCGCAGCTCCCGGGCTCCAGGTGCTGGTCACCATCACCCTCCCATCCGCGGCATGCAGTGCATACGGCCTGAACACTCTATCACAAACGGCATGCATGCGCAAATGCACACATCCTACAAGTCCTCCGGCAAGCGCACCGCGAACGTGCAGCGCTCATCGCCCCTGAGCAGCGACTCCACGATCTCGATCTGCACCGGCCGCCCAGTGGCGCCTTCCCACTGCTGGCGGAACCAGCCCGCGCCGCAATTGCAGAAGGCGGGCGGCATGCCCGCATCCAGGCGCTCGCGGATGATGGGACAGAAGCAGTAGGCCCGCGCCTTCTCGGCCGGGGTGGTGGCCGCCTCAAAAGCCTTGGGGTCGCGCGGCCGCTTGGAGTGGTAGATCACGCGGCCCTCGCGGCGCGGGCGCTCGCCCCAGCCCGGGTCGACGGCCATGAAATCCAGCACGGCGTCCACCGCGGCCAGAGGTTCAGCCCCCTCGCTCCGCGCGCGCGCGTAGACCGCGCGCAGCTTGTCAATCTGCGATGGAGGGAAGACGTGCGCGCAGCTCGACAGGCAATCGTAGGCCTGCTGCGCGTCCGCCGCGCCTTCCAACCGCTGCACAGCCCCCTTGACCCAGGCGAAGCGCTCGTCCAAACCGACCTCACACGCAAGGCCTTCGCCACCTCGCATGATGTCGGTTCCGGCGTCTTCACCCAGCACGCGCCGTGCGTGCCGCTCCAACAGGCGCACCCAGTCGTGCACCACAAACTGCACTTCGATGGCGTTGCCCTCGGGATTGTCCGCATCCAGGTACACCTCGCGCATGCACTCGTCGGAGATGATGCCCTGCTGCGCCGCGCTGCGATACAGCCTGGAGGTGGTCTCGCGCAGGCGTTCCAGCGGGCCGTGATGCACCAGCGATAGCACTTGCATGGCAGGCAGCACGCGGCTCGTGAAGCCCGGGCCTCCAAGGGGACGCTTGACGGGAAAGCCCGCCTCCCCCTCGTAGCCGTCCTTGACGCTGGAGATGAACTGGAAGATGCAGAACGCCGGGCCAGCCACGCAGTCATCCGGAATCTGCTGCGCCACATCTTCCAGAACGGCGCGCAGCTCTGCCCGGCTGCCGAACTGGCAGCGCCGGCTGGCCACCAGCGTCTCGCCCACGTCCTTGGCCACGATGCCGGCTGCTTCGAGTGTCATGGTTTCGCCTCGCCGCAGGATTCTGCTGTTACTGGCCTCACGTGCAAGCCAAGCCAGGAGGTGAGATCCCGCCTTCCCAGTTTTCCGCTGGCAATCGACAGGATCACCCGTTCTTGCTCATCCACGTCCGCATACAGTTCCAGGCCGTTGAGCAGCAGAAAGACCTCCATTGCAGCGTGCCCGATGCGCTTGTTGCCATCGAGGAAGGGGTGGTTCATGATGAGGGAGAAGCCCAGGGCGGCAGCTTTCTCCACTACAGTAGGATAGAGGTCCCGACCCCGGAAGGTCATGCGTGGTTGTGCCAGCGCCGATCGCAGGCCGACCCAATCGCGAACGCCAGCGGACCCGCCCGTCTCCTCCATGATGCGGAGGTACATGTCGAGCAGCTGCCCCAAGCTGAGGTAGCGCACTAGTGGGCCAGTCTCTGGTACAGCTCCCGGTTCTTGCGCAGAACGTACTCTATGGTGCGCTGCACGTCCTCTTCGGGCTGGAGCAGCAGATCCTCAATGCCCACGCGCGCCAGCTCTTCGGGCGTCACACCGTAGCGCGCCGCCGCTTCGCGCAGCCGCAGCATGCGCTCGCCAGACAGCTTGATGGTCAAGGTGGTCACTCTTGCCTCCGCTCGAACCCATCAGGATCGTGGCAGCATTCTAGCTCCGACCGGCCCGAACCACAAAAGCCCGCGACATGAGGCCGCCTGTCGTAGCGCTGGAGCTTGCCGTTGGCTTCGCTTGCGAGATCCCCGCCCCAGCGCGCCAAACAACGATGGCCTCTCACTCATCTGTGTGCATCCGCGTTCATCTGTGGTCAGTCCTCAACCACAGATACGCTGAGATATGCGCAGAGGAACGCAGATAACACCCTCTTGTCTTCCTATCTGTGTGTATCTGTGGTTCTCTCTTCCCCCATCTGTGTGTCTGTGGTTCATCCTCACGGCCGCCAGGCAGGCCAGAAGTCGCCCCAACGGTTGTGGGTGAGGCGGCGCACGTCCGTGCCGTCCGCAGCCATGTGGTAGATCTCAAAGTTGCCGTCGCGGTCGGACTGGAAGACGATGCGCTTGCCATCGGGGGACCAGGCGGGGTCCTCGTCCACGTTGTAGGGCGTGTCGGTCAACTTGCGCAGGTTGCTCCCATCCGCATTCATCACGCACAGGTCTTGCTTGCTCGAACCCATCTGCATGTGGAAGAACGCGATCTGCGTACCGTCCGGGGACCAGGCGGGGAAGTAGTCGTCCAGGTCGTTGCCGGTGAGCTGGCGCAGGTTGCTGCCATCGGCGTCCATTACACAGATCTCGATATCTCCACTCGGGGGCACTGCGCCATGCGGCCTGGAGCAGAAGGCGATGCGCGCGCCGTCCGGGGACCAATCCGCGGCGCGAGCGTCTTGCTTCCCGTCGGTGAGCCGCTGCTCGCCGCTGCCATCCGGGCGGATCACGTAGATTTCGCCGTTGCCATCGCCGTCGCGGTCCGAGTCGAAGCTGATGCGCGCGCCATCGGGCGACCAGGCGGGGTGCGATTCAGCGGCCGGGGTGTCCGTCAGGCGCTGCTGCCCGCTGCCGTCGGCGTTCATGACGTACAGGTTCTCGTTGCAGTTCGGGAAGCAGCTCCTGGGCTGCGGGTCGTCGCGGTCGGAGGTGAAGGCGATGCGGCTGGCATCGGGCGACCAAACGGGGCAGTAGTCGTTGGCAGCGTTGTCGGTCAGGCGCTGCAACGCCGTGCCGTCCGCGTTCATCAGGTAGATCTCGGCGTCGCCGTCGCCCTCGGCGTAAAAGGCGATCACCCCGCCGCCGCGGCCGTCCAGGGGCGGCGGGGGTGTGATCGAAGATATCGCCGCAGGCGATGCCGCGGGTCGAGGCGTTGGTGTGGGCGTGGCCGCGGCGCAGCCCGCCAGACACAGCGTAACGCATGCCAGCGCCAGTACGTATCTCGTTCTGCGCATCCTTCCTCCTGTTGTGCTCCCTGAGCTGAACTCGCCAGGCGGC
>CAYZKS010000196.1:4198-6267 GCA_964478725.1 uncultured Anaerolineales bacterium
ACGTCCATGGCCATGCGATGCACGCGGTACTTCATGTCGCTGCTCCTTCTTCTTTCTCCATCTGTGTGTATCCGCGTTCGTCTGCGGTTCATCTGTGGTTAGTCATCAACCACAGATACACTCAGATGAACACAGATCAGCAAGGTACGGACGCGGATGAAGGCACACTGCCCGCTCTCGTTCCTCTCCCTCCATCTGTGTACATCTGTGTTCATCTCTGGTTTGTCTTTTTGCTCGGGGCACGCCTGCGTGCCGGTTGGCCGCCCTGCCTGTATTCAAGTACACACACGGAGACAGGGAGGTTCAAGCCAGGTGCGCCCCACGCACGCTGGCGACGCCTGCGTAGTTCTGCAGTGCCGTCTTCCGGCCGCAGTGTCATCCCGGCATTTGACAAACGCCAAGAACGGGTGTATCTTCTATGTAGATACATTGCGGGGAGGTTCGACATGATCACGCGCATTCAGAAATGGGGCAACAGTCTGGCCTTGCGCATACCCAGGGCCTTTGCCGTTGAAGCCGGGCTCCAAACCGATTCAACAGTTGAGTTGTCTTTGGAGGACGGAAGATTGGTCGTCGTGCCCGTAGCCAAGGCCAAGCTGACGCTCGAGCATCTGCTGGCGCAGGTAACCGCTGACAACTTGCACGGTGAGGTTGATACGGGCCCCGCTGCAGGCAGTGAGGCATGGTAGGATCGGGCACCTATGTCCCTGAGCGGGGCGATGTGGTGTGGGTCACTCTCAACCCGCAGGCCGGGCACGAGCAGGCCGGCCGTCGTCCTGCCGTGGTGCTGTCGCCAGCAGCCTACAACGGCAGGGTTGGGTTGGCGATCCTGTGTCCCGTCACTAACTCGGTGAAGGGCTATCCCTGGGAAGTGCTCTTGCCCGCGGGACTGCCGGTCCAGGGGGCGATCCTATCCGACCAGGTGAAGAGTCTTGATTGGCGCAGTCGGAATGCGGCATGGATTTGTCGCTTGCCGGAAGCCACGCTGTCCGAGGTGCTGCAAAGACTTGGAGCACTGCTTTCGGAGTGGCCGGCGGCATGAGCGTTGCCCTCGCCCCTGCGCATGCCGTGGCGGTGATGTGGGCGACCGCTGTGCTTGACAAAGCCCCCTGACGGGATAGAATGACAGCAGCATGGCCCGTGACAGGGGGTCCCAGCGTGGGTCTGAGCGAGTCCGATACGCGCGCCAAGCTGATTGACCCGGTGCTGCACGCGCGCGGTTGGGGCGAGGATCTGATCAAGCGCGAGGAGACGGCCGGGGCGATCGAGGTCGTCGACGGCCAGCCGCAGAAGCGGCGCAAGGGTCGAATCGACTATACGCTGCGCCTGCGCATCACCCCGGACGCTCAGCCCGTGGCCTGCGCCCTGATCGAGGCCAAGGCCGAGCACCTGCCTCCCACGCACGGCCTGGAACAGGCCAAGTGCTACGGCGCCTGCAAACGCCTCAACGTTGCCTTCGTTTTCTCCAGTAACGGCCACCTCTTCGTAGAATTCGACCGCCTGTCGGGCGTGACCAGCAAGCCTCGGCCGCTGAGCGAGTTCCCCACGCCCGAGGAGCTGCGCTCGCGCTACGAAAGCGCCGTGGGCTTCCGCCTGGATGAGCCCTGCGCGCGCCCGCTGCTGGTGCGCTACAGCGGGGGCGAGGCCACGCGCCGCTACTACCAGGATGCCGCCATCCGCGCCGCCCTTGAAAAGATCGCGCAGTGCGCGCGCATGGACAAGCCCGCGCGTGTGCTGTTGACCCTGGCTACCGGATCGGGCAAAACCTTCATCGCCGTGCACCTGTTGCGGCGCATCGCCGACGCGGGTCTGCTGCGGCGCGCGCTGTTCGTGTGCGACCGCGACGAGCTGCGCAGCCAGGGACTGGGTGCCTTCCAGAACGCCTTTGGCAGCGAAGCCGCCGAGGTCTACGCCGAGCCCGACGGCCGCAACCACGCGCGCAACGCACGCATCCACATCGGCACCTACCAGACCCTGGACGTGGACACGGAGCAGGGCACTGCCAACTTCCTGACCACACAGTACCCCGAGGACTATTTCAGCCACATCGTGATCGACGAGTGCCACCG
>CAYZKS010000197.1:0-6265 GCA_964478725.1 uncultured Anaerolineales bacterium
GGGCACTTTCGCTCTCGCTATCTCGTCGAAGCCTACTTGCGCGGGTCATCTGCGGCCAATGACTCAGAGGTCTGAGACAACGTAGCTGTCTGACCTTGCGTCGTGCGCAGGGAGTCCTGTTGGCGGCGCAGTCGCACCAGTAGCGAGGACTCGTCGAGGACGACGTCCTGGTACCGTAGAACCTCATCCTTTGCCACCTCGCGTCTCACTTCATGTGACCTATCTGTGCCACCAGGCCACTTCCCATCCATGTGGCACCACTCACGCCCAGCCTGATGCGGCGCCCCTCTGAATCGAGCTTGCGCAGTTCGTCGTTGATTCCAAGCATGCAGTTTTCTCGACCTTTCTGCAGGCATACGGACAACCGTGCAATCGAAGAGAACACCTCCATCTTGCACGGGACCCGGGTTTTGTCCAGTCTAGGCTTGCCAGTGTCAGAGAGCGCCAGGGCCACGCGGATGCAGCACGTCGGCTCAGGCACCTTGACTGCATTGAAGCTACACAGTATAGTTACGGCGAAGCAGCCCAGCGCTGGATCACCAGTGCAGCCTATGCAGAAGGATGGCCCGTGGCGGACCCAATGCACCGAGGAACGGAGGCGTAGGGTACAATGGCAGTTGGCATCGTTCGCGCGACCGCGGACAGCGTTGAAGCGGCCATGGCCGAGCTGCTACGCCTGATCGACTACCAGCCGCGGCTTGATGCGCTCTTCATCAAGCCCAACGTACCGGACGCCGGTCCACCAGGACAGGGGCTGTATACGGACCCGGTGGTGGTTGAGGCCCTGTTCAAGTGCTTTCCCGGTAGGCAGGCTGTGATCGGCGAGGGCTGCATCGTAGGTCGCGATGCGGACCAGGCACTGGCCCGCACCGGCTACGTGTCTTTGGCCGAACGTTATGGCGCGCAGGTAGTCGATCTCGAACGGGCCGAACGCTTTGAAACCGACTGGCGCTTTGGACGTCTGCGCTTGCCAACCTACTTGCGCACGCATGAGTATGTCAATGTCGCCAAGATGAAGACGCACGTGCAGGCCGGCGTGACTTTGGGTATGAAGAATCAAAAAGGGCTGCTCACGCACGCGGACAAGCGCCGCTTCCACCGTCTGGGTCTGAACGAATGCATCCAGGCGCTCGCCCAAGTGGCTCAACCGGCGCTGACCATCGTGGATGGCATCGTGGCCCTGGAAGGGGATGGTCCGTGGCGCTACGGCCGGCCCAAGCAGATGAACCTGCTGATCGCAGGTACGGATGTGATCCAGGTAGACAACGTCTGTCTGCAGTTGATGGGCTTTGACCCCAAGCACGCCCTGCACATCCCGCCCCTGCCAGCGGTCGAGACGGTAGGGTTGAGCATCGCTGAGGCCCGGCAGGTGTTCGCCTACGAGTACAAAGGCTACTTCCGCTACAAGAACGTCTACGAGCACCTGTACGATTCGTGCAGCGGCTGCAACTGGACGCTGTATCACGCCTTCAAGGCCATCAAGCGCAGCCGCTGGCGACGGCTCAAGTTCTTGTACCGGGGTCAATGGCGCCGCCTGGACATCGTGATGGGGCATGCCACCGAACTGCCAAACGGACATGGCAAGGTGGTGTGTTTGGGAGAGTGCGCGCGGGAATTCGCTGAACGGCATGGATTGCCTTTGGCACGAGGGTGTCCGCCGCGGACGGAGGACGTACTCCCGCTCATCTAGCTTGCACTGACGCGTATGGCATTGCCAACCGCTGTCTCTGGGCAGGTTGGCCAGGCACATCATTAGGGCTGTGAGGATTATGCAGTCACCCCTGCCACTCGCCGATAGCGATCTGTTGGCATGGATCGCGGATCCCTACCGCGAATGGAGCCAACGCTTCCCTCGACGCCGCGCGTTCGGCTACTTGTGCACCTATGCGCCCCTGGAGTTGTTGCACGCTGCGGGATTCGCGCCTGTGCGCATCATGCAGTCTTCCGGTGTACTGGCGCTGGCAGAAGCGCATCTGCCTACCTTCTCGTGTGCGCTGGCTCGCACTACCACCGAACAGATGCTGCGAGGGAAACTCGACTTCCTGGATGGCGTGCTGTTTACGCACACCTGCGACACCCTGCAATGCCTGGCAGACATCTGGCGCCTGGCTGCGGCGCGTTTCCCAGTGCTCACCTTCTCCTTGCCTACCGTCCTGGAAGGGGAGGCGGCCAGGATCTATCTGCTGGCAGAACTGCAACGCTTGGTGGACACGCTAGAGGCAACCTTCGGCGTCAGAATAACGCCCAACCAAGTCCGCGCTTCCATTGCCCCGTACAATCTGCAGCGACGCTTGCTGGCCGAGCTGTACGCCCGAGTAGAGCACCTCTCCGCGCTCCAAGTCTGGTCCCTTTCAACAGTCGGGATGCTGCTGCCCGTAGAAGAGCACAATGCTCTGCTGCAACGCTTCCTGGATAGCCTACCCAAGGCCACGCGGCACCCGCGGTCTGGCCCGGCGCTGCTGGCGGTGGGCGCGATCGTCGATGATCCCCTGGTCCCGCGACTGATCGATGAGTTGGGCGCGCGGCTGGTGAGTGACGACCTGTGCACCGGGTCTCGCTGCTGGGACACCCTGGTGGACGAGGAAGGGGACCCGCTCAGTGCGCTGGCAAATCGCTACGTGCGCCGTGCCCCTTGTCCCGCGAAACACGCTCCTGGACAGTCGCGGGAGGAGAGGTTGTTGGGTCTGGTGCGGACCAAGGGAGTGCAAGGTGTGGTATTCGTGCAGCTCAAGTTCTGCGACCCGCACGCTTTTGACTATGTGCCGCTCTCCCAGGCCTTGGACGCTGCGGGTGTGCCGCATCTGCTGCTGGAGAGCGACGCAAGCGTGTCCGCCGGGCAGGTGCGCACACGCCTGCAGGCCTTTGTAGAAATGTTGGGATCAGGCAGATAGATGGCGGAGAAGCGCTACAAGAAGCTGAAGACAGCAGCAGAGTTGCAGCAACTGATGCAATGGCACTATGCCTCAGCGCGCTACCTGCGCCTGGGCAGGCCCCTGGCCTGGGTCACGAGCGGCGCCCCGGTCGAGATCCTGCGTGCGATGCAAATCGCCGTGCTCTACCCCGAGAACTATACCGCGCTGTGCGGCGCACGCCACCTAGCTTCGTCCCTGTGTCAGGTCGCTGAGGCGCACGGCTACTCTCAGGACCTGTGTTCCTACGCTCGCACGGACCTGGGTTCTGCCTTTGATCCTGCGCACGCGCCAATGCAGGGCTTGCCCAAGCCGGATCTGCTCATCGCCTGCAACAACATCTGCGGCACCGTGGTCAAGTGGTACGAAGCCCTGGCTGGCTACTACCACGTGCCGCTCTTTGTGTTGGATACGCCTTTTGTCCACGATCAGCTTCAGGATTGCACGCTCTCCTACGTGGTGGCGCAACTGGAGGAACTGATTCGCTTTATCGAGCGCGCAACGGGCCATCGGCTGGACAAGGCTCGCTTGAGCAAGATAGCGCATGTGTCGAATGAGACGACGCGAGTGTGGGGAGAGATCCGCGCGCTGTGCAAGGCCAGGCCATCACCGCTGAATGCGCCTGACCTGTTTGTGAACATGGCGCCTATCGTGGTGCTGCGCGGTGCTAACAGCGCGCTGCGCTTCTACCGCCATCTGCAGGCCGAGGTCGAGCAGCGGGTGCGGCTCAAGGTGGGAGCGATCCCGGAAGAGAAGCATCGCCTGTTATGGGACAACATCGCCATCTGGCATCACCTCTATCGGTTCTACAACCTGTTTGTGGACCACGGCGCGTGCTTTGTGGTGGACACATACACCGGCGGCTGGGCGCATGCCGTGCCGGAGGGAGAACCTCTGCCCGGCATCGCGCAGGCGTATACCAGCATCTTTCTCAACCAGAGCTTGCAGTATCGCGTGGAGTGGATGGCGAGCCTGATTCGAGAATATGGAGTGGACGGTTTCGTGATGCACTGCAACCGCAGCTGCAAGCCCTATTCCCTGGGGCAGTATGCCGTGCGTCGGGCGGTGATGGAACGCACCGGCGTGCCTGGGTTGGTGATCGAGTCGGACCAGTGTGACGCCCGCACCTATGCTGAGGAACCGATTCGGACGCGCATCCAGGCCTTCATCGAGACTCTGGAGGCCAGGACATGACGGTTGCTAGCCGCTCCCCGGCGGCCGGGCGCTGCTACCTGGGTGTGGACATTGGATCGCTCGCGGTCAAGGCTGTGCTGCTGGATGCTGAGGAGCACATACTAAGCAGAGCAGTCGCGCCTGCCGGCTACGGTGGCCAGGAGGCGGCTGCCAGATTGGTCGCGCAGGTGCTCTCAGAGGCGCACGCCGAGAAGGCGTTGGCGCGTACCGTAGTGACTGGGTACGGTCGCAGCCTGTTTCGAAACGCGGACGAGGAGATGTCCGAGATCTCGTGCCATGCCCGCGGGGCATTCCGCGTTTGTCCAGAGGTGCGTACAGTGATCGACATCGGCGGCCAGGACAGCAAAGTCATCCGTGTGGATGCGCGCGGGCGAGTGGTGGACTTTGCCATGAACGACAAGTGCGCCGCCGGGACAGGGCGCTTCCTTGAGGTCATGGCGGCGGCGCTGGGCGTGCCGGTGGCCGATTTCGGAGCCTTGGCGCTTCAGTCTCAACATCCGGTTGCCATCAGCAGCACCTGTACGGTGTTCGCCGAATCCGAGGCCATCTCGCACATGGCAAGCGGAGCCGAGCGACAGGATGTAGCGGCGGGCCTGCACCGCGCCATAGCCAGTCGCATTCTAGGGCTGGCAGCGCACGTGGGGCTGCTTGCAGAGGTGGTGGTCAGCGGAGGAGTCGCCCTCAACGCCGGCCTGGTGGCTGCCCTGACAGAGTTGTCCGGCTTGCACTTGACCGTGCCGTCAGACCCACAGGTGGTAGGCGCTCTGGGCGCGGCGCTGTTCGCCCTGCATGGAGGAAGGAGGTAGGCAGCGCTCCTGCATACGCGCATGTTGGCAGATTGCGCAGAGTGTGGTATCATGAGATCACCGCTCGGCGCATGTCAGGCACTACTATTCCAAAGGAGGAAAGGCAATGGAAAAGCCCTGGCTGAAGAGCTACGAACCCGAAGTTCCCCCCAGCATCAAGTACCCCGAACGCCCTGTAGACGCGAACCTGACCGAATCCGCACGCAAGTATCCCAATGCCATCGCCACCATCTTCATGGGCGCCAACCTCACCTATGCGCAGTTGGACGACATGGCGAATCGGTTTGCCGCTGCGCTGCAGCAGTTAGGGGTTAAGAAGGGCGATCGCGTCGCCATCTACCTGGCGAATTCGCCGCAGTACCCGATTGCCTATTACGGCGCGCTGCGGGCGGGTGCGATTGTGGTGCCCTTCAACCCGCTGTACGCTGCGCCGGAAGTGGAGCACCAATTGCAGGATTCGGGCGCACAGACCATCCTATGCATGAGCCGTTTCTATCCTATTGTGAAGAAGGTGCGCGCCAACACCGCGCTCAAGCAAGTCATTGTCACCAACATCAAAGAGTACTTTCCGCCTGTGTTGAAGCTCCTGTTTACCTTGGCCAAAGAGAAGCATGAGGGCGATCGCCAGGATATCTCTGGTGATGCCAACACCTACTGGCTTCAGGACCTGCTGAGCAAGGCCCCGCCCAAGCCCACGCCCGTGGAGGTTAAACCGAGCGACACGGCGGTCTTTCTCTATACCGGGGGCACCACCGGCGTGCCCAAGGGGGCTGAGCTGGCCCATTCCAGCGTGATGGCCAATGCAGTCATGTGCAAGCACTGGGTCCACGACTGCAAGGAGGGCGCAGAAGTCATTCTGACTGCGCTGCCACTGTACCATTCCTACGGCATGACCACCTGCATGAACCTTGGTGTGTACGCAGCGGCTGCCATGCTGCTTATTCCCAACCCGCGCGATCTGAAGACCCTGATGGAGAATATCAACAAGCATCACCCCACGCTTTTCCCTGGCGTGCCCACCATGTACGTGGCTTTCAACAACTTCCCGGATCTCGCCAAGTACAACGTCAAGTCCATCCGGGCCTGTCTCAGCGGTGCCGCCGGCCTGCCGGTTGAGGTGCAGACCAGGTTCCAGGAGATCACGGGTGCACGCCTGGTGGAGGGCTATGGTCTCAGCGAAGCTTCACCGGTCACGCACGCCAACCCCATCTATGGCAATAACAAGATTGGCACCATTGGCGTGCCCTGGCCCGATACGGATTCGAAGATCATGGATCTGGAGACGGGCACAAAGGAGATGCCGCAGGGCGAGATTGGCGAACTGGTGGTACGCGGGCCACAGGTGATGAAGGGCTA
>CAYZKS010000198.1:0-2225 GCA_964478725.1 uncultured Anaerolineales bacterium
CATCTGGAATGAGGGCCGCGCCATCTGCTACCAGATTCGCAACGCCGGCGACGCCGCCGCCCCGGCGGGCCACGAGGCCGCGCTGTGGGTGGACGGCGCTTTCTGGGGCAGCCAGCAGGTGGACGTCGGGCTCGAGCCCGGCGCGCGCTGGAGGGGCTGCTTCGAGCGCGCCTGGGAGTGCACGGGCAGGGAGGACGCCGTCAGCGTCCAGGCCGACGCCGAGGGTTCTGTGGCCGAATCCGACGAGCTCAACAACCGCCGCGAGGAGGCCTGGTTGTGCGACGTCTTGCCGCCGCGGATCATCGCCGGGCCGCATGTACTCGACATAACACAGGACTCTGCGCGCGTGGTCTGGGAGACCGATGAGATGTGCGACGGCCTGGTGCGCTACGGTGCGACCGCGCGCCTGTACCCGTTGCAGTCCGCCCAGCCGGGCCTGCTCGCCGCGCATGAGGTGCGCCTGACCGGCCTGCAGCCCGATGCCACGTACCATTTCCTGGTCGAGTCCGCGGACCCGAGCGGCAACCGCACGCAGAGCCGCGATGGTGTCTTCACCACCCTCCCGCCGCGTGACGATTTCGATCCCAGCATCTCCCTGGCCGCTCCAGGCGCCTGCCAGGGCGTCACCATCATCGCCGCCGCGGCCGCGGACAACGCGGGCGTGGAGCGCGTCGAGTTCCGCCTGTACGACGTCTCGGCTCTGGCCGCGCACTCTGCGCTCGGCGCCGGCGTGGCCAGCAGCGCCGCCATCTCCCTGTGCGCCTCGTTCACGGACTATGCCCCTCCCTACGAGTTCCGGATGGACTGCGCTCTGTTCGCCAACGGGCACTACTCCGTGACTGCCACGGCCGTGGACGTGAGCGGCAGACGCGCGCACGATCACGCGCCAATCGACGTCGCCAAGCTGATCGACAAGGTCGCGCCGACGGTCAATCTGTACTTCCCCTCCGACGGGGCCACGGTCTCCGGCGACCAGCGCGTGTTGGTGCAGATCAGCGACGACGTCGGCATCCAAACCGTCGAACTATTGCTCAACACTGCCACTCTCGACAGCTTCAACTATCCCACCACGCCCTCGTCCATCCACTTTGATGTGTCCGCTCCCTACTGGTGGGAGACCCAGTACTACCCCAACGGCAGCTACACGCTGACGGTGCGCGCTACTGACTCCTCGGGCTTGACCGGCTCGGACGCGGTGAGCGTGACGGTCTATAACACAGAGAGCCCCTTCCGCCCCAAGCTGGTCGTCACCAAACACCAGGTTACCCGGCACAACAACTACTTGGGCGTGGACCTGACCGTGGCCAACCAGGGCGACGCCGCGGCCAGCCACATCGTCATCGAGGACCCGCTCAAGGCCTTCCAGCCCGTATCCGGCTGGGATGGCAGCCACCTCGTGTACTACGGCGCCGAGTGGAACCCCTCGACAACGGTGGGCACCGCCGTGATCAGCGACAGCATGAGCCTGAGCGCGGGCCAGTCGCGCTATTACACCTTCAAAGCCGTTCCGGTGATGGTGCAGTCCAACGCCCCCACGCCCTCCATGGGCGACTCCATCGGGCTGTACTACTCGGGCCCCTACGGCACGCCCTACACCGACACGCAGAGCTACGTCATCCAGCAGACCACGCTGAACTACCCCAACGTCTCCATCCCCAGCGCCCACCGCGATGCCCTGGCCGACGCCAACTACCTGCTGGTCACCAACCCCGGCCGGATGACCATGATCAACGTGCTGGCCATGCTGCTGGGGCAGAATGCCGACCCGCTGGTAGCGGGCGTCGACGACCTGCTGGCCAGCATGGCCCACCTGGCCTACCTGGAGAACGGCGCGCTGGGGTACGTGAGCAGCCACAGCGCCTCCACGCTGGCGAGCCTGATCCAGCCCGGCGGCGCCTGGGCCAGCCAGCTCAGCTCCGCTTTCTCCACATCCCTGGGCGGCTACCTGCTGCTGGTGGGCGAGACGGAGTGGGTGCCCGCGTTCGACATCCTGCAGCCGGGCACCGGCCCGCTGCACCACAGCGACCAGCCCTACTCCGACACCACCGGCAACGACGACGTGCCCGAGCTCATCGTCGGCCGCATCATCGGCGACAAGTACCAGGACCTGACCAAGGCGCTCAAGACCGCCATCGCCATCCGCGAGGGCCAGTCCGGCTACAGCTTTGACCACTCGCATGCCCTGCTGATCGCGGGCGGCTGCGGCGGCGAGAACGCCTGGCAGG
>CAYZKS010000198.1:2325-6249 GCA_964478725.1 uncultured Anaerolineales bacterium
CACTCGCATGCCCTGCTGATCGCGGGCGGCTGCGGCGGCGAGAACGCCTGGCAGGCTGACCTGGACGGCAAGGTGGCCATCCTGGATGACGAGTTCGCCGTGAGCACCATCGAGTGCATGGACTACTATGGCCTGTCCTCCTTTGCCGCCGGATTCGGCTCCGGCGATGGCTTTGCCGCCGGCAACGTCACGGGCGACGCCCGGGCCGAGGTGATCGTGGGGGACCAGGCCACGCACAAGATCGTGGTCTACTCGGGCAGCGGGAGCAAGATCAGTGACTTCTCGTGCGGCTACGGCGCGACCGAGTTCGCCAATGGCGACCAGTTGGCCGTGGCCAACACCAACATCGTCATGGCCGATTGCAGCGCCGACCGCATCCTGATCTACAACTGGGCCGGCGCCCTGCAGAGCAGCTTCAGCCTCACCTTCGACCCCGGCGACGGGTTGGCGGCGGGCGACGTCATGTCCGACGCCTATGACGAGATCGTCATCGCCGATGCCAGCGCCGGCAAGGTGTATATCTACGGGCTGAACGGCGTCAAGCAGGGCGAGTTCTCCTGCCCCTTTGGCGCGCAGGACAAGCTGGCCGTGGGCGAGAGCATGGGCCTCAACAAGGCGCAGATCCTGCGCGGCGACAGCGGCAACGGCTACGTGTACGTGTACGGCAGCAGCGGCAGCCAGTTGCAGAGCTTTGACGCAAAAGTGGCCGCGACCAGCGCCCTGGCCGTGGGGCCTCTCGCCGACTATGACAACGACGCCGTGCTGGTGGGCCGTCCCCAGACCGGCCACGTGCATCTCTTCTACTACTGGATCGATGCGGAAGGCAAGAAACCGTCCAAGTTCATCCCCTCCGTGCACTATGACGTCGGCTTTGCCTCGGGCGACCGCCTGGCCGCGGGCGACGTCACGGGCAGCTCCGCGGCCGAGGTGCTGCTGGCCGACGCCTCCTCCGGGTCGGCCTACGCCAGCGAGCCTGTCTGCGACGGCAAGCTGGTATCCACCTTCAAGGCCCAGGCCCCCAACAAGGACGTCATCTTCTTCACGGGCCACGGCAACCCGGCCGGCTGGTGCGCCACCGTCGGCACGGGCGACCTGCCCGCCAGCTTTGGCAGCGCCAATCCCTTTGTTTTCGGCGCCACCTGCTCCAGCGGCAACTATGACGGCAACAACGACAACAGCATCGGCGAGGCCTTTTTCGATAGCGGCGCCTGCGCCTACCTGGGCGCCTCGGTGGTCTCGCAGGACGGCTGGGAGTCGGACTGGTTCTTCAAGAACTGGGTCAAGACGACCAAGTCGCTCGGCATGGTCCTGGCCCAGACCGAAAAGGCCGCCATCGCCGCGACCAAGAGCACCTACTGGACGCGCGAGTACAACCTGTACGGCGATCCCAAGCTGGGGGGTTCGGCGTCCGGGTCGAGCGCCGCGGAGCCGCAGGCCCTCGCCGCGCAGGAGCCTCCCACCCACCTGGAGGTCGCAGTTCCCGACTACCAGGTCTCCACCGCGGACGGCGTGGACCGCGTCGAGATCCCCGGCGGTGGGCTGCTGCTGGTGGAGGGCCAGCCGGAAGTGCCGCTGTACACGGTCAGCGTGGACATCCCACGCGGATACGCCATCCAGGACGTCGTGCTCACAGAGCGCTCTGGCCTGCGCACCGCCACGGGCCTGAACATTCCGCCCGTGACGCGCATCGACAAGGGCGGCGGGCGCAGCGCGGCGCTCTCCGGCGAAGGCTGGTACCCCGACCTGGACTATGAGTGGCGAACCTTCCAGAACGCCGAGGGCGGCAGCACGCTGGTGATCAACGTCTATCCCTTCTACTACAACCCGCTCACCACCGACGTGCAGTTCTACGCACACTATGCCTTTGACATTGCCTACAGCGCGTCGCGCGTCGAGGTCAGCGCCCTGCGCACCGACCGCGAAGCCTACCCGCAGGGCGCGCCGGTGACGATTGACCTGGCGCTGGACAACCCCGGCGAGGCGCAGGACGTGGTGGTCAACGCCGCGATCAAGCGCTACGGCTCGCATGAAGTGGCGGCGGGCCTGCTGCTGCGCACCCTGCGCGCCCTGTCCGGCCCGGCCTCGTTCTCCCTGGCGTGGGACAGCCGCGGCTTCGAGCCCGACCTGTACTACGTGGAGGCGAGCCTGGCCGATGAGTTTGGCAACCTGCTGGACAGCCGCACGGCCCTGTTCACCCTGGGCATCGCGACGGCCGAGATCTCCGGGTTGCACGCCACGCCGGCACACTTTAGCGTGGGCGACCCCATCCGCATCTCCCTGGACCTGAGCAACACCGGCACCGTGCCCCTCGCCGCCAGCGCGGTCATCCAGGTGCAGAACGCGTCCGGCGAAACGGTGCAGTCCTTCCGCCACGACGTCCCCTCCCTGGAGCCGGGCGGCTCGCTCCCTCTGGACGACGTCTGGAACACGTCCGGCGCGCCCGAAGGCACCTACACCCTGCTGGCCTACGCCCAGTACCGCAGCATGACCACCGACCCGCAGGTGGCCGTGGTGAGCACGGAGGAACTGCCGCAGATCCGCGTGTACCTACCCATCATCATGCGCGGCTGGCGCTAGCCCACGCACTCCTCCCGAAGGCTCGCTTTCCTCCCGAAGGCTGCGGCCTCGACAAACTTCGTCGAGACGCGAAAGACGCAGTTGCCTTCGGGAGCAACTGTCTTGTCAAATCACTCACCGGATGCCTTCATGGTGGCGAATTGGCGAGATCACGAGTTACTGCGCTAGGCTGCAAGCGGGATGCCAGGATGTCTGATGTTGAAGCATCGAGTTCAGAATGATCAGCAGCTTGTGCATGCAAGCCACCAAGGCAACTTTGCGCAGTTTTCCTGCTGCGATCAGGCGTTCGTAGAAGGCCTTGATGACTGGGTTGTGCTGGGTGGCTGCCAGCGTGGCCATGTACAGGGCCACGCGCACGGAAGCTCGTCCACCCCAGGTAGTGCGCCTGCCGTGCAGCTTCCCGCTGTCCCGGTTCAAGGGAGCCACTCCGACCAGTGCGGCAATCTGTTTGCGATTCAAGCGGCCCAATTCTGGCAACTCGGCCAACAGAGTGCACGTAAGCACCGGTCCGACACCAGGCACACTGCGCAGCAGTTCCTCTTTCGCGCGCCAGAGCGGGCTGTTGCGAATGCTGTCGTGCAGATCCCCATCGAGGGCCTTGAGTTCCTGTTCCAGCCAGGCGATGTGCTGCTTGATACGGGGCTGCACCGCAGGCAAAGCCTTGTGCAAGCGGTTGCGCTCGGCGGTGATCATCTCCACTACCTGTCGACGACGCGTCACCAAGGCTTCCAACTGCCGCGTCTGCACGTCCGCCAACGCTCGCGGTTCTGGACGCACAGCCTGAGCGAACTTGGCCAGAACATGCGCATCCAGCCTGTCGGTCTTGGCCAGGATGCCCAAGGCCTTCGCAAAGTCGCGCACATGCCGAGGGTTGACAATCGCCACGGGCATGCCCGCCACACCCAACTCGGCGGCCACCGCTATCTCCAACCCTCCCGTCGCTTCCATCACCACCAACTCAGGCCGCACTTCCCGCAGCTGGCTCACCAATTGGGCAATGCCGCGATCGTCATTGCCTACGCTCCACGATTGCCCTTCCGAGAACAAGGCCACGTCCAATCTCTCTTTGCTCACATCGATCCCAACGAAAACACCTTGCGCTATCATGCTCCCCCCTGTACCTTGTCTCTGCCCTTCCTTGCAGGATGCGGGCTTGCTGGCCCACACAACTGTACGGGCTATCGCACCGGAAGGGAACGACGACCCTTGCTCCCGAACGGCCTCCTACGACCAGAGGATGGCCGGCCTGTCGTTCCCTATCAACGCATTCTACTGCGATATGATAAGATACAAGGATGTTCAGCCCGGGCTTCAAAGTGATAAAGCCCTCCAGGAGTGCGTGCGTAT
>CAYZKS010000199.1:0-6131 GCA_964478725.1 uncultured Anaerolineales bacterium
CGTGGCATTGACTGCTGGCGCGCTTTGGCATACAATCGGCCAGCCCGCGCTGGCACTCTGCTCGCCGCATGACGCGCGAGCGCACGGGCGACCCAAGACCGCTCGATCCGGAGGGCATGATGAGCCTCAAGGGCAAAGCAGCCGGCCCTGACCAGAAGCCTGGCACAGCCCCTCGCAGAACGCCGCAACCCGAACCCGAGCCACCCACAGAGTCCGGCATCGACCCGGACGCTGGCACCATCGTGCTCTTCGTCCCGGGCTGGGCCAAGAAGCCCGGGGTCGCGAAAGGCGTGGCGCCCGTCAAGGCCGACCTGGACGACCAGTACACCACCGCCCAGGCCGCCCGCGTGCTGAAGCTCAAGCCCGCGGCGATCAGGGCCTGGATACGCTCCGGGCGCCTCAAGGCGCGCAAGCAGGGCGGTCGCTACCTCGTGCGCGCGGCTGATCTGGCAGCTTGCGCGTCGCTGAGGCCTGGCGCTGAGCCGGAGCCGGACCTGCCGTGAAGGCCGGGACCGTGCTGAACCCGGCGAGGTGGTGATGGCTTCAGCCGTTCGTTGCGGTAGTGATGGCTTCAGCCATTTCGTTGAGGAGGTTGCGCTATGAAGGCCGAGACCATGCTGAACGCCTTTGCCCTGGCCTACCACGATTCCTGCCGGCTGGCCATCTGGCGGCCCGGTGAGGACACGCGCGCCAAGTGGCAGCGCCGCATGCGCCAGTACCAGCGCTTCCGCACCTGGCTGCTGCGCAGGATGGGCGAGCCGGAAGGCAGCCAATCTGTTCTGGCGCTGCCGCTGCATAGCTTCCCTTCCTCGGCCCTGGGCAGCGCAGCAACGGGCGCCACTCGCCGCCCGGATTCGAGCGAGCGTCGCACCGCACGGCGAGACGATCGACGCAAGCGCGAACGCAACCGCCCATGAGCTTGTTGAACCCACACAGCCACGTCTTCGAACACATCTCTGCACTCCCCGGGGGTGAACATGCAGGCCGCACACAGCTGGCGGATGGTCTCATCCGCATCAAGCGAGCGCGAGCAGCGCAAGCGTCATGGAAGAGTGCTTTCCCTGTGGGCTTCTTCCATCACCTGCCTGGCCTTGCTGGCTCGGCTGGTCTTGGCACTGGCCCCAGCGTCACAGGCCGGCGCCTGGGGTCAGATGTCGAACAGCGTGGACGGCAACGTAGGGCACGTGAGCGGAAGTCCGGCTTCCCAATTCACCGTGCGCGTGGCGTTGCCGGTCATGGGCAAAGGCTTTGTCCCTGGCCCGCCGTGGCCGTCGCCAGCCGCGACCGCCACAGCGGAACCCACCGCGACCCGTACTTGCACGCCAACCCCGACCCGCACCGCAACGACTACACCCACACCGACGGTCTGGCAGAGCTACCACATGACCGAAACGATCCGCCTGGGGAACGTGGGCAAACTGTGGATGCTGGTGCCGCGCACGTGGGACAGCAGCGGCATGGCCAACGTCGAGGTCACGGGCTTCTCGCCAACGCCCGATGATGTGTTTGACGAAGCACAGGGCAACCGCCTCGCGTTCTGGAACGTGAACTACCGCAGCACAGCCGAGTACAGCATCGCTTTCCGCATCGACCTGGCTCCGATCAAGTACCAGATCGATCCAGGCAACCTGGGCGCCTATGACACCTCCAGTCCGGAATACCAGCTCTATACCAAGGCCACTGCCACGATCCAGTCCGCGCATGCGGAGATTGTCAGCCTGGCCAACCAGATTGCCGGAAGCGAGACCAATCCCTACTATCAAGCCAGGGCCATACATGCGTGGGTCGTGGAGAACGTCCGGGGCTGGAGTCAGGGAGGAGAGCCACCAGGTCGTGACGCCTTGACGGTGCTACGAGCACGTTCCGCAGGATGTGACGGGTTCTCTGCCTTGTTCATTGCGTTGCTGAGGGCACGTGGAATCCCGGCCAGATTTGTGGCTGGCATTCACACAGGGTATCGCGGCTACTTCACCACCACTGACGACTGGAGGCAGATGGGGTTCCATGCCTGGACCGAGTTCCATCTTCCAGGGTACGGCTGGATACAGAGTGATGCCTCAGCGGGTGCGCGCAACTTTGCTGAGATTGATGAACCACGGATAGTGCTGATGCGAGGAGAGGACGTGGAGCTGGGCCACGCTTACCCGCTGGTCACCCTCCCAGTTTTCAACATGCCCCAGGTCGATGCGTTTGTGAACTCGGGTTATCCGCCCACGAATACCGTTGGCGAAGGCATGACGCTGATTGTGCAGAGGCTGCACTGACCACATGCCGATTGCCTCTGCCAGGGGTAGCGATGACCTCAACCATTCCCTATGTGAGGCAGGAGGCCACCCCGGCTGAAGCCGCCACTACCGTGCCTGAGCGCCCTGCTTACACATCCACTCGCTGAACTCGCTCTGACGCCAGGTGTAGCGCGGGCGGTAGCCCAGCAGGCGCGTGGCCTTGTCGTACGAAATCAGCGAATCGAATCCCTGTAGTGGCCGCTTCAGCGGCACGTCCGGGAACCAGCGCGCGATCAACTGGGGCGTCTGCTCCAGCGAGCAAGTGTCGCCGGCGTTGATCAACAGCACCTCGTGCTGCAGGCCCTCGTTCTCCACCGCCAGGCGGAAGGCCTGCCCCGCGTCGCGAGCGTCGGTCACCGCCCACAGCAGGTTGCGCGGGCGCGGCGGCCCGGGGGTGGGCCACTCGCCCTCCGGATCGCGCAGGGCCTTCAGGTAGCGCTCGCTCCACAGCTCCTCCACCGCCTGGAAGCGCCTGGCCCAGCCCGCGCCCACGGCGGCTTGCGCGCCGGCGCGATCCAGGTACCAGTTGTGATTGATGCGCAGGCACAGCGTGCGCATGCCAAAGGCATCGCTGTAGCGCTTGCAGGCGATCTCGGCCAGCACCTTGCTCAGGCCGTACTCATCCTGCGGCTCGCAAGGGTGCTCCTCATCGATGGGCAGGTAGCGCGGTGTGATCTCGCGCTTCTGGAAACTGAAACCCGTGGCCGCGCCGGAGGAAGCCAGCACGAACTTGGGCACGCCGCCCGCCAGCGCCGCCTCCAGAGCCTGCACCGTGCCCACCACGTTGACGTTGATCATCTGCTCCGGCGTAGCGCGTCCGGGCCCCGGCACCGCGGCCATGTGCACCAGCGCGTCCCGTCCCCGGCAAGCCTGCTTGAGCGCATCCAGGCTGAAGATGTCCCCCTGCATGAACTGGACGCCCTCCACCCGCGGCGGCGTGCGGCTGTAATCGCACACCTCGTGCCCGGCCTCCAGCAGCTCCCGCAGTACGTACCCGCCCAGCGTCCCGCTGCCTCCCGTGACCAGAACCTTCATCGCGTCGTCTCCTCTGCTTGCCTGTTGTGTCCCGTTGTGTCATCGCGCCGGGCCCCGCGCCGCCTGGTCGCAGTATCGGGCCTTGCCGCTCGCCTCGCGGAGCAAAGCGGAGACGAGGTGCCCGTCCGCACGCCCACCAGGGGCGATACTACGCCGGGCAGCCCGTCCGCACGCCCACCCTGTCTGGCGCAGGGCGATCGGCAAGGGGCGATACCACGCCGGGTAGCCCACCCGCACGCCCACCAGGGGCGATACTACGCCGGGCAGCCCATCCGAACGCCCACCCTGTCTGGCGCAGGGCGATCGGCAAGGGGCGATACCAAGTCCGGCAGCCTATCCGGACGCCTGCCTCAACGACGGCGAGGCCGCCGGCAAGTAGCGACCCAACGTCCGTTAGTCCGTTCGAGTGTCCGTTGTCAGCGCCCCCACCAGCTTCACCAGCACGTCCTCCGCCGGAAACGGCGGCGCCTTGTGCTGCCGGAAGCCTTCCGCACATACGCACCCGGCCGCCTTTCCGGCGCGCTTGCCAAAGCTCTCCACGATCTCGGCCATGTCGGGCTCGCCAAAGCGCCCACGCATAAACTCAACCTGGCTGACGTGGCAGGCCAGCATGCGCTTCTTCACTTCCATCGTCTGCGTGATGTCCACGTACGTGCTGGAGGGCACGGGATCGCCGAACACGTCCATCTGCCACATCGGCTCACAGTAGTACAGGTAGGGGATGTAGGTTAGCGGCGGCGCGGGGTCGAGCTCTCCGCTCTGCAGCGTGACCGTCGAGGCGGCGCTGGCCGCGTCGCGCGCCAGCAGGCTGGAAAAGTCGTGGTCCAGCACGTAGTCCCTGGGCGAGAGTGCGAAAATGATCGCCGGTTGAATGCGGCGAAAGATCTCCACCATGCGGTTGCGCACCGGCTCGTTGAAGATGAAATGCTTGTCCCAGCCGTTGGCCAGGTGAAACTGGGCGCCGATCACCGCCGCCGCGTCGCGCGCCTCGCGCTCGCGCAGCTCGCGCACCTGCTGCGGATTGAGCGTGGTGGAGCCGTACTCGCCGCCCGTGACGCTGAGGATGGAGATGGCGTGGCCCAGCGCCGCCAGCCGCGCCAGCGTGCCCGCGCATAGAAACTCCACGTCGTCCGGATGGGCTTCGACCGCCAGGATGTTCATCGCCTGCCTCAGCTCTTGCCCGTGGCATCGCGCAGCGAGGCCTCGATGCCATTCAGGGCGTCGTCGACGTCCTGCTCCGTGTGCGCCCACGAATACCCGTGGTGCCACGAGTGCATGAAGTAGACGCCGTGGTTGAAAGCGGCCTTGTAGAAGCGCAGCTCCAGCTCCTTGTCCACTTTGGCCGCCTGGCGATATTCCCAGACGGGCTCCTCCAGCCCGAAGAACATGCCAAAGCGGTTCCCCACCGGCAGGATGTGCCCAGCTTGGTAGCGCGCGAACAGCGACGTCAGGCCGTCGTACAGGCGTTTGCCAATCACCTGCTGGTGCGCCCAGTTGTATGGGTTCTTGGCCAGGTCGAGGAAGGCCCTGGCGGCGTGCATCACCAGCACCTGGCCGTAGTAGGTGCCCGAGTTGACCACCTTGCCCACCGGCGCCAGCGCTTCCATCACGTCCTTGCGCCCGGCCACGGCCGCAATCGGCAGGCCGCCGCCCAGCGCCTTGCCCAGGGTGCACAGGTCCGGAGTCACGCCCAGATACCCCTGCGCTAGGTCAGGGCCGGTGCGGAAACCGGAGAGCACCTCGTCGAATACCAGCAGCACGTTGTACTGGCGCGTGAGCGCGCGCACACCTTCCAGGTAGCCGGGGCGCGGCATCAGGCCGCCGCAGTTGAGGTTGATCGGCTCCATGATCACCGCCGCGGTCTGCTCCGCCTCGCGCTTGAGCAGGTCTTCCAGCAGACCCAGGTCGTTCCAGGGCAGCACGGAGACGTACTTGGCATTCTCGGGGATGGCCCCGCTGGTTTCCACGCGCACCGCAGGCGCCTCCCGCGGCCCGGCCTGGTCCAGCGGCGGCTGAAAGTTGAACTGCAGCGGCTCGTTGTAGCCGTGGTAGTGCCCCTCAAACTTGACGATCTTCCACTTGCCCGTGAAGCCGCGCGCGATGCGGATGGCCAGTTGCGTGGCCTCGGTGCCCGTGAATACCAGGCGCACGCGCTCGGCGCAGGGCACCAGCTCGCAGATGCGCTGCGCGACCAGCGCCGGCAGCATGGTCTCCTGGCCGCACAGGATGCCCATTTCGATGCCCTTGCGCAGCGCCAAGCGGATGGCCGGGTGGCTGTGGCCCACCAGGGCGGCGCCGTGGCCCGCGTTCAGGTCCACGTACTTGTTGCCCTTCAGGTCCCACAGGTAAGCGCCTTCGCCGCGCGACACCCAGAAGGCGCGCCCGTCCAGCTCCTTGCGCACGCGGCCCGGCGAGGTCAGCCCGGCCACCAGGTAGTGGCTGGCGAACTCGAACGCCTGCTCGGGGTCGCAGCGTCCCAGGCTGTCGATCTTGAGATTCTCCGTTGATTTCACGCTTGTCCTCCTTGATCGCATCGATCCAGGCTGGCTTCCGTTGTAGCATCGGGCCTCGCGCCCGTGAGTTGTAGCATCGGGCCACGCGCCCGTGAGTCGTAGCATCGGGCCTCGTGCCCGTTCGTCGTAGCATCGGGCCTTGTGCCCGTCCGGAGGCCCACGAGGGGCCATACTACAGCGGGTTGGACCTGGCCTCGCGCCGCGCCGTAGCATCGGGCCACGCGCCCGTGAGTCGTAGCATCGGGCCTCGCGCCGCGCCGTAGCATCGGGCCACGCGCCCGTGAGTCGTAGCATCGGG
>CAYZKS010000200.1:0-4741 GCA_964478725.1 uncultured Anaerolineales bacterium
CCCTGCTCTGCTTTGGGATGCCCTCTGCTACTCGCCCTAATTGGCTAAAGTCCACTTTTCTTGAAACCTGGTTTCTAGCGGCTAGAGGAAACACTACAAACCTGGTTTCAAAACAAGAAACCAGGTTTGGGAGCCGGACGCGAAACCAGGTTTGGGGAGGGGAGGAGGCCGCCATGCCCTATCGCGAAACGCAGTTCCGCGCGGGCGAACACTACCATGTCTACAACCGTGGACACAGTGGTGGGCCAATCTTCCTCGAACGCGCCAATTACGCGCACTTTCTGTACTCGTGGCAGCGACTTGTGGGGGATGCCGTCGTCGTGGTATGCTACTGCCTGATGCCAAACCACTATCACTTGTTGGTCCAGTTGCACACGGACGAGCTATCGGACCTGCTGCAGCGGCTGATGCTGTCGTACTCCAGGGCGTTCAACCGCTGGTCGCAGCGCTCGGGGTCGTTGTTCCAGGGACCTTTCCAGGCGATCCACATCGGGCGCGACGAGTACTTGCTGCATCTGTCTCGGTACATTCACCTGAATCCGGTTGCCGCAGGCCTGGTGCCGCACCCGGAGGACTGGGAGTTCTCCAGCTACCGCGACTATGTCGGTTTGCGGAACGGGCACCTGCCCAAGGCCGGGATCGTGCTGGATCAGCTCGGTTCTGCCCAGGACTATCGCAAGTTCGTGGAGAGCTACGCAGAGGGCGGGCATACGAGCATTGCGCACCTGACGATGGAGTGAGTCACGAAACCTGGTTTCCCGTAGGTCCCCGTGTCTTGGGGAGGTCAGGAAACCAGGCTTCTGGGGGGTGTGAACGCTACAAACCTGGTTTCACGAAAAGAAACCAGGTTTGGGATGCGCGCGAAACGTGGTTTGCAGGGGAGGGCACATGACAGTTGATAGCATCTCTACATGGTTGGCGCAGAACCCGACGTGGGGGCCGTGGGCATTCGGGGGGGCGCTGCTGGCGCTGAGCGCGCTGGTGTATGTGGTGGCGCGCTACCTGATCGCCAACGCGCTGGTGTACCTGGCCAGGCGCACGGCCAACCGATACGACGACATCGTCGTGGAAAAACTGCGGCCCTTCCGCTTCGCCTGGATCGCGCCGCTGCTTCTGATCTACCGCTCCGCGGGCCTTCTGCCGCGCGTGACGCAGGCGGTCAGGGACGTCGTGCTCTTCCTCATGCTGTGGCTGGTGGTCTTCACGCTCAACTCGCTGCTGAATGGCGTGAACGCCATCTACGAGGCCAGCCCCTACTACCGCGGCGAGTCCATCGAATCCTACACCGACCTGGCCAGCATCATCCTGGTGCTGGTGGGCGTGATCGTGAGCATCTCCATGCTGACGGGCAAGTCGCCGCTGGCGCTGCTGAGCGGGCTGGGCGCGATCATGGCCGTGATCCTGTTGGTCTTCCAGGAGACCATCCTGTCGTTCGTGGCGGGCATGCGCATCCAGTCCAACGACCTGCTGCGCGAGGGCGACGCCATCGAGATTCCCTCTTACGATGCCAGTGGCCAGGTGACCAACATCTCGCTGCACGCGGTGCGCATCCAGAACTGGGACAAGACGCTGACGGTGATTCCAACGCACAAGCTGATCGAGGTGCCCTACAAGAACTATCGCGGCATCAGCCAGGCCGGCGCGTGGCGCATCAAACGCGCCCTGTACCTGGACGTGCAGAGCGTGCGCTTCTGCGATGCTGCCATGATTGAGCACCTATGCAGGATCCATCTGCTGCAAGACTACATGAAGACCCAGTTGGCCGAGCTGGAGCAGTGGAACCTCGAGCACCCCAGTAGCCCGGACAACCCGGTGAACGCGCAACAGATCAACAACCTGGAAGCTTTCCGCGCCTACGTGCTGGAGTACCTGAAGGGGCGCCCCGACATCCGGCAGGACGGCATGACCCTGATCGTGCGGCAGCTCGACCCCGGGCCTTCGGGGCTGCCGCTGGAGATCTACGCCTTCACCAAGACCGCCGACTGGGAAAAGTACGAGGCCACGCAGGCCGACATCTTCAGCCACCTGCTGGCGGCCGTGCCGCAATTCGGCCTGCGCGTGTTCCAGGACCCCTCGGGCATGGATTTGCAGGGATTGCTCGGGACGCGAGGCGTGACGGGAGCTCGCGCCCCGCAGCGGCCGAGCGCCTGATCGTTCGCCCAAACGCATCCGTCTATCGCAAGACACGCCGTGGTTGGCCATTCTGCCCGCCCGGCACCACGACCGTCAGCATGTACGGGCATGAGGGGTGGTGATGCCTATCGACAGCCAATGAGCCATGCCTTCAGACCGGAGGTCTTGCCTCTAGCGCGGACGCCGTCACAGCTGTGTCCGGTGCAAATACGCCATTGAGGAGGGGCAGATGGACTGGAAGGTAATTGCCAACGAACCGTGGTTGTGGGTGTGCGGCTTCATCCAGGCGGCCATCGGGGTGTATCAGGCCTGGTACTTCTTCCGGCTGGCCACGCGCATGCTGGCCAAGCATGGCGGATACGCGCCCAACCAAATCCGTTCCATCGTGCGCGGCGCGGTCATCACGGCCATCGGACCAGTCATGGCCGAGATCTTTGTGATGATGGCGCTCATCATTGCCATCAGCCCAGCGTATTGCTGGCAGCGCGAGGGCGTGGGCGTCGGCTCGGTGGTCACCGAGCTGGTCCTGCTGTCAAATGCGGCCATCGGCGTGGGCCAGGTATTCGGCCAGCCCAGCTTTGACATCGTGGGCTTTGCCGCAGCAATCGTGGTGGTCAACCTCTCCTGCACTCTCGCCTCGCTGGGGGCCGCCTTTTTCACCCGCAGCCTCGGCCGGGCGCGCGACAAGCTCTCACGCGGCGATGCGCGCCTGATGGCGGTGATCGGCGTGACCAGCTCGCTGGGTGTGTTTGCCTTCTTCGCCGCGAGCGAGATCAAGAAAGCCGGCGGGCGAGAGCTGGCAGTCCTTTCCGGCGCCCTCTTGTCGGTTTTCTTTTTCAAACTGGCGGACTGGATCAAAATGCCGCGGCTGAAAGAGTGGGCGCTGGGCATCGCCATGTTCGGCGGCACGTTGATTGCCCACCTGTGCAAGAGCTAGGGAGGTAGAATCAGATGGCAACCAATTCGCAAGCATTCCAGGATCTTCCGCTCGAGCCGTATGAGCACGAGTACCTTGAGCCGGTGCATCACGTGGGGTTCTGGACCTGCATCATGATCAGCCTGGCCATGCTGTTGCCCGCGCTGCTGCTCTACGTCATCTATGGAGTGGCCGCTCCCTGGGCCGGAATTCTGGCAGGCTTGGGTCTGGCTCTGACCTACCTCGTGCCATTCACAATCATCGAGCCCATCAGCTACTACCCCGTGTATGGCGATGCGGGCAACTATATGTCCATGACCAGCGGCAATGTCGCCAACCTGCGCCTGCCCTGCGCGGCGGTGGCCCAGGCAGTGGCCGGGGTGCCGGAGGGCACGCGCCTGGGCGCGGTGATTGCCTGCATTGGCATCGCCGTGTCGGTGCTTGCCGGCGTCGTGGGGGTGCTCTGCGGATCGCTGGCGGGCGGATGGGTCACGGCGCAGTTCCCGCCGTGGCTGGCCAACGCCTTCAAGGTCTACCTGCTGCCGGCGGTGTTGGGCGCAGTGTTCGGGCAGTTTGCGCTGCGCGGTCCGGTGTATGCCCTCCCGGCCCTGATCATTGCCGGGGTGCCGCTGCTGCTGGGCTGGAAGGCCTACTTTATCATCCCGGTCGCGGTATTCGGCACGCTGTTGCTGGGCTACGCCCTGTTCAAGTGGAAGGGCATCGCACCCAGGGGCGGCTAGGCGGGCCGCAAGGACGAATTTGGCGCGAACTTTGATCCTTGGCATTTCGGACGAGACGCCGCTGGACGGCGACATCGAGCGGGTGCGGATGGTGGGTGCTCTGGTGAAGGAGCTGGTATGATCGGGATCTTTGCGGAGGTGTGCTCCCATAGGAGTTGGAATCAGCAGCTTTGACACCCGCGAGGCGCTGTCGTATACTATGCATCATAGATGCGCAAGAAGTGCCCGCGATGAACAAGAACAGGATCGCCAACTACCGTCTCACCGCACACGCGCGCCTTGAAATGGAGCGCCGACAGCCATGGAAGTAGTATACGACACCGAGACGGACACCCTGACGGTTGTGTTTGCAGATGCGCCCGTCGCGGAAAGTGACGAGGACAAACCAGGGGTCATCCTGGACTATGATTCGGCAGGCAACCTGGTGTCACTGGAGATAATGGATGCCTCACAGCGGGTGGGGCTGCCAACGCAGATCGAGTATCGGATGATCCCAGTGCCGGCATCGGCGTAGGGAATGCTGCAGCCTTGCCAGGCTGAGGGCGAGACGCAGCAGTGACGCTGGCAATGTGCAGCCCCTGCGCGGTCTCAGATGTCGGAAGGATCCCGCAGCGTGCGCGTGATCGCCGCCCGTCGCTCTCACCGCAGCCACACGGTATCTGTCACAGCGAACCGCGGGCACACCCGCGGTTCTTGTATTTTCCACGGAGCGACAGGGCTTGGAACTGTCTTGCAGAGCACTTCGCCCCTTGAGAGGTTGCCTTCCTGCAAGCTGACGGCCTCGCAGCGACGGTTCGGACGACTCTGCTGCAGCCTCGACCTACGTCGAGCGCCACTTGCCGGCAGACCCGCCTTGCTGTATGATGGGGCAAGGTGGCAGATCTCACGGCGGCATGATGAACGCGGGAGCGCTCATGCTTTCCACTCTGCTCACGACCAAACTCTACAGGCC
>CAYZKS010000200.1:4841-6232 GCA_964478725.1 uncultured Anaerolineales bacterium
AGCGGCAGCCACCGCTACGTGATTGACTACCTGGGCGACGAGGTGCTCCGCCGCCAACCCGCTGAGCTGCAGTCGTTTCTGTTGCAGACCTCCGTGCTGAACCGGCTGTGCGGGCCTCTGTGCGATGCGGTGCTTGGGGGATCGCGGAGCAGCGAGCAGATGCTGCTGGAGCTGGAGCGGAAGAACTTGTTCCTCATCCCCCTGGATGATGAACGGCAGTGGTACCGTTATCACCATTTGTTCTCCGATCTGCTGTTCCAGCGGCTCAGACAGACGCAGCCCGAGAGGGTGAGTGAGCTGTGCATGCGGGCTGCGCTCTGGCTGGAGCAGCATGGCTACCTCCAGGAGGCGGTTGGATTCGCCTTGAAAGCGAAGGACTTCGAACTCGCCATCCGGCTGATAGAACGGATCAAGTATCCTCTTGCCACCCGCGGCGAGCTCCCCCTGCTGATCAGTTGGCTCAACGCCCTGCCGGAAGACCTGGCCCGCTCGCAACCAGAACTGTGCTTCATGAACGCCTCCATGATGACCCTTGCGGGCTATTTTGAGGCGGCTGAGAAGTGGCTGCGATTGGCGGAGGCTGGCTTTGGCCCAATGGCTGCGTCTGACCGGCATGCAGCCTTGAGGCTCCCCAAGATTCCCATCTACCGCTCTGTGCACGCCCGATTTCGCCGGGACTTTTCCTCTGCAGTTGCCCTGGCGCAGAGCGCGCTGGACCAAACCCCAACCACGGAGCTTCACGATCGGGCAGTGGCCCTGCTCTTTCTGGGCCAGGCCCATTTCTACGCCGGAAACACGGATGCAGCCGAACAGGCTTTGACCAATGCCCTGGATCCCGGGCTGGCTTCAGGGCATCTGACAGCCTATTTGAATGCCAGCCACCATCTGGCTCAACTGAGGATCTTGCAGGGCCGCCTTCACGACGCCAAGGCGATCTACCAGCAAGCGATGCTGGCGCTGGCAGACCGAGAAGCCCCTGTGCGTGGAGGCGTCGAGCACGCTGGCCTGGGCGACCTGAAAAGGGAATGGAACGAGCTGGAAGCTGCGGCCGTCGAGATCGAGAAGGGGCTGGAGCTGGCCCAGGCGGGCGACGATGTCTTCTTTTTGATGGATGCCTGCTTGTTTCGGGTGCGGCTGGCGCTGGCGCAGAAGGACTGGGAGGCCGCCCGCAGCTTCCTGCACAAAGCCGAGCAGGTGGTGCGTCGCTGCGCCACGAACCGGGAGATCGAGACCGTCCGGGCGTGGCAGGCCAGACTGCATCTCGCCCAGGGGAACCTGGCCGAAGCCAGGGCGTGGGCTGCGACCTCGAGACTCGACGCTGCGGACCCTCTCCCACCCCAGCACGAGGCCGAGCTGCTCACGCTGGCGCGCGTCTGGCTGGCGCAGGGCAA
>CAYZKS010000201.1:0-6209 GCA_964478725.1 uncultured Anaerolineales bacterium
ACCGACGCATGCACTTCCGCCCCCAGTTTCCCCTCCGGCACGGACGCGATCAACTCGCCGCGCTTGACCTTCTTGCCGACTTTGACTGCGGGCTGTGCGGGCACGCCGGTATGCTGCTTGAGCGGGATGCGCACTTGCTTGGGAGTCCACTCCTGCTCGTTCAGGTCAACGCTGTAGGCCTGGTATGGCGTGAGCCCCAGTCTGGCAATCAGGCGCCGCATGGGAACGCGGCGGTAGTCGAACATCTCGTGCAGCGTGAGGTCCTTGCGCCGGTGGACTGTGTTCTTCCAGCCCGCTTCGGCCAACTGGCGCTTGACGCTGCGGTAGTACTGCATGGGCGAGAGGTCCAGCGGGCAGGCGTAGGCCTCACACAGGCGGCATTCGCAGCACAGCACGGCAGCGGTCACGATGTGCGTCGGCGCCTCCAGGCCATAGTTGATGGCGCGCATGATCTCATGCGGCACAAGCGCATGCCCCAGTAGATGGCGCGGGCAGAGGTCTGTGCAGTCTCGGCACTGGTCGCAGGTGGACATGCCCTTGCGCACGGCTTTGGCCAGCGGACGGGTCATCCAGCTCACAGCCGGGTTGTCAGCAGGCACCACCAGCAGCCCGCCGGTGGTCTTGGTCACCACGTCCGTGCCCTGCACCACGCGCCCCATCATGGCGCCGCCGGCCACAAAGGCCAGCTCCTCCGGCTTCAGGGCGCGGCCCGCGTCGCTGAGCCCTCCGGCCCACTCCACCACCTGGGCAATGGACGTGCCGATGGGCACGCGCAGGGTCGCGGGCTTGCGCACCTCGCCCGTGACCGTGAGGTAGCGATGCGTGACCGGCACGCCTTCGAGCGCACGCGCCACGTTCCACAGCGTGCCCACGTTGTTCACCACCACGCCCACTTCCAGCGGGATGCCGCCTTCCGGCACGCTGCGTCCCAGCACGTCGTGCACCAGCACGAATTCGTCGCCAGCGGGGTAGAAGCTGCCCAGCAGGTGCAGTGACACGTCCTTGGCCTTGCCCAGGACACCCTTGAGCGCGGAGATCGCCTGCTTGTACTCGCCTTTGAGCGCCACAATCCCGCGCTTGGCGCCCGTGGCCTGCATGGCCAGGCGCAGGCCCTGCAGGATCAGCTCGGGGTAGCGCATCATGAGGTGCTGATCGGCGTGCAGCAGCGGCTCGCACTCGGCGCCGTTGGCAATCACGGTATCCACTTGGGCCGAGAGCTTGACGTGGGTGGGAAAACCTGCCCCGCCCGCGCCGACCACCCCAGCCTGCCTCACTTTGTCTACAATCTCACTCGCCACGCAAAAACCCTTCATAAGAACACGGAGAGACAGAGGTCACGGAGAAGAATGGGAAGAGCTCACCTGACAAGCGGGAGCCAATCATCTCTCCGCAAGTCTCCTGGCCCTTGAATCAGTTCTATGCCTGCCTCAGTGTTCTCCGTGCCTCCGTGTTTGTGTACCTCATACGATGCGGAACGAATCCACCAGCGTGCAGCGGCGGACGCGCGTAAAGTCCTTGGCCGACGTCACGCCTTCGCCAGTGGGACTGGCGATGGAGAAAGAAGTGAAACCCTCGCCCCCGAACCCAAGTCCGGCCACAGAGGGGCCGTTCTTGACGAAGATGCTGCAGTTGCACTCGCGCGCCATGCGACTCAAGCGGTCCACGTGCTTGGACCACATGGTCGCGGTGTGCCTGCGCCCGCCTTCCACGGCAATGGCCAGGTCAATGGCTTCATCAGCGTTGTTCACACGCACAAGGGGCATCACCGGCATGAGCTGCTCGGTCCACAGCAGAGGATGCTGCCGGTCTACCTCGACCAGGGCCAGCCTGACCTCTTTGCCCACGCCGATGCCGATCTCGCTCAGGATCACCGCTGCGTCCTTGCCCACCCAGGCCTTGTTGACCACGCTCTCCTCGGGGGCCTCGCGCACCTCCTGGAAGATCACCTTTTCCAGGCGCTTCATCTGCCACGAAGCGAGCTCGTGAGCACCGTTGGCCAGCATGGCGGCCTTGAGCTGATCCGCAATCGAGGCGACGGCGATGATCTCCTTCTCCAACACGCACACCAGGTTGTTGTCGAACGAGGCGCCCGTGACGATGCCCTTGGCCGCGTCCTCGATATCGGCCGTCTCATCCACTACGGCGGGCGGGTTGCCGGGACCGGCGCAAATGCACTTTTTGCCGCTGTTCATGGCCACCTTGACCACGGCGGGCCCGCCTGTCACCACCAGCAAGCGGATGCCCGGATGCTTCATCATGCGTTGTGCGCTCTCGATGGTGGGCTCGCGCACCGAGGTCAGCAGGTTGGGCGGGCCGCCAGCGGCCACGATGGCGCGATTCATGGCCTGGATGGTGCGCGCCGAGCACTCTTTGGCACCAGGGTGGGCGTTGAACAACACCGCGTTGCCGGCCGCGATCATGCCGATGCCGTTGCAGATGATGGTCGAGGTGGGATTGGTGCTGGGTGTGATGGCGCCGATGACGCCATAGGGGGCGCGCTCCACCAGCGCCAGCCCGCGATCACCAGTCCACGCCAGCGGCTTCAGGTCCTCAATGCCAGGTGTCTTGTCCGCCACCAGCAAGTTCTTCTTGACTTTGTCTTCGACGCGACCCATGCGCGTCTCTTGCACGGCCGATTGAGCCAGTGTCTCAGCGTTGCTGCGCACTGCCTCGCGCATGGCCTCCACGACGCGCGCCCGAACTTCCAGGCTGAGCGCATCCAAGGCGCGGAAGGCCGTCTCGGACGCAGCGATGGCCGAGTCCATGTCGGCGAAAATGCCGTCTTGCCCCGACGCAGCGGCTGCCTTCGCGACAGGAGTCATCGCCGGCTTGGTCACGTCCGCAGGCGGCACCGGCGCAGTCCTGCCGTCCTGGCTGAGCTGTTCCAGGACGCGCGCCACGACCGACTGGATGCGTCGCTCATCCATAGTCATATCGGAACCCCCGCAAGCTGGTTGCTTGCCCGACGCCGGTCACGCTCATGCCTCAGATTCGCCCACGTCGCGGTACTTGTGGTACTTGAGCTTGCCGCCAATCTCCCATTGGTCAATGATGGCCATGATGACGGCATCAATAGGGCGCTTGTCGGTCTGGACCGTCTGGCGCGCGGAGCTTCCCGTGGCGTAGAGCACGTACTCGCCCATGCCCGCGCCCACGGCATCGGCGGCCACAACGTAGCCGCCGAGCTCTTTCAGGTCCACGTCCACCTGCCGGACCAGCAAGAGCTTCAGGCCCTCGATTTTGGGGTCCTTGCGGTTGGAGACCACCGTTCCGATCACTCTACCAATTAGCATCGCACCTCCTCAGCGGAGGAAGACTCCGAGATGCGCGCAACGATCGCTGCGCTATCCCTCGACTTCCTTCTTGGCCTCTTCGGTGCGACCCAACGGCAAAACCAGGTCAATATTGATGTGCGGGCGGGCGATCACGTGCACGGATACGACCTCGCCGACCTTTTCGGCGCCGCGCGCGCCGGCTTCCAGCGCGGCCTTGACCGCTGCAACGTCACCGCGCACGATGGCGGTCACGTAGCCTCCGCCAATCCTCTCATAACCGACCAACTCTACCCTGGCTGCTTTGACCATGGCGTCCGAGGCCTCGACCATGGCCGCAAAACCCTTGGTCTCGATCATGCCCAATGCTTCTGCCATTTCTCCAATGTCCTCCTTGCTTGAGCTTACTCGCCTTTTCTGCTTTGCATCTTCTTACCGCTGATGCCCTCGATGGCAGCCACGGCTGCGCCATAGCCAGCCATGATATCTCGTTCTTCCCCACCGAGGTAGACCCGTCCAAAGCTGCCAAATGGACGCACCTCCACGATGTTGATCTCCGCCGCCTTCTCCGCTTCGTTGGCGGCCAGTGCGGCGTAGGCGGCTGGCGCCAGCTCCATGATGTAGAGCGTCTGGCCTGGGATCAGCATCATGCCGTTGCGGTTGCGGTTCACCAACTGGGCATGGTGATCATCCACGTGGCGGATGATCTGGCTCGACTGGATTTCCGGTTTCCAGCGATCCTCGGGCTTGAGTTCCAGAGCCTCCAGGATGGCGCGGCCCGCATCACGCACATCGGCCTGCGAAGATGCATGCACCTCCAGCAGGCCAAACAGACGTTCCACCACCTGCACAGCGGGCTTGACGCGGGTGGCCTTGACCGCGATATCGGTGACGCGGTTGATTTCGATGCCGGGCGAGATCTCCACCCATAGCGAGGCGTCGCCCACCAGGGGCAGGAAGCCACGCGCCGTTGAGCCGACAAAGGCCGCCATCTGCGGCTGCAGCGCATCCAAGAAGACGTATCCGCGCAGATCCACCAATGCCAACCTCCCATTCTATGTTGCTGCTACTTACCGGCCGCCTCTTGCATGATCTTGACGCTGGCGCTGGCGCCGATGCGGGTGGCCCCCGCTGCGATCATCTTCTGCACCGTTTCGTAATCGCGGATGCCGCCGGCCGCCTTGACCCCGATGTCCGGTCCCACGGTTTTGCGCATCAGCTCCACGTCATGCAGGGTTGCGCCACCCGGCCCGAAGCCGGTGGACGTCTTCACAAAGTCCGCCTGCGCCGCTTTGGCCAGGGTGCAAGCCTTGACCTTTTCCTCATCGGTCAGCAATGCTGCCTCAATGATCACTTTGAGCAGGGCGCGGCCGCGGTGGGCCACGTGTACGACCGCCTCGATGTCGCGCTGCACCAGAGCATAATCGCCCCCCTTGAGGGCGCCCACGTTGATGACCATGTCCACTTCGGTTGCGCCGTCCCAGATGGCCCGCTCGGCCTCGTAGGCCTTGACCTCGGGGGTCGTCGCTCCCAGCGGGAAACCAATCACGCTGCAAACCAACACCGGAGTGCCTCGCAATAGCTCGGCGCACTGGCGCACGTTGCAGGGGTTGACGCACACCGAGGCAAAACGGTACTCGCGGGCCTCTGCGCAGAGCTTGGCAATCTGCTCTGGGGTGGCCTCAGGCTTGAGCAGCGTGTGGTCAATGTACTGAGCCGTGCCCGTCGGGATCTGGTGCAGGCCTGGCGCTCCGCCCAAGCGCGCCGCGCCCAGATCCACAAACTGTTGCGCCAGTTCGGGGCGCTTCTCCACGCACAGCATGCAGCTCGAGCACGTCCCACCAATGGCCAAGGTGCAGACGCTGTCGTCGCGCTGCAAGCGCAGCATGGCCACGACCTCGCGCGTAATCTGTTCGACCAGAACTTCCACGTCTGAAGTTGGAATCGTCATGTCGTCCTCGGTTCATGGAAAACGGTTACCAGTTGCCGGTGCCCGGTTGCCAGCCTTCTGCGTGGCTCGGTATAGTGCCCCGGCAGACTAGCCCCGTCCCCGCGTACATGCGCTCGACCGGATACTGGAAACCGGCAACCGGAAACCTATCCTTTGAGGTAGCGCTTCTCAATCGCCATGATCTTGTTCACGCGCGCCGCGTGGCGTCCGCCGCCAAACTCGGTGCTGAGCCAGGCCTTCACGATCTGGCGCGCCAGGTTTAGACCGAGCAGGCCGCCGCCCAGCGTCAGGACATTGGCGTCGTTGTGTTCACGGCTGTTCGCCGCCGTGGACAAATCGTAGCACATGGCCGCGCGAACCCCGGGCACTTTGTTGGCCGCCATGCACGAGCCAATGCCAGCGCCGTCCACCATGATGCCACGCGAAGCCTTGCCTTCGGCTACCAGCTTGGCAACCGCATAGGCAAAGTCGGGGTAGTCCACGGATTGGCTACTGCTGGTACCGCAGTCGAGCACGCTGTATCCCAGCTCTTGCAGGTACTTCTTGAGGTCTTCCTTCATGGCAAAGCCGCCGTGGTCCGCGCCCAGTGCCACGGTTTTCTCGGGGCTCACAGGGGACTGGGAGTGCGACAGGGGAGCAGTCGCAGCGGCAGGCTCTGAGGCAGCTTGGCCTTCATGCACCAGAGTCAGATTGCGCTGCCTTGCAAGGTCATGCGCCAGGGGGGTGATCAACGCGCCAGACGGGATCGAGACCTGGCTTCCGATGGCAGCATCCTGCAGGTCGGCCTCGGTGACCACCTTGCGCCCGCTGGCTTGCATGCGTGGCGGAGTCGGGGCTGCAGCTCCGCTGCCTCCGAGGACCTGCTCCAAGGTCTTGCGTACCAGCTTGCGGATCTCGTCTTCTTGCATGCTCCGTGCGCCCTCACACAGACTGGACCTTCATTATACGTCACACGCAGAGCAACTCAAACTCGTGAACAAGGCGCG
>CAYZKS010000202.1:0-1331 GCA_964478725.1 uncultured Anaerolineales bacterium
CGCGCTCGCCGGTGTGCAGCAGCCACACGAGCAGTGCCATGATGAGGGGTTGGGTGGCCTGAATGAGGGCAGTGTTGCTAGCCCGCGTGCGCGCCGCACCCTGGATGAAGGCCACTTGGTTCAGGACTATGCCAACCAGGCTAAGAAGCAGGAGGCGCTTCCACTCCGCCTGTGGAAGGGACAGATCCCTTTCTCTGGAGCGGGCAATGGCCAAGTTGACGGCCGCAGCCAGGAGAAACCGCACTGCGTTGTAGGCCATGGGCGTGATGTAGACCATCGCCAACTTGAGCGCGGTGTAGTTGGCACCCCAGATCAGGGCCGCGGCCAGCATGCCGAGCATGGACCGTCTCTCAATGCTGGCAAAGGGTCTGGCTTTCAAAGTGTGTGGTGCAGCGGAACGTTCAGGCACCAATCGAGCAGTCACGGCTGTAGTATATCATACATTGCCGTGGGTGTGCAATCTGCCTCCCAGGACAGGCAGTGCGCCGCGGGATGCACGCCACATGTCGCATCCCGCGGCGCCTGGCGGAATCAGAACAGGGCGGCGTTCCGCTAGGCTAGCTTCTGCCCACAGTTCGGACAGAACTTGGCGCCTTCTGATGCGGTGCCACAGTTCGGGCAAAACTTGGGCGGCACGCCTTCTGCAGGAGCGCCCTCGACCGGCGCTGGCGGCGGCTCGGATGTGTCGCCGTAGGTGAAGCCGGCAGGGCTTGCCTTGGCCGCGGGCGCTGCCGCAGCGCCTGCAGCGGCAGCCGGCGCCACAAACTGCGCGACTTTCAACACATCGATCTCCGCCTGTTTGGTGGCGACCTGCTGCTTGATCGTCTCCACCGCGGCGAAGGCGGTGTCAAGCTCCGGAACGTTCAGCTGTCCGGCGGCACGCAGTTCCATCGCCTTGGTGGCCAAGTCCCCAAGCGCGCGCTGCAACTCATCATTCAGACCGCCCAGCTCGCCTCCCAGGCGGTTGAGCTTCAAAGCCTTGTCGGCCTCGAAGCGAGCCTTTTCCGCGGCCCCGCCCAGGTCTTTGCTTAGCTTACTTAAGAACGACATGCTAGCCTCCTCAATCTCTGTTTGTGGTCTCAGGTTCTGGGTACCATTATACAACCCTTTGAGCATGATGTGAAGTGCCACAGGTTGCCGGCTCGCCCCGCGCATGCTATAATCGCCTTGGCTAGTCCAGAAAGGAGTAGTATGGCGTCGATCAAGCCGCTTCGAGTGCTGGGAATCGTAGGCAGCCCACGCCGGGGAGGCAACACCGAGTCGTTGGTGGACGAGGTCTTGCGCGGTGCGCGAGACGCCGGCGCGGTAGTGGAGAAGGTGAGGCTTAGCGA
>CAYZKS010000202.1:1431-6186 GCA_964478725.1 uncultured Anaerolineales bacterium
ACGTTACTCGTGCCAGGAGTTGATGATCCGCGGGGCGTGTTGTCACGGCCCGAGGTGCTGGCTGCGGCCTACAGCGCAGGTAGAGCTGCGGTTACCTCCAGGTGAGACAGCCAGGTGCTGTGCGCAGAGCGCCAAGTCGCAAGTGGCGACTTGGCCTGACACAGATTGTGCGTGTCCTGGTTGCCCTATGCGGATGGGCCGTGCTTTTCAGCACACCGCTGACCGCGGTCCGGCAGACTCCTGGACAGACGCTCCCGCGCGGGAGCGCAAAAGGCGTGGAGCAGCCTGCCACCGATTGCCCGTACGCGTTTGTCGCGCAATGGGGCCTGCAGTCCGGCCCGCTGGGTTCCTTTCTCTACCCGACCGGCATCGCCGTCGACACTCTGACACAGCGAGTGTACGTGGTCGACTCACGCAGCCATCAGGTGCAGGTCTTTGATCTGGAAGGGACTGGCATCGCTGCCTGGGGCGGGATGGGAAGCGGACCGGGAGAACTGTGGGATCCTGCCGCGCTGGCATTGGGCCCTGATGGGCGGGTGTACGTTGCCGATACCTGGAATGACCGCATCCAGGTCTTCTCTTCGGACGGTTCCTCTCTTGCATCCTGGGGCGCGTCCGGTCCCTATGCCGGCCAGTTGAACCGGCCGGTGGATGCGGCCGTCTCCACTGGGGATGAGAGACTGTACATCGTAGATGGGGACAACGAGCGCATTCAGGTGTGGGACCTGGCTGGACACTACGTGCGTAGTTGGGGCTCCAAGGGATCGGGGAACGGCCAGTTCCGTTCACCGCAGGGCTTGGCTGTGGGCCCCGACGGATGTGTCTACGTGGCCGATGCAGGCAACCACCGCGTGCAGGTCTTTGACGCCTGGGGAAACCTGATTGACGTATGGGGCAGCCTTGGCGCGGGTGCACAGCAACTCAACTGGCCCAGTGACGTAGCACTGGGCGCCAGCGGCGATGTCTTCATTGCTGACATGTACAACAACCGCGTGCAAGTGCTGAATGCGCAGGGGCAGTATCTGCGTACAGTCGGCGCCGGCCAGCTGGCGCGGCCCGCAAGACTGGCCCTGGCCGGCGATCAGCTCTACGTGGCGGATGCTGTCAATCAGCGCATAGCGGTGTTCGATTTGCAGGGTGTGCTTCTAAGGGCCTGGGGCCGAAAGGATCAACGAGATGGGCGGTTTGACGGTCCACAGGCCGTGGCAACGACCGTCGATGGCAGATGCGTGTACGTTGCTGATGCAGGCAACGACCGCATCGAGCGCATCTCGGTCGACACTGGCGCCGTGCACCGCTGGGGGCCTGCGGAGGGATTGACCCTGCGGCAGCCGGGAGGCCTGGCGGTGTCGGTGCTGGATGGTGCGCTGTATGTGGTGGATACGGGCAACCATCGAATCGTGGTGCTGGATGCCGACGGCCAGGTGTTGCGAACATGGGGAGAGCGCGGCAGCGCCGTTGGTCAGTTTGAGATGCCACAGAGTATTGCGGTGAATCCGAGTCTAGGTAGAGTATACATAACAGATAGCGGCAACCATCGCGTGCAGTGTTTCGACTTGCACGGAGGTGATGGCTGGGCGTGGGGCGCCTATGGTAGTGACACAGGACAATTTCGCAGCCCGTATGGCGTGGCAGTGGACACGCAGGGCCATGTCCTGGTCTCCGACATGGAGAACCATCGAGTGCAGTGGTTCGAAGCTGATGGTGGATACCTCGGTCAGGCGGGCAGCTTGGGTCTTGGCTGCGGGGAATTCAACCGGCCGACGGGGGTAGCCTTCAACCCCCAGGATGGGCTTTGGTATGTGGCCGACTATGGCAACCATCGGTTGCATGCTTTGGACTCAACCGGTCAGTGTGTCGAGGTGATTGCGGGGCGCGGACCGGGGCAGGGGCAACTGCTCTTGCCGCGCGGCGTGGCCTGCGCCTTCGATGGCCGGGTTTACGTGGCAGACACAGGCAACAACCTGGTTCAGGCCCTGGAGAGGCGCTGGCGCGTATGGCTGCCAGCCATAGAGGGCCAACATGAAGGCATCTAGAGTGACCAGGGTCTGGTACGTATATCTGCTCGAATGCGCCGATGGCACGCTTTACACCGGCATCTGCCTCGATCCGCAGCAGCGATTGATGGCCCACAGTGCGGGACGGGGCAGCCGCTACACCCGCACGCGACTTCCGGTGAGACTGCTAGCCTCAAAGCGCGTCGGCACCCAGCGTGAGGCATTGCTGCTGGAGAGGTACATCAAGCGCTGCAGCCCCGCGAGAAAGAGAAGGACCTTTGGGGTCTAGCGGAAGACCCCAAAGGCCACTTGCTCATCGTGCTAGCCGACTTTGACTTTGATGGTCTTGGGCTTGACTTCCTCTGCCTTGGGCAGAGTCAGATGAAGAACGCCATTGCTCACCTGAGCCTGCACTTTGTCGGACTGTACCAGTGTAGGCAGGACGATTGTCCTCTCAAACGGGCCATACCACAGTTCGCTATTGTACCAGCGCCATTCCTTGCTCTCTTGGCGCTCGATGTCGCTCGCGAACCTACCGCGGATTGAGAGAGAGTCGCCGCTGATCGTGATGTCGAGATCATCTGCGAGCAAACCGGGGACGCGCGCCACCACATGCAGTGCATCCTTGTCTTCCCAAACGTTCGCCGCCAATTCCGCGCGATCAGCACGACGTGCCACAGGTCTCACAAAGCTCTCCTCGAATAGACGATCCATGGCCTCGCGCAAAGTAACCAAGTCATCGGAAGGCCGCCATCGCATTACGGACATTGCACACCTCCAACTTATTTCTAACGGCCTTTATAGCTGAGACTCATTAGAATGACGCTTGCGTGACATTAGACCTGCATTAGAGACCGCTGATGAATTGGCGATGATGTCTAACGCATTTCTAGTGTGCTTCAGATACTCATCCAACGCCTCTTGTGATATAATGCAATCCGCACGAAACAGATTGTGGAAGACGCGGAGACTGAATGCGGAATCTGACTGCGGCGAGAAACGTATGTGCCAACTGTGGCATTGTGTTCACTTGGCAGCCCACTGTGGTTGACGGGCGCGTTTTCTGCTGCGTTGGCTGCGCCAATGGAGGGCCTTGCGAGTGCGACTACTCCGATCTGCCGCACATGGGCAAGGTGCGCTCCATTGTGGTCCGACGCGAACTGCATGTGATTAAGGCTGCTTCCAGGCGCGGGACTTAACGTAGCTTTGGGATCGAACCAAGCCACGCCATGGGAGCGTGACCCAAGAAAAGGAGAAAGGCATGTTCTACTGGGATCCGATGTACTTTGTGTTTGCCCTGCCAGCGTTGTTGTTGGCCTTCTGGGCGCAGATGAGGGTGCGTTCGGCATACAACAAGTACCTGAAGGTGCCCAACTCGCGTGGTATCAGCGGCGGAGAGGCAGCAGAACGACTGCTTAGCTCACAGGGCCTGTCTGGTGTAGGTATAGAGGGCACTCCTGGAACGCTGACTGACCATTATGACCCGCGAGACAAAACCCTGCATCTTTCGCAGGGCGTCGCGTACGGCAAGTCTGTCGCTGCCGTCAGTATTGTGGCGCATGAGGTTGGCCACGCCGTGCAGGACGCTACGCAGTATGCGCCGATGCGCCTGCGTACTGGCATAGTGGGCCTTGTGACCGTGAGCTCGTGGCTCGGACCACTGATCTTCATCGGTGGGATGCTGTTCAACTCTAGCTCCCTCTCCTGGGTGGGGTTAATCCTGTTTTCTAGCAGCGTGCTCTTCGCGCTCGTCACTCTTCCTGTGGAGCTGAACGCCAGTCAGCGTGCGCTGCAAATGCTCACGAGCAGTGGCCTGCTGGTTACGAGCGATGAGCAGAATGGAGCGCGCACCGTGCTCAATGCGGCCGCATGGACCTACGTTGCCGCACTGGCACAGGTGCTCGCGACGCTGCTGTACTATGTGACCATTCTTTCGGGCAGTAGCAGACGCAGGCGCTAGACTCAAGTGGAGACGGCCGGACTAACTGCCCTATGGTCAGGAAGGGGCCAGATTCCATCAAGGGGTGGTACGACACGAAGTGGGTCTAGCACAACTCTAATGCCCGTCTAGCGCTGCTCTAACAGGGCCAGCGTATACTAGATCAGTAAGCCTGGCCAAGCGGGCCAACAGAAGGTCGGGTTCGGTCCCAAGCCAGGCGCAATACCATGACCGAAGGAGGTTGGCCATGTCGAGTCTGATCAAGTGGGAACCATTCAGCGACCTGGTGACGCTGCGCGATGCGATGGATCGTCTGTTTGAGGACAGTTTCGTTCGCATGCGCCCTCTGGCACCTGCGCTCGGCGCTCAGTCCCTAGCTCTGGACGTGTACCAGACCGAAGACAGCCTGGTAGTCAAGGCGGCTGTGCCAGGACTCAAGCCCGAGGACATCGACATCACCATCACAGGCAACGTTCTGAGCATCAAGGGAGAAACCAAGGCTGAAGAGAAGGTCGAGAAAGAGGACTACATCTACCAAGAGCGGCGTTTCGGAGCGTTCCAGCGCTCGGTGCAGTTGCCGGATGATCTGCTCACTGAAAAGGCAGAGGCAAGTTTCAAGGATGGCTTGTTGATCCTCACTGTGCCCAAGTCCGCTGAGGCCAAGCCCAAGATGATCAAGGTGCAGGCCAAGAAGAGCTAGCGAAGCGTACATAACGCTAGGAGTCCACAAACCCGCTCCCATTCTCAGGGGCGGGTTTGTCTTTCTAGCGGAGGCTGAGAATTCGGGCAAAAAATGCCCGAATTCATGCGGGAAAGGTA
>CAYZKS010000203.1:0-6123 GCA_964478725.1 uncultured Anaerolineales bacterium
CTGGCTGCCCAGGACTGGCCAGCGTTGGTCGAGCGAAAGATGCCTTGCCCTTCGGCGCCAGCCAGCAGGGTGCGATCCGCGCCGTAGGTGGGAGAAAAGGCGACCGCCCAGACCAATGGATCAGTCAGGCCCACGCTGATGCTGTGCCATGAGTTCCCACCATCCGATGAAAGGTACATTCCGCCGCCGCCGGTGCTTGCCAGCAGAGTACGATCCAATGCATAGTTGGGCGATGCGGCCAGATTCCAGACCAGGGCCAAGCCCATGCCCTGTCTGGCCGGCGCCCAGGAGACTCCGCCATCCACGGAACGGTAGACGCCGTCGCCGGCCGTGGCCACAAAGACGGTGCGATCCTGGCTGTACAGCGGCGAAGGCAGGATTGCCCAGATATCGGGTATGCCCAGGCCGTTGTACGCCGGCTGCCAGGTGGCGCCGGCATCCGTGGAACGGAAGATGCCCGTGTTCGCCACGGCTGCCCAAGCGGTGCGGTCGCTGCCATACTGCGGCGATAGGGCTACCGCGTACACGATTTCATCTGGCAATCCGCTGTCCGACGGCGCCCAGCTCGCGCCCCAATCGGTGGAGCGCAGCAGTCCGTAGTCGGTGGCGGCAAACAGCGTGCCATCCGCGGCAAATCGTGGCGAACAGGCCAGCCAGTATACTCCAGCGTCGTAGTAGTCAGCTGAAGTGTATTCCCAGACGGTTCCGCCTTGGCGCGATACGTAGATGCCAGCGTCGGCCGTGCCGGCGAATAGCGTGTAGCTACTGGCGTCGTCAGCGGCGACGGCAAGCGACCAGACGGAGCTCCAGGAGAGGTCGCTGGACACGCTGGACCAGGACTTGCCACCGTCCTGAGAAACGAAGACCCCGTTCCCAGTTCCGGCGAAGAAGGTGTGGTCCGTGACATAGGCGGGGGAAGGCGCCAGCACATTGACCAGGCCGCCGCCAGGGCCGGTCGCGACCCAACGCCCACCATCCGCCAGCGCGCTCATCGGGAAGCACTGGAGAACAAGGGGCAGAATCAGTGCAAGGCAAAGGGTAATTCGGCAGCGATGCATCAAAGGTCCTCCCTCCGTGAGAGGTAATGGCAGCCCCTGGCCACATGGTTGCGGGCGTACAACAATGCGAGCGCACCCGGGGCCTCGGCCCAACTCGAATCGCCAGCAACGCACGGCCAAGCGCATGCCACCGGGCAAGCTGGGCTTAAGGTGGTTCGGGCGCGGGCGGAGAATGCGTCAGTTGATCAGATTGCCCGGTCGGTTTGGTTCAACTTGCGCAGTTCCAGCAGGATCTCGCGCAGCAGGAGCAGCTCGAGACGACGGAACTGGATCTCGCTCGAAAGCTTGCCCCACTTGTACTGGTCGTCAGAGAGGCAGTCCTCTAGCAGCTTGTACGTACTTTCAGACATGCTCGCCTCGCTCAGTCAATGAAAACGATGCCCACGCTGATGGCGCAGGGGATCTGGCTCAGATCGTCCAGGAGCGCATAGGCTTGCCACCCGGCCTTGTTGATCAGATCGACTACATCCATGCCCATGGCTTCCATGGCAGGCCGAGCGCGGCCTGGGAACCGGCAGCGTCCACTGTCGAGGACCTGACACGTCAGTCCTTTGCACAGGTAGTCCTTGCACGATCCTCCACCAAAGCCCATGGCCAGGTGATAGCCATCCTTGTAGGCCTGTTTCTCCAGCTTGCTCACCACGTCGCCGCTCTTCTCATGGTATGATAGCACGCGCCGCTGTTCTTGCCTCGTTGTGCCATGGCCAGGCACATAGTCCTCGATTGGCTTCACGTCGCATTTGATGAGAACGGCATGGCGGTAGCGGGCGATGGCTTGACGCACAAGCTCCAGGTCCGGCGCGTACGGCGGGCAATGCGGAGTCTCTCCGGCTCGGATGCAGCGCGGCACGGTGCACTTGAGCCGCACGCGCTCGTCAATCACGATCTCGCTGGCGGGCACCACGACGGCCCCCGATGCACCCCACTCACGTGCGAGTTCGCAGTAGCGTTCCAGGTCCGCCTTGACCTTCTCTTTGCTGTTCTGCCCCAAGGCTCTGGCCTTCCGCGTGTCTGTGGTCATGTCTGCGCCCCCTCGTCGCTGGCCCATATCATAGCCACGTCAGCGGTTTTCGGCAATTGGGACGCAAACGAGGCCCCCCAAAGGCGCGCGGCGCTAGCTCTTGGGGGGTCGATCCACTCAGGCTTGAGTCGTGGGGTGGGTGCGGTGGATTCAGAACCGCTGGAGACCTGACGACCTGATCTGGCCCGTCACGTCAGCAACACGCCAGGCGTGAGCTCACTTGGTTACCACGACGAACCGCATGTCACGCTGCCGGCACCAACTGCGGGCAGCTTCGTGTTTGCGCACAGTATCGAGGTTGTTCAGGTACTGCCCGCCTTTGACCTCATGCAGCTCCTTGTCGCCGTCCAGCCGTTCGATCAAAAAGTCCGGGCGATAGCCACGCACGTTGCCGGCCTCCGTCACGTACGGGATAGTGATGCCGTGGTTCTTGGTCCACTTGGCCACGGTCTTGTCTTTCTCGAGCAGCTTCATGTAGGCCAGCTCCCATGAGGACTCGTAGCGTTCCACGGAGTAGGCGCTCTTGCTAGGATTCTCGAAATCGCCGCGTTCACTCGTTGGCATCGTGTGCCTCCGGCTTGTGGTTGACGATGCTGGTGACCAATCCCGGCCGGCTGTGCAAGTTGAATAGCAGCTGATGGCGGCGGGTAAGGGCATGGCGCAGCTCTTCGGCGCTGGCTGCACCGACCGTCTTTCCTCCCAACATGCGTTGGCTGACGTGATCCATCAGCACGCCGTACAGGTAGCCCAGCTCGTGCGAGCCGATTCCTTCCTCTGCCAGCAAGTCCGCTGCAATGTCGCGCACGCTGCCCTTGAGCAGCTCAGCCAGCCCAGCTTGGTCGGTGATCTCCTCCGGCGGCGTCGACGCGTGGTAGCCTTTGGGGGCCTCGTGGATGCGCTTGAAGCCCGAACCGTTCAGGGCGCTGCCCACGACGCCGGCGATCTCTACGCGTGTGATCTCCGTCTCCACCGTATAGTCCAGGCTGTCCAGAAGCTTCTTCCAGTCCGGGTAGTCTCCTTGCTCGATTCGAACCTTCATCACGTCCTCGTCGAAATCGGCCTGTTCGATCTCACTGGGCGCCGGGATCTGGATGAGCAGTTCGGGGTGCGCCACCACCTGCGGCTTGCGTTTGGGCGGCAGGTCCTCTTCGCCGAACATGCTGAGCTGGTCCACGTCCTTACGCACCTTGGCGCCCACCATCTCCCACAACCAACCGTGTTGAAGCTTCTCATGGTCCACCACGGCGCAGATTTCCTGCAGGTCTTCGTTGCGCACGTTTAGCCGCAGGCCGCGTCCGATTACCTGCTGGCCATACACGCGCGACGAAAACTTGCGCAGCAGTAGAATCACCGCGACGGCCGGAACGTCCCAGCCTTCGCGGAGCATCAGCACGCTGACCACCGCTTCATACGGGCTGCCAGGCTTTCCCAGGTTGCGTGCAGCTTCGCGGTCGCGCTCGTCCGACTGCTCGGTCACCAGCAGCGTGCGCACGTGGAATTCCTTTTCCAGCATGTCGCGCGCCTGCTCGCCGTCCTTGATGGTGATCGCCACCACGAACAGAATGGGTTTGTAGCAGCCCTTGGCCAACGAGGCCGCACGTCGTCGCTGCTCCGCTAGACGATCCAGCGCGATGTCCATTTGCTTGCGCATGGGGTCCGGATCGGTAACCCATTGCGTGGAACTCAGCCCCTTTTCGATGCGCTCGAACTCCTCATCCATCTCGTCCACGGTGCGGCGCTCGCCCGTCTCAGGGTTGGTGTAGGTCAGCTCGACCGAGGACAGCTTGGGCTGGTAGACCACCACGCTCTTGATGATGGGCGGCGCCTCGGCCTGGGCATCTGCGATCGAATACTCGAAGAGCATGCGCGTGTCGGGCGCCTTGCCGTCGGCGCGGTCGGGGGTTGCAGTCGTATCCAAGCGAAAGCGAGAGATGGGCTTGAGCGCAAAGAGGGTGTTGTCGTACTCGGCGGCTGGAGTGTTGTGCGCCTCGTCGTTAAAGACGGCGATGCGCTCGCCTGGATTGACCAGCGCTGCCATGTTGCGCTGACCGCTGATGTTGGACAGATAGAGCTGGTGGATGTTGCCCAGCACGATGCCGCAATCGCGGATGCCCTGCGGCCCGCCGCCTGGCTGCATCACGTGCAGCGCGAGCTGATTGGTATAGTGCTCGGTGCCCGGCGGGAAGAACCCGAAACTGCGGAACACGTTCGCGTTGGCAAAGTCGTCCTCCAGCCGGTCGCGCACGATGGTGTTGGGGCACAACAGCAGGAACTTGTGCGTGTCCTGGCATACCTTCAGCCAGGCAATCACCCCGCCCATGATGGCGGTCTTGCCGCCGCCGGTCACAATGTTCAGCAGCAGCTCCCGCCACTGCAACAGCTCGTAGGCGTAGACCACGCGCAGCAATGCCTCCTCCTGATGCCGCCACAGGCGGCGCGGCGCGTCCGGGCGCGTGATGTGGGTCAGAAAGTCGCGCGTCAGTGGGTTGACGTCGGGGAAGGCGCCCGACTGGCACCAGGCGCGAAAGTCTTGCTCGTAGGGAGCAAACGAGTAGTACATCTACTCCACCTCCATCGTCTGCACCACGGTGCGTTCTCCGCCCTGGTCGTCCTGCACCGAGCAGGCAATGGTGCACTGGCCCTGCTTGGGAAACGTATACTCCACCATCAACGCCGGTCGCCCCGTCTTTCTGTCACGCAAGAAGGCATAGCCCTGCGTGGAGGTGAAGCGGCCCGGGGTGTGGTGGAAATCCCACTGCACGTTGGCGATGCCGCCGTCCTTGTTCAGGCTGACCGATTCGGACACGTCGAATTCGTAGCGCAATGGCCCGACACGGCGCACGGCCACGCGCACCTCCGGGGGCTGCACAAAGGAGAGCAGCGGCGCATAGTCCTGGTGCTTGCTGACCACGTGTTCGCGGAACTCGTCCGATTCGATGCGCACCAGGTTGAGCCGCACAAAGTCGATGCGTTTGTTCTCGCGCGCGGCCAGGATGTCCGCGGCCTTGCGCGCCTCCGGGGAAAAGTTCCAGGCCAGCATCACGCCGTGGTTGGCGCGTCGCTCCTCGTAGACCGCCCTGGCAAAGCGCGCCACGTCCTCCTTGCCGATGCGCGAGCGACGCGACGCCTGGCCCACGTACAGCGGCACGCCGCTACGCGTGCCGTGGATGGCGGGCGAGACGCCCTCCGGCCGGCCGCCAAAGGCGCGCACCACAAACTCGCGAAACTCACCCTCGCCCAGCATCTCCAGTTGCGGGATCTCGTACACGCCCCAGTGCTCGATGCTGAAGTCGGGGACTGGGAAGAGGCTTCCGACATCTTCCTCGACCACCTTGGCGAGGCGGTCGGCAGTTATGGCTACCGCTATGCGTGATTGGTCGCATGCGATCCACCTGCGCGCAGCCTGTCCATCTGCGTAGATGTGCTTAGTCGAAGAATCGCCCACCTTGGTCCTCTGGACTCGGACTCCTTGGGCAGACACTAACAAACCTCCGCCGCCGCAGAAGAAGTCGGCCACCACATCACCTGGCTCGGTCGCGAGGTCGATGATTCGCTGCGTCAGCTCAAGGGGCTTCTGTGTGGGATAGCCAACGCGCTCAGATCGGTCCGCCGGTTGGAGGCAGGGAATCCTCCATACATTGTCAATAGTCTTGTCGATGGCTTCACGGTATTGCACGTTGCCGTTCTCGTCTCTGGCATTGACCATGCGTCCATTGACCTTCCTGCGCACAAGTTGCCTCACTGGTTTGTCGCGGGCTTCCTTGAGTTCGAAGTGCTTGTAGTGCTCAGACTTGCTGTACCACAGGACTACGTCACACGCGTTCGGCAACTGCCCTTTTCGATAGTCGTGCATCTTGTTATAGTAGTACCAGGTTATCTCGTTGCGGAAGGCATCGTAGCCCATGGTCTTGTCTAGTTCGACTTTCACGTAGTGGCTTGCATGCCAGTCGAGGTGCACGAACATGGACCCGGATGGTTTCAGCAACCGCTTCATCTCGTACAGCCGCGCGTTGAGCCACACCAGGTAGCCGGGCATGCCGCCCT
>CAYZKS010000204.1:0-6107 GCA_964478725.1 uncultured Anaerolineales bacterium
CGAGCTGACTGTGATCCGTCCGGCAGATGCCAACGAGACCGTGAAGGCGTGGGAGTTGTGTCTGAAGCACACGGCGGGCCCAGTGGCCCTGGTGCTGTCTCGGCAGAAGCTGCCCGTGATCGACCGCACTGCACTCGCCTCGCCCGACGGCCTGAATCAAGGAGCGTACGTCTTGGCCGAGGCGAGCGCGCCCGCACCCGCGTTGATTCTGATCGCCACGGGGTCAGAGGTGACGCTGGCGCTCGAGGCGCGGCAGAGGCTGGAGCAGCAGGGGGTTCCGACTCGGGTAGTCAGCATGCCGAGCTGGGAGCTGTTTGAGGAACAGACTCGGGAGTACCGCGATGCCGTGCTGCCTGACGCGGTGCAGGCCCGCTTGGTGATCGAGGCGGGTGCGTCGCTGGGGTGGTGCCGTTACGCAGGCCCTGGAGGCGATGTTCTCGGAATCGAGCATTTCGGCGCCTCAGCGCCCGGCAATGTGGTACTGGACAAGTACGGATTCAATGTGGACAGCGTTGTCGCACGCGCTATCGATCTCCTTGGCGCTGACGCGGCTGCTCCTAAGCCTTCAGGAGCACAGAGTGGATCCTGAGGCGCTGCGTTCCGCTCTGCTACCCGACTTCGAGTTGATCGATTTCGCGGCTTTCGACTGATAGCACGTGTTGGGATTCATCCCATACCATGCGCTGGAGGGCCTGACCGTTGACCAACGCATGCTGTGGGGCATGCGGCAACCCGTGCAAGTGCCATTCCCATTGGGTGTATTCCGGGCGATAGGAACCCTGGGCGTGACGCGCTATGCTGAGCCCGCCTTGGAGCGTCGGTTGGCAGACAAAGCTTGTCAACCTGTACTCTCCACGTTCATGACTCAGACTGTGCCCATCGTCTTCGTAAAGCCAGCTCTGGCCCTCCCCGGCATAGACATGCAGAATCAGCCGCTCCAGCGGCTTTGCGCCGGTGTGCTGCATGATCGACCAGGTGGGTAGGACGGAGCCTGCCCGAACAAACACCGGGATGCGCTCCAGTGGAGCGTGCACATCCATCGTCGCGGGTTCGTCGTGGTGCTCGTCGGTCCAGAAATCATACCATCCACCTGCCGGCAGGTAGACCTGGCGCGATGTGGCTCCCGCCTCGCATACCGGAGCTATCAAGAGCGCATCTCCACACAAGAACTGATCGTCGAGCGCGAGCGTCGCGGGGTCTTCGGAGTAGGCTATCGCCAGCGGGCGGACCATGGGCATTCCCGTCTGCGAGCACTGCCAGACGGCCGTGTAGAGATAAGGCAACAGCCGGTAGCGCAGCTCAATGGCACTGCGGTTCAGGCTTGTGTAGGGCTCGCCGAAAGCCCAGGGCTCCTGGCTGGCGCTTACCAGAGCCGAATGGTTGCGGAAGAAAGGTAGAAAAGCGCCCATCTGAGTCCAGCGAACCAGAAGCTCACCTTCCGAATTGCCCCAGAAGCCTCCGATGTCCGGGCCTGTGAACGCCAGGCCCGAGATCCCCAGACTCATCACCATGGCCATGCTTAGCTTGAGGTGCTCCCAGGTGCTCTGATTATCACCCATCCAGGAAGTTGCATAGCGTTGCACGCCCGCCCAACCGGCACGGGTGAAGACAAACGGACGTTCCTGCGGCCGCAGGCGTTGTACGCCCTCCATGCTGGCGCGTGCCATCTGCATCCCGTACACGTTGTGAGCCTGGCGGTGGTCAGCGCCCTGACCCTCCCAGTCGTGCCGGACGCAGCCGGCCAGGGTCCTGCCTCCTGGGCCGATGACAGTTGGCTCGTTCATGTCATTCCAGAAGCCGTCCACACCCGCGTCGAGCAGTGGCGCGTACAACTGTCCCCACCAGGCACGCACCCTTGGACTGGTGAAATCGGGGAAGTAGGACTCCCCCGGCCAGACCGGTCCTCCTGCAGGCTTGCCATCAGGATAGGCACAGAAGACGCCCTGCTTCAGCCCGTCGGCGCATACCTGGTACCTGCGGTCGGCCTTGATGCCGCAGTCGATCATGCTCACCACGCGAAAGCCCTGCGCATGTAGATCCTTGAGCAGAGCCGGTGGGTCTGGAAACCGCGCTGGATCCCACGTGAAACAGCGGTAGCCGTGCATGTAGTGGATGTCAAGATGGATCACATCGCAGGGTATGCGCTGCGTGCGGAAAAGCTCCGCAATCTCTCGCACTCGCGCTTCTGGATAGTAGCTCCAGCGGCTTTGATGATAGCCCAGGGCCCATAGCGGCGGCAGGCGCATGCGTCCGGTGAGTTCGGTGTAGCGCTCCACGACAGTGGAGAGGCCGGGCCCGTAGAAGAAGTAGTAGCAGAGCTCTCCGCTTTGGGACCAGTATATGGTCTCGTCCGGCTTCCCAAGGCCAACATCCAGCCATGACCGGTACGTGTTGGCATAAAACAGACCATAGGCACGGCCATGGCACAGTGCGGCGTAGAAGGGGATGTTGAGGTACAGCGGTTCTGCTCCAGGTGGGTAGCTTTGCGGGTCGACGTTCCACAATTCGTAGCGCCGCCCCGCACGATCAAGGGGAAACGCTTTCTCGCCCAACCCGTACACGCCCTCGTCCGGAGGGCGTTTTGCAAAGCGCACCACCCGCTGATCACGCCATCCAACGCCTGAGCTATCGGCATGCAGAAGATGCCCTTCCAGGTCCAGGAAAGCCAGCAGGCACGGGCGCTTCAGAATGCGGCATACCAGGCGTGCGGTGCGTATCTCGAGTTCTTCCGGACTCTCGTTCAGGTGGTACTGCACAGACGGCCACTGCTCATCAGGCTTGGCAACGGCGTAGGACCAGGACACGCTAGAACCCGATTTCGGGCTGGTGCGTACGCGAAGGAGATCCGTGGCCAGCACTGTAATCTGCACGGTGCCGTTTTGGCAGCGTAGCCTGATGCTCTGGCCGATTCGCTCGTAGCTCAGGACGTCTCCAAGAAAACAAGTATCGCCAAGGGTGGGAAGGCACTGAACAGCAGAGCGAGTTGGGGAGAAGACGCCAGCCAGACCACGAAGCACAGACGCACGCCCGCGCGGGTCGAACTTGTGCTCGTAGTAGCGGCAGCGCAGGGGATAGAGCAGTGCCTGCAGACTTAGCCCCAGACCGAGAGTACGCACCCCTGCGAGCAGTTCCGTTGGACTCTTCCCAGGCATGCGGTGCTCCCCGTCAGGCAAGGCGGTGCTTTCTATCTGCTTCCTTCTTGAACTCGTCGTAGACGCGCTCAACACTGCTGCGAATGCGTCGCTCGGTTTCCTCGCGCTGGGTGCGAGACACCTCGAAAAAGTCCTGCATCTTGACGCGGTCCACGGTCTCCCGCCGCGTGAAGCCGTTGGCATAATGCTCCAGGACGCGCTCGCGTATGCGCGTGATATAGTTCATGAGCACCTCGGTGGACGAGCGATCGCACAATTCACCACGTCCGGGAACGATAGTGTCCACCTCCTGCATGTCACGCACAAACTCCAGCGCCTGCAGCCAGCGCAGCGTGTTGGCCTGGGCCAGGGATGGATGCTGTCCGCACACCACCACGTCGCCGCTGAAGAGGACACGCTCCTTGGGCAGGTGCACCATGATGCTGGAGGGGGTGTGCCCCCCCACGTGAATCAAGCGGAAAGGGCGCTCACCCTTGTACAACGTCATGTCTCTGACCAGGGTTAGTTCAGGGAGCACAATGCGCACCTTGCTGAGATCGGCGCCGCTGCTCAGATCACGCCCTCGGTAATGGCCCAGATGTCGCTGCAGAAAAGCTTCATCATAGCGCTGCATTTCGGTCCAGGCCAACTGATGCGCGATGGTTGCAGTGGGGAAGAAGCAGTTGCCCAACACTCGCTCCACCAAGTAATCGGTGTTGATCAAGAAGGACACACCCTGCTTGGTCACAGATCCGATCTTCTTCAGCCAGTCCCATGCATCCTTGGGTAGCATGGGAGCGTCGATCAGCACTGCCCCTTCGCCGGTGGTGGCGAAGCCGACGTTGCCTGAGCGGTAGGCGGTTTCGTAAAAGACTCCCCTGGCTATCTCGCGCATCAATCACCCCTTGTTCCGCAACCCCTGCTCAGCAAAGTGCAAAGCCTCATCCACGCGGTCGCCGGGCAGGCCTCCGCCTTGGGCCAGGTGAGGCTGGCCGCCTCCGCTTCCGCCAAAAGCCTGGCACGTGCTCTTCAGCAAGACCGCCATATCGGCAGCCACATCCGGCGAACGGGCAAAGAACAAGCGAGCATGCTCGCCGCCGGCGCCCAGAAGGGCCACGCACCTGTCACTCTTGGTGAGAAGCAGCGCCAGCGAGCGAACATCCTGTGGGTCACGCCCCACAAACGATTGCACTACTATTCGGACGCTGCCCCACTGCTTGGCTTGCTCCAGCCGGCGCTCGGCCTCGAGCACCAGCATCTCTTGCTTCAAGCGGTTCAGTTGCCGCCGGTCATCAGCAGCCGCCGCGCTCAGACGTCCGATGGCTTCGGCAACCTCGCTGTCCTTGACGCTGAACGCCAACGCCAACTCGTTCAGGGCGCTGGTCTTCCAACGATAATCGCGTATGGCACGCCAGCCACAAACGAATTCCACACGCGTTTCCTGCCCGCGACGTTCCCATCTAAGAATGGCGATGGGGCCCACTTCTCCAGCACGCGCGCAATGGGTGCCGCCGCAGGGTGAACGGTCAAAACCCTGCACTTCCACGATGCGGATGTCGTGCTCGACCGCAGGGGATTTGCGCAGCTCGAGGCTGGCGAGTTCCTCGGCTTCCACCATACGAGCGCACACCGTGTGGTTGGCAAAGACGACCTGGTTGGCCAGATCCTCGACCATAGCCGCTTGTGCCGCATCCAGGTTCGCCCGGTCCAGGTCGATCGTGGAGGACTCCTCGCCCAGGTGGAATGAGACAGTCTCGGCGCCCACTGCCTTCAGGAAGGCCTCGGAGAGGATGTGCTGTCCCGTGTGCTGTTGCATGTGATCGAACCGCCGCGCCCAGTTGACCTGCCCATGAACCACGGGGCCATCGATCGGCCCTTGCACCCAGTGGATGATCTCGTTGCCTTCTTCAGTCACGTCGTACACGGGGTGATCGTTGAGCGTACCATGATCGCAAGGCTGTCCCCCTGAGGTGGGGTAGAAGCAGGTACGATCCAGCACAACGCCGGTCTCATCCTTAGCCCCGTGTGCGTTGCGGACGATGGCGGCATCGAACTCGGTGCAATACGAGTTTTCATAATACAATCGCTGAGTCATGGAGGTCTCCTCTACCCCAGAAAGGTAGGCTACCCTGTGCTGGACGCGAGGATTATAGCATCGAGGTTGGTGCGCGTCAACCCCCAGTCGAACTTGGCTTGACGAAAACGCCAAGCTGCGCTACAATTGCACATAGTAGCACAATTGTTCTATAGAACAAGCATTCCTGGAGGCAGCATGAGACAAGTGACCGTCGCGGTGGTGCAGATGGCGCCCCGCTTGGGCGAGGTGGAGGCCAATCTGGAGCGCATGGGCAAGCAAGTAGAGGACATCTGCCGGGACCAGAAAGTGGACCTGATTGTCTTCCCGGAGCTGGTCACCACTGGTTATGAATGCGGAGTGCGCTTCACCGATCTTGCGGAAAACTTGCCTGGCCATATCGTGGGCTACATGGGGCAACGGGCATCGGATTTCGGAGTTCACCTGGCTTTCGGACTGGCAGAGAAGCACAAGGTGGAGAGCGTCATCTATGACTCGGTCGTGCTGATTGATCCTCAGGGGGAGCTGCTGACCACCTATCGCAAGGTGCACCTGCGGGGGGAAGAGCGCTTGGCTTTCCGAGCTGGCTACCGCTTCGATGTGGCAGAGACCTCCTTTGGACTGGTGGGCTTGTTGCTGGGATGGGACGTGGCTTTTCCCGAGGCCGCGCGCTGCTTGGCCTTGCAGGGGGCAGAACTGCTCTGCGTCTGCGCCAACTGGGAGCAGCCAAACGCCAATGCCTGGCGCAGCTATCTCCTGGCGCGGGCCCTGGAGAACTCGTGCTTTGTCGCTGGCGCGAATCGTGTGGGCGAGGAGTACAGCTACCGATTCTGCGGCAACAGTGCTGTCGTAGGTCCACGCGGCGAGTCCCTGCGTACATTGGAGGAAGCGGTTGAAGGAGT
>CAYZKS010000205.1:0-3128 GCA_964478725.1 uncultured Anaerolineales bacterium
CCGCTGGGCACGCGCCTCTTCCGAAGTGCTTTCTTCTCATGACAGGGTAATCCAGCGATCCACTACCCTCGAGGCATGTGCGCGCGACCGCTTCGCGCGTGGTTGACACGCGGCCCTGCCGCCGCTATACTCCACTCAGCTTCGTCCGGCCGCAGGCGCGCTCGCGCCGGACGCCGCCGCCGACAACCCTTCAGAGGAGTGCAGCATGCCTATCCAGACGTCGGAGCTGACCCGCTTCCTGTGCGACCTCGTGCGCATCGACACCACCAATCCGCCCGGCAACGAGCTGCCCGCGGCCCAGTACGTCGCCAACGTGCTGCGCGAGGCAGGCATTGACCCCGTGATCCTGGAGTCCGCGCCCGGCCGCGGCAACGTCATCGCGCGCCTGAAAGGCGATGGCTCGGCCCGGCCCATGCTGCTGATGTCGCACCTGGACGTGGTGCCCGCCGAGCCCAAGGAGTGGAGCCATCCGCCGTTCCAGGCCGAGCTGGCCGACGGCTGCATCTGGGGCCGCGGCTGCATGGACTGCAAGGTGCTCACGGCCATGCAACTCGGAGTGCTGCTGGCGCTCAAACGCGACGGCGTGCCCCTGCACCGCGACGTGATCCTGGCAGCCACGGCGGACGAAGAGGCCGGAGGCGAGCTGGGCATGCAGTGGCTGGTGGAGCAGCACCCGTCGCTGCTGGATGCCGAGTACGCCATCAACGAGGGCGGCGGCTTTGGGCTGCAGTTCGGCCAGAAGCGCTTCTACCTGGTGGACAGCGGCGAAAAGGGCGTGTGCTGGATCAAGCTGACGGCGCACGGGACGCCCGGGCACGGCTCCATGCCGCACAGCGACAACGCCGTGGTCAAACTCAGCGCAGCCCTGACCCGTCTGGGTGGCGCCATGCTGCCGCACCACCGCACGCGCAGCGTCGAGCGCATGCTGCACATCGTGGGCCAGGAGATGGGACTGGCTGCGCGCCTGTTCCTGCCGCTGCTGCTGAGCCCGACCATCGAGCCCGTCATCCAGCGCATGCTGGCCAAGCGCGGCCAGCTCGGGCCTGCCCTGCGCGCGGTGCTGCACAACACCGTCTCGCCCACGGTCGTGCGCGCCGGCAGCAAGACCAACGTCATCCCCGCCGAAGCCGGCGCCGAGGTGGACGGGCGCCTGCTGCCTGGCCAAACCCCGGACGACCTGCTGCGCGAGATCCGCCCCATCATCGGCCCTGAGATCGAGGCGCAGGTGATCAAACACGGCGCGTCCTGGGAGAGCGAGCCCGCCTCGCCGCTGTTCGACGTCTTTGTGCAGGTCCTGGGAGAGCGCGACCCGGGCTGCGTGGTGCTGCCCTTCCTGATGCCGGGCGCTTCAGACGGGCGCTTCCTGGCGGAGCGCGGGGTCAGGGTCTACGGTTTCTCGCCCATGCGCCAGGAGCCGGGCATGAACCTGATGCAGCTCATGCACGCCCCGGACGAGCGTATCTCCGAGGCCAATCTCGAGTTCGGCGCCGACGTGCTCTACGACGTGCTGAAACGCTTTGTCTAGCCCGCCTGCGGCTGCGCCGCCGCATGCCGCCGGAAAATGGCCAGCACCACCGGCACGCCCACCAGGTTGATCAGGCTGAGCACGAAGAACATGCCGTTGAACCCGGCGCGCTCGATCAGGATGCCCGCCAGCGGCTGCCCCAGCCCGATGCCGATGTTGCCCATGGCCATGATGATGGCAAAGGCCGAGGCGGCGATGCGCGGGTCGGAGCGGTCCATGGCCGCGGAGTAATAGGCCGTGCTGTGAAAGCCGAAGCACACGCCAAAGATCAGCACCGTGGCCACAGCCACCACGGGCGATAGCGTCAGGCCCAGCGCCACCAGCGCCAGCGAGGCCGTGCCATACGCCAGCAGCATGGCGTCGCGCCGGCCCAGGCGATCCACAACGCGCCCCCCGGCCAGGCCTCCCAGCACGGTGCCCACTCCAATGAGCGCGGCGTACAGCCCCACGCGCTCCAACGGCACCCTGAGCGACTCGTTGACGAACGTGCCGATCACGCCCTGAACGCCGTACAGCGCCAGCGGCTGCAGGATGCCCAGCAGCAAGAACAGCGCCATGCGCCCGTCCAGGAAGGCCCGGAACGCAGCGGGCGAGAAGGCCTTCTCCTTCGGGCGCGCCGCCTCGGCCACGCGCGCCAGTGGAATCAGCGGCAGCAGGCTGAGCACCGCCATGAAGATGAACGGGGCCGTCCACGAGATGCGCGCCACCAGCAGGCCAAACAGGGCCGCCAGCACGATCGAGGCCAGGGCCTTGGCGCCCACCATCAGCCCCTGGATGCTTCCGCGTTCTTCCGCCGGAGTGGTGTCAATCGCCAGGCCGTCCGTGGTGGTGTCGTACGTGGACATGCCCACCAGCACCAGCGTCAGCATGGCCACGTACAACCCAAACGACTGCGCCGGGTTGACCGCCACCAAGGCCAGCAGCCCCACGATCTGCAGCAGCAGCCCGATCCCGATGTAGGGCTTGCGGTGTCCCTGGCGGAACAGGCTGACCTTGTCGCTCAGGTAGCCGATGAACATCTTGAGCATGAACGGGCTCATGGCCACGGCGCCCGCCAGGCCGATCTTGCTGTAGGGCACGTCGTACGAGCGCAGGTAGAGGGCGTTGAAGCTGCCGAGATAGGCAAACACCGCGCCCTGGACAAAATAGGTAGAACCGAATAAGAGCGTGCGCCAGTTTCGAGTCTGCATTGGGGTGACCTCCTCTGTCAACGGACCTGGATCGGACTGTCAACGCACCGAAATCGGACAAACGGACAGCACTTGCCAACGGACCTTTGTCCCCGCCGAGACTGAGCGGGGGCGAGACAGACAGCAGGCAAAAACGATAGCTCTACAGCCCCTTGCTGCGGAGAACTGCCCGCATGCAGAATGGCTGAAGCCACCACTACCTGTCTGGCCGGCGCGCATGCAGAACGGCTGAAGCCACCACTACCGGCCTGGCCGGCGCGCATGCAGAACGGCGAAAGCCATCCCTACCGGCCTAACCTGCTTGAGCAGGTTTTCCGTATCAGACGCCGAATTCATTCAGCGGCCGGTCACCACGAACCCTCCCGAAGGGAAAGCACCCTTCGGGAGGGTACCCGTGCCTACCCCGCCCCCTG
>CAYZKS010000205.1:3228-6080 GCA_964478725.1 uncultured Anaerolineales bacterium
GCCTGCCCAGGCGCGCCACGGCGTAGGCCAGGCGCACGTAGAACGGCCTGGACAGCAAGCCCGTGCGCCGTGGGGCCTGCTCGCCCATGCGCACGCCGGCGTGCAGGTGAAAGATCATGCCATCGTACACGCGGCCCCTGGCGCCAGGCGCAGCCCCGGACGTGTCGCGCAGGTAGTACCAGGTCTGGCCGTTGAGGTAGGCGGTGAAACCGTAGCCGATGCCCGAGTGCTCTATGGGATCGTGCTCGCGCACGTACTGCGCGTACCTGGGATCGGCGCGCTGCGCGGCCGAGAGCATCAGGGGTGGCTGGTAGCGCAAGAACCACTCGCGGGTGAAGAACAGGCACGCGGTCTGGATGCGATCGATGCTGGCAAAGACGCACGCTGCGTGGTTTGCGTCTCGACGACGTTCAGGCGAGAAGTCGTTCAGCCTGCCCGCCAGCTCTTCTGCCCAGCCCGAGCGCACGGGGAAGGAGTCCAGGTGCAGGGTGACCAGGTGGGTCGCCCCGTCCTCGATGGCGATGCGCATGAGCTGGTCCAGGTAGAGCGAGTGCTCCTGCATGTCGCGCAGCTCAGTGGCAGGCAGCTCGTGCGTCTGGACTTTGGGATATCCCTGGAGTCGCTCCCGGTACTGCGGCGCCAGCCGGTTGATGCTGCCGTAGATCGTGTACGGCACCTGGGTGTGCTTCTCGATCTGCCCCAGGTGCAGGTCCAGCAGCGGCGCGCTGGTCTCGCCAAACAGATACACGACCGCGATGCCCAGCTTCATGCCGGCCTGCTCCGGGAGTGCTTCTGCGCCCTGTCAAAGAGCGCAAAGGTGGCGCGACGGTGCAGGAACGCTTCGGCCACGGCCAGCATGCCCTCCACGTGACACAGATGGTACGGACGGTAAGACACGAATTTCCGATAGGTCTTGAGCAGCACGCCGGGCTTCTCCTTGGCAAGGCCCCTTCCGAAGGGTTCGGTTCCCTTCGGAAGGGTGATTGCTCTACTCCCGCCGCTTGGGGCTGAGCAGCCTCAGACCACAAACTCCTGGCTGCCCTTGAGCACTTCGTACTCGTACTGCTTGACCAGCGCCGCGTACCCCGAGAACTTGACTCGCGCGTGGATCTCACGGAAGGCGCTCTGGCGCAGGCGTTGCTCGTATTCCGCTCGCCGGTGCTCGTCGGCCACGATCACCATGCGCGCATTCAGATCCTGCAGCTCGTAGAACTTGAGCAGAGAGTTCTGGATGTCGGTGGAGTGCTCGACTTCGAACAGGCTGTCCGGCATCTGGCGCCGGTTGAACCAGATCACGTCCACAGTGCTTGCCTTGCGCACCAGGGGATCATGACTGAAGCGGGGGATGTCCTGCAGCCCGCGCAGCTCGCCAAGCCGCTGGTTGACGAACAGCTTGTTCCTGTCCTGGTGGGGCACGAACGTGCCAAAGCCGCGCAGGTTGCCGATCACCACCAGCAGGCCCTGGTAGTAGGCGTGACCCTGCTCTGCCGCCTCGGTTGCCCGCTGCTTGCTGCCCTCTTCAGGCAAGCCGCTGCGGTCCTGGTAGGCCCGCAGCGCCCACAGGCCGGGGCGGACCCGGACAATCTCAGGTCGCGTCTGCACGATGCGACGGATGGAGGCAAAGGGCGTCTTGGTGCTCCACTGGCAGCCCTCGACTTTCATCACCTCGCGGTAGAGCTCCGCCAGCGTGGCCTGGCCGCCCAGCTTCTCCAGAGTCTGAATCACGGCTTCGTATTGCTTCATCCCGGCACCTGGTTCCCAGACCGAACTCTCACAAGACTAGGATGCGCCGAATTGCAGAACCGTTGGCAAGCATGATATAGTCAAATGTGTCAGAAGGGAAATGGCCATCGTGAGAAGCGGGTTCTCCGTAACGCACAAAGACCCGGCGCTGCTGGGCTGGTGCGCCAGACGGAGCACAGGGCGCTGGCCGCATGGGCCCGGGACTGCGCGCAGCGCGTGCTGCCGTACTTTGAAGAGCAGTACCCGCACGACCGCCGTCCCCGCCAGGCGCTCAAGGTCCTCCAGGCCTGGATTGATACGGGCGCCTTCAGGATGGCTACCATTCGCGGGGCTTCGCTGGCCTCGCACGCCGCCGCGCGCGAGGTGGGCGAGGACAGCGCGGCGCGCTCGGCCGCGCGGGCCGCAGGCCAGGCGGTGGCGACTGCGCACGTGCCCACGCATGCCATCGGCGCGGCGAACTATGCCCTGCAGGCCGTCCATCGTGCCACGGAAGCCTGCGGCGCCGCTGCCGCGGTGGCCCGGGAGCGGGAGTGGCAATCTCAGCGCTTGCTGGCGCTGCGAACGTCTGTCCACTGAGACCCGACCGCGCAAATGGGCGGGCAATGAGCCCGTAGCCATCCCGGCCTCTTGCGTTGCAGCAGGCCGCGGCCACAATAGGCGACTCCCAACGGCCAGGGGGAACCGGGTACCGGAAACCGGCAACCGGGAACCGTCTCCTCCAATCCCGGTCACACCCACCCGTAGCGCGGCACGCGGCGCATGTACTCGCGGTACTTCTCACCATACGCGGACCCGCAGATCTCTTCCTCGAGCAGGATCTGCCAGTGGTAGGCCACGGCCATGATCACGACCAGCAGCAGATGGAGCCCCGCGGCCATGGCCAGCGCCGCGCCCGCGTACACCAGCACCAGACCGAGCCACTGCGGATTCCTAGAGTAGCGGTACGTGCCGCTGGTCACGGGCTCCTCGAGCGGCGTGCGCTTGAAATCCCGCAGCGAGGCCTGCACCAGGGCATAGCCAGCAGCGTAGACCGCCAGACCGAGGTAGAACCAGACGCTGCCCAGGCGCAGCGGCGTGAAGAAGCTCAGCCCCACGAACGAGAGCGCGGC
>CAYZKS010000206.1:0-6022 GCA_964478725.1 uncultured Anaerolineales bacterium
AATCGCTTCACCAACACTGCCTCAATCTCACCAACACAATCTGCAACCGAGTCGCAAGGTTTGACTTGAAGGCCTGGTTCTGCTAGAATACACTGACCCGCTTCATACAGAAATGAAGCGTCTGACTCGAGGCTGATCCTGCCATGTGTGCTGTCGCGCGCAACCCGATGATCGTCCAGAGTGATAGAACCGTGCTGCTGGAGGTGGATAACTCTCTCTATCCAGTGGCACGCGATCAACTGGCGCGCTTCGCTGAGCTTGAAAAGAGTCCAGAGTACGTTCATACCTACCGCATCACGCCCCTGTCACTTTGGAACGCAGCCGCAGCAGAACTGTCCGGACAAGACATTCTGCAAGCATTGGAGACATACAGCAAGTACCCGATTCCGGACAACGTGCGCGTCGACATCCTCGACTACATCTCGCGCCATGGTCGGGTCAAGCTGCTCAAGGATGGCGACAACCTGCTGCTGGTGTGCGACAACGCCACCCTGATGACTGAGCTATCGCGCCAGCGGCGTCTCCAGCCATATATCCTGGAGCAAGTTGGGCCGCTCGCCTTGCGCGTAGATCCTCTGCGGCGCGGTCATGTGAAGCAAGCCCTGGTGCTCATTGGCTACCCGGCTGAAGACCTCGCGGGCTATGTGCTGGGCGCACCGCTCAGCCTCTCGCTGCGCCCGGTGAGTCGCGGAGGAGAGCCTTTTGCGCTACGACTCTATCAGCAGCATGCTGCGGATGCATTCTACGCTGCCGGCAGTGCACGCGGCGGGAGTGGTGTGGTAGTGCTGCCCTGCGGTGCAGGCAAGACCATGGTGGGCATCGCGGCCATGGCCAGGGCACAGACCGCAACCCTCATACTGACCACCAATACGGTCGCGGCTCGGCAATGGATGTCCGAACTGCTTGACAAGACGGACCTCACAGAGCAGGACATTGGAGAGTACACCGGCCTGCGCAAACAGGTGCGTCCCGTGACCATTAGCACATACCAAATGATGATCTATCATCCCCGAACCAAAAGCAGCGACCCTGCATCCGAGGATCGCTTCCCCCACCTGAGCCTGTTCAATGCGCACGATTGGGGCCTGATCATCTACGACGAAGTGCACCTCCTGCCCGCTCCCGTCTTCAGGATTACCGCCGAGATACAGGCCCGGCGCCGGCTGGGATTGACAGCAACGCTCGTGCGCGAGGACCATCGTGAGACTGATGTGTTCTCACTGATCGGTCCCAAGAAGTATGACGCCCCCTGGAAGGAGCTGGAGAAGCAGGGCTGGATCGCCACGGCTGAATGCCATGAGATTCGGGTGTCCGCATCAGAAGACCTGCGCCTTGCTTACGCCTTGGCGGAAGAGCGCGAGCGCTTTCGCATCGCAGCCGAGAATCCGCGCAAACTTGCTGTTCTCGAGCAACTTCTATGCAGGCATCCTGACGACCGCGTGCTGATCATCGGCATGTACCTCACCCAACTGGAAGCAATCAGAGCTCGCTATCAGTTCCCGCTGATCACTGGCAAGACCGCTGTACCAGAGCGCGAGAAGCTCTATGAACAGTTCCGTTCGGGTGCAATCAGACACCTGATCGTCTCCAAGGTCGGCAACTTTGCCATCGACCTGCCTGATGCCAACGTGGCCATACAGGTCTCGGGCACTTTTGGCTCCCGCCAGGAAGAGGCACAACGCTTGGGCCGTATCCTCCGCCCAAAGAGCCACGGCTCACTCGCGCGCTTCTACTCTGTGGTTACTCGAGACACCCGAGACCAGGAATTCGCAGCCAACCGGCAGCTCTTCCTGACCGAGCAAGGTTATCGCTATAGCATCATCTATGAGGACGAGATAGCCACCTGGCATCCATCGGCCTCCGACATGCAGGCCCGGCAGGCACACCACCCCAGCCTCGCCACGGATAGAGAGACGTGAGCGACTCAGATTCTGACAGCAAGTCTCTGCGAGCTCCGCCACTGCGCGCTCCACCATGGTGGTATGAGCGCTTTGCCACAGCTTCCATAGGTGCTACATCAAACGGGCAGCCCTCAGCAATCCACACCTTGCTGGGCCGTCTGGAGCTCGCTGAACTGAAGGAAATCGCTCTTCGACGCGGATGGAAGATCAAGGCCTCGGACAGAGCAGATCTCGTCGACGTTTTGGCGCCCCGCCTGGAGGATCCGACAGAGATAGCGCGCGCGGTGACGTGCTTGCCCGAGCAGTTGCAGGCCGCACTGCGCGTCTGCCTAATTGCGGAGGACGGAAGCGGAATCACGGCGTCAACGCTCGCCGACACCCTCACCGCGCTGGACTTGCCACGCAAACCTGTAGAGGCTGCTGGGCTCCTTCTGGACCTGTCGCATCACGGGCTATTGATGCCACTGCATGATTCGCCGGATGGTGAGGCACGCTACCTCTTTCCCTGGGAGATCCAGCGGAACCTTCCTCCGCTGCCCGGCTGGTGCAGACAATCCCGCGAGCCATCTTGCTCTTCGACGCGTACGGCCGACGTTGCAGACTGGCTTGCAGACGTGATTCGAGTGTGGGAGCATCTGCGTGCCCAGCCGCCACGGCTGCGCGATTCAATCAAGAGCGGGCAATTCGAACAGCGTATGCACTCTGCTGGTCGGCCTTGGGCCCGTAGCCTTCGCCGCGAGCGACTGCGCAATGCGGCCGGATTGGCCCCGTCGCTCCTGGATCCACCGCCCTTTCTTCTGGATGACGACGGTGTGTCGGCCCTGCAGCAGTTCGTCGGGGGTGACCCAGAACGCCTGGAGCTCGTATGTCGCCTGCTCTGCGAACTCGACCTCGTCACCTGTGAATCTGGTTACCTGCTGCCACGCCCAGAAGTCATGAACCACTTCCAGCGCAGCTCGATCCTCGCGCGACATGTGGTGGTCACGCAGGCCTATGTTTCTCTCGTAGACTGGAATGAAATCGATGTGCTATTGCGTGCGGATGCCCGCCTGGCTCTCATGAGTGACCTTCCTTGTGCGCTTGCAGAGCATGAGACCCGCCCCCAATTGGCCCATCTGCACCAGATGCTTCTACGCCTTGTGGCCACTGCCGGAGAAGAGGGCTGGTGCGACATGCAGGACGTCACCACCGCTCTGCGCAGGCTTTGGCAGCGCTTCGCGGACAACGAACGATCCGACAACCAGCCATGGCCTGCTCAGGTTTGGCGTCTGGCCTGGCGCCAGGACAAGCGGCAACTGAACATTGATGATGACTCGGATTGGAGCTCCGCTCACAGCAAGTTGCTGCGCGTGATGCTAGAGGGCCCACTCTACTGGCTGGGCCTGGTCGAACTGGCTTACCAGAACGATCAGCTCGTGGCCTTTCACACGCATGGCCTACTGGATCGCATGTGGGATCATTTCAGAGGCGTGGAGTACACAGACTATGATGGACCGGCCCTGATGGTGGACACCGCCAACCTGACCATTACGGTGCGGTCTGGCGCAATCACACCACAGGCACATGCGTTGCTGGGACGCATTGCCCGTCTGGAAGAGACAACGCCATTTGAGTTCATCTATCGTCTGGATCAGCATACGGCCTACACGACTTTCGAGCAGGGCTCTGGGCTGGAGGATCTCCTGAACGGTTGGAAGGAGCTTTTGCCGGTGGAGGCCCCAGATACACTGAAACGGACTCTTGCTGACTGGTGGTCACAGTACGGGCAGATCCATCTCTACGAGGGATTGGCCCTGTTGGAACTGGGCGACGACTTCACTTTGCGCGAGTTGGAAGCGAGCACGGCCTTGGGCAAGCACGTCGTGGCCAGGCTGTCCTCGCGGCTAGTCCTTGTCCCCGACAAGGCAGTGCCTCAGCTCCTACACGAATTCGCCGCCAAGGGCCTCATGCCCCGAGAAGTCAAGTGAAATCCGTCGATGCCTAATGCTCTGAGTGCACTTCTCGAAAGCTACAAGTATGAAGCGCTGCTGGCGATTGCCGAATTCAACCGCGTGCCGATTGCGCGGCGCGGGGGAAAGAAGCCAGTCAAGGCAGCCATCGTCAGCGCGCTCTGCAGGCGCCTGCTTGAGCCGCGGCACCCAACACGCGCGCTGACTAGTTTGAGCGACCTCGAGCGCTCCGTTCTGGATCGTGTCCTGCTGCACGCAGGGGACCTACCGGTCGCCCTGTTGCGAGACGAGCTTCAGCGCGAAGACATCGTGCAGCCCGGCCCGCGCAAAGGCAAGACCGCCTCCTATGAAGGCAATGCGTTCAAGTCCGAATCGCAGTATCTTGAGGATGTGCTCGCCCGCCTGACTCTCAGGGGCCTTGTGTTCAGTCGCCAACACTCGGTACAGCAGCCGCCCGGAACCAAACTCGGACTCAGTCCTGGCGCCGTGCTGACCATCCCCGAAGGGCTGCGCAACAACCTACCCCAACCCCCTCTGCCCCCTGTGGATTGGGGACGTGGAAACCTGCCGGCTCCTATTGAGGAAGGCAGCACGTTGATTGCCCAGCGCGACCTTTTCCTCTACTGGAGCAGTGTGCGCAGTGAGCCCGCGCCCCTCACCCAGGGTGGCTTGCTGCAGAAGCGTAGCCTGCGCAACATCAGCGAACAGCTAGTTGGTCCTGACCCGGACCTGGCGGCTGCGCCTACAGAGACTGGCGCACCACGCCTGTATTTCATGCGCCTGTTGCTCCAGGCCCTGGGATTGCTGGAGGCTGATCATGGCACCCTGCGGGCAACAGGAGCCAAGAGCAGAACGCACGAAATCTGGAGGGCAGATCCAGCCGAACGTGCCAGATTGTGCGTCCGGGCATGGCAAGACATACAGCAGTGGAGCGAACTTGCCAGCCTCAGCATCGTCAATCTGTCCTTCGACCTGCCGCAGGCGCGCAGCGTTCTCCTCGAACAGATCCGGTTGCTTCCGGCCGGCGTGTGGATCTCGGCCGAGCGCTTCCTGAACCGCATGGCGATCGTAGCACCCAGACTGCTATTCGAGGCCAGGGACACCCACATGCTGAATTCCACCCATGGCGCCGGTTCCTATCAGAGTACCGGATCCGCAGCGCGACAGAGCCGCTGGTTCGCTGAAGCGGAGGCCGCGTTCGTTGGCGGAGCCCTTAGCGGGCCGCTGCACTGGCTGGGGCTACTCGATGTGTGCGCAGACGAAGGCCGACTTCTGGCGTTTCGGATCAATCCCGGCGGGACGCGGATCTTGAAGCTTGATGATCTTCCGTCTGAGGAGCCTGCCGACGCGCGGCTCGTGATACAGCCCAACTTCGAGATTCTGGCGCTGGGCGCAGTCCCGGAGCAGACCCTCGCCACGTTGGAGACATTCGCGGAGCGTGTCAAAGTGGACCGCAGCGTCATCGAATACCGCCTGTCCCGCGAGGCGGTCTACCGCGCCCAGAAGGATGGCCTCTCCATCCAAGCCATCGCCAACTTCCTTCAGCAACAAGCCAGTACCGCCATCCCGCAAAACGTGATTCGTACCCTGCAAGAATGGGGCCACCAGCATGAACGCATCGTCTTCCATCGGAACGTAGCTCTCTGCCAGGCAGCCGATACACACGCGTTGGAGCACATGTGGGGCGACGCGACCCTGAAGCGCTACATGGAGCGCTCACTCAGTCCAGAGGTAGCATTGCTCAAAAGCGGCCGAACCACCGCTTTCAGGGAGGCCCTTCTGGAAAAGGGCATGCTGCCGACCTGTTCCTCCCCCGACAATCCGTGCTCAGCACGGGCGCATCTGACCGAAGAGGGGGAGCTGTGTCCCGCACATCCCGGGCCAGACCTGTTCCTTGAGGCAACCTTGCGTGAACTCGCTGAGCAGCGCGCGGGCAGGTTCTACGTGACCGAGTCGGCAGTGACCCAGGCCCTTGCGGGCGGACTGCAGATTTCGGAATATCTTGCCAAGCTGCAAGCAATCTGCCGCAATCCGCTGCCAAGCACTCTCCAGACACGCATCAAGGCCTGGGGACACTACTATGGCAAGGCTTGTCTGCGAGCAGCTACCCTCCTGGAGGTCAGAGACGCCGCCACGGCGGAAGAGTTGCTGGGCGATGCAGAACTTGGCCCG
>CAYZKS010000207.1:0-6003 GCA_964478725.1 uncultured Anaerolineales bacterium
CTGGTCCACGCCCGCCTGCACCTGCTGGCGCACCGCCGCGCGCCCCTCCTCCGGCGTCGCCAGGGCCAGCGCGATCTGCGGGATCTGAGCCGGACTGCCGTCCAGCAGGTAGCCCGTGGCCACCATCTCCGGGCCGAGCAGCGTGCCCGCGTTCAGCTCCGCCCGTATCTTCAACACATCTTCGGTTACCTGGCCCATGTCGCGCACCAGCAGCACGCCGTTGGCCAGCATCAGGCGCCCGAAGACCTGCGGGTCGAAAAAGTGCACGTGCGCGTCGGTCAGCCCGGGCATCAGGTACAGCCCATTGCCGTCCACGCGCTGCGAGGTGTTGGGCATGCCCGCCGTGCCATCCGGGGCGATGCGCACGATGCTCTCGCCCACGATCACCACCGACTGGCCCGGCAGCGCGGCGCCCTTTTCCACGTCCACCACCGCCACGTGTTCGATGGTGTAGCCGGCGATAGAGGAGGCAATTGTCGGCGCAGGCGTGGGGGTCGCGGTTGGCGTCGCAGTTGGCGTGGCCGCGGGCGCGCAGGCACTGGCCGCCACGGCCAGCGCCATCGCCAGGCTGAACAAGTGTAGTTTGCAGATGTGCATGCGTCTTCTCCTTATGAGTGCGATGCGTCTACTCTCATACGCACGAGCTGGGCGGCGGGTTTCGATTCCCACGATCGAGCTTCATCGGACCTGGGCTTGGCCGAGTTCAGCATGCAGGGCCATACGCCGGGGACGCTTCGGCATGACGCCTGCACGGCAGAGCGGAATTCTCGCCTCTTTCATGCCAGTTTTACGCCGCCTTTACGTTGCCAGACAAGTAGGTGCAGTAGAATCTTGCGCACAGTGATTCGCCACCATTATAGCCAATCCAGCCCAGCCGGGTTACAAACCGAACTTGCTGCGCTTGCTGTCACAGAAGAACTGTGGCATGTCCGGCGTGCGCCGGAGTGGGCCCAAGCACGGCGCCGCGGCGTGGAGCAAGACGGCACGTGAGCTCGCTGCTGTTGTGCTGCGCGTGCGGGACGCAGAGAGGCGGAAGGAGGACCTGTGGAGGCAGAATACCCTGGAAGGCAAGAGCTGTTTGGAGTGGTGCAAAAGGCCGACGGCAGGCTTCAAGTCTGCGTATACCATTTGAACCAGTCCGCGCCCGAGACCCTCAGACAGCCCTCCGACGGGCCAAGCCACGTTCTGGACCGCCTTGAATCCTGCTCGGGCCTCGATCCACGCGCCAAGGACTGGTTCGCCCGCATGGTATGCGACAATCAATCGCGTTGCCTGGCAGAGAGCGGGCCGGCGATGCCCCGGCTGCCCATTCCGCACCGGGATCGGGAGCCTGGCGATATCTGCGACGCGCTCTGCCGGATGGGCTTCAAAGCAGTGGGGCAGTGGAGCCTGGAGGCAACCGTGGACAGCGGGGTGGGTTTCACCCTGCGCGACATGGCCGACCAGCGGGCGATCTATGCCTTCACGGTCGACAGGGACTTGAAGTATATGGGCGTGTGCCAGAGCAAGACCTGCACACTGTGGGATTGCATGCGCATGCACCAGCGCTCGAACGGCGCCGGGAAGGAGGCCAGGCTCGCCCGGCTCATCCGGGAAAGCCTGGCTGAGGCAGAGACGGTGGCCATCTGGGCCTGGAAACCGGAGAGCGACGCCGAGGTCGCGGGGACGAGAGTTGATCTCGTGCGCTGGTTGGAGCAGCCGCTCATCCAGCGCTTCCGCCCGGCCTGGAACCTGGAGAGCTAGCTCGCACAAGGCGAAACCTTGTTTCTCGTAGGTCCCCGTGTTTTGGAGGTGGTGAAACCAGGTTTCTGCAACCTTTCCTACCTCTCACAATGCACGCGCACGTCCGCCCACCCCGGCAGGGACGGGTGGTGGGCCACGCGGTCGAGCGCGCCCCAACGGTCGGTGACGCCGTCCTGGACGCAGCCCTTGGCGGACTGCCAGTCGCTGAGGCGCGGCGGGCCGCTGGTGTTGCCGGACTCGACCAGCTCGCCCACCAGGTCCAGCCCCTCGATCAGATAGTTGATGTGGCAGCCGGAGACGTAATTGCCGCTGAGCGTCAGGGTCTGGCCCGCGGGCACGTGCGCCCATTCCTGGCACAGCGCGCCAGCCGGGCAAATCTGGCCCAGCGGGTTCGGCGGCTCCGGCATGCACGTCAGCGGGTTCCCCACTGCACACGGCAGGGCTTGGCCCACGCAGCCCGATCCCCACATGTGCGTGCCGAGGTTGATGCCCGCGTGGATGCCGCCGCATGCCGAGCTGCCCTCGCTGATCACCTGGTTGCCCGTCACGCGCACGCCCGAGACGTCGCCAAACCACCAAGGGTGCACGGCGATGCCCGCGAACGCCCCACGATTCCCGGCCCGCACGCGCACCACGTTGTTCTCAATCACGGTGCCCTTGCCGCCAAAGAACACGATGCCCACGTCCGAGGGGTCGAGGATGGTGTTGCCCGTGACCAGGTGCGCCGGTCCGGTGAAGGTGATGCCATCGGACCAGTCGCCCAGACCCTCATCGCTCTCGAGCGGCGTGCAACCCGGGGCGTGCACGTGGTCGCCGGCCACGTCCACGGTCGAGTTGCGAATGCTGCAGGCCGCGCCCGACAGCGCGATCGCCGAGCCGCACTCGGTGTTGAGGCATTTGACGTCCTCCACCAGCAGCCCCGTGCTCCAGTTACCGGGGTAGCCGCTGTAGTCCTGGGCGGCATCATTGCCGTCGAAGCCGCCATCCATGCCCAGGGTGCCAGCCCGGCACCAGGGATCGCCGGGGTCGCCGCACTCGGGCAGCCAGCAGCCCCAGTTGTCGCCCACGCCGTCCTCGCGCTCGTCAGGACCGAAGCAGCGCCGCACGCCCAGGCCGCCGTCCAGATCCAGGTGGCTGACGGTGATGCGGTCGATATCGCCTCCATTGGGAATGCGCGAGCGCGCGAACAGCCGCACCACAAAGCCTTTCAGCCCGGCCTCGGCGCGCAACAGGGCGTGGTTGGCGGGATCGGTCGAAGTGAAGGTCAACCCGCTCTTGGCCCCGGTGGCGACCAGGAAGACAGTCTTGTCAATGCGGTATCCCTGGTAGCCCGCCGAGCCAACGCCCGAAGTGAAGGTGACCGTATCGCCGTCGCAGGCGCGGTCCAGGCACCTCTGGATGGCGTCGCTGTCGGGCAGGGCGTCCCAGGGGTTGGCGCCGCACGCGTCCACGTTGAAGGTGCTCGGCCCGCGCGGCAACATCTGGATGGCGACGCTGCGGATGATCTCGGCCCCGTCTGCGTCGTCGGACAGACGCAGGTCGGCGTCCTGGTCGCGGTTGGCGAAGAAGGCGTCGCACAGCATGAACGTGGCCACGATCCAGCGCCGCGTGTCGGTCTTGCGCACCCTGGCGCTATCCTTGAAACGCCCGTCGCCCCATGGCCCGCCGCTGACCGCGTCGTACTGCAGCACGAAACTGTCCGTGCCCTGGTCAAAGTATTCCACCGCGATGGAGAGGCGCGTCGTGGGCACGCCCGCGTACAGGTAGACGTCGTCCACCTCGAATTGCATGTAATAGTCACCCACGTCATTGCCGTCCGCAGCGGGCAAGGGCTGTCCGTTGCCCGTGCGTCGCGCCTCGATCGGCGGGCTGCCCACGCGCACCACCTCGGTATCCTTGTCGCCCCCCCAGCCAAGCCCGATGCCGCGTCCCATGTTCTGCGCTCCCAGCACAATGTACAACGGCTCGCGGTAGCCCTTGCGCAGCATGGGCAGGAAGGTGCGGCGGGGGGTGGGCGCGGAGGACCGCGCGGGCGCCTGGAATGCCGCACCAGCGCCCGCCTGCGCGCGCGTCGCGAGTGGGCGTAGAAACGCGGCAAGCCCAGCCGCAAGGAGCAGTCCGATCAGGATCCAACGTAGATTGCGCATGTGGCCTCCTGTCCGAAATCCGCTGAGCCGGTTCAGGTCACAAGGGTGCGCACCTGGCCGGGCGCAGGCGTGTTGCGCCGGACGTGACTGTCCGCGGGCTACTGCGTGGCGCTGGGCGGAGCGCCCCGGGCTCAGCGTGGCATGCCGCGCAGGCGGGCCAGCAAGGCCCAGGCCGTGGCGGTGGCCGCGGCCAGCAGGATGGCCAGCACGGGCATCAGCCAGTACAGGGCGCTGGTCGCGCCTAGGGCCAGGGCAACGCCCACTGCGGTCAGGCCCAGGCCGCCCCCGAACGACATGCCGAAGCTGCGCAGTCTGCCAAGGTGCGACGGGGAGCCCTCTGCGGGGGAACTGGCGCTTCGCCGCAAGGATTGCAGGCGTCGCAGCGTTCCGAACATCCACGTCGTTCCCAACGTCAGCAGCGCCAGTGCCACTCCGGCAGGCGAGACGCCCGGCACCAGAAACACCAGCGCGGTCATCATCACGATCAAAAAGTGGCCAAAGGTGTTCCTGGCGATGCCCATGAGTTCGGCATCCTCTGTGCGCCGCACCACGTCTGTGTTCAACGACATGGCCACGAAGATCAGGCCCACCAGCGTGGCGCACACCGAGGCTAGCGTGGAGTAGAAGGTGCGCCACTGCTCAACTTGCTGGCCGAATAGACTCACGAAAGCTCCTCTCACCCGACGCCCCACCCTCATCGGCACTCTGCACAGCGAGCTGCTCCAGGAACTGTCGCGCGCTGAGGATGGGAATACCTGCGAAGACACCCAGTTGCAGAAGATGGTGATCTCCACTCACGATGCAGTCCGCCCTGCCTTCGAGCGCGCAGGCCAGGAACTTGACGTCGTCGGCATCGGACAGAACCGTCTTATCAAACGGGGTGTCGCCTTTGACCCACAACGCATAGCGCTCCAGGGCCTGGCAGATGGTCCCCACATCCTTTGCCGCGACTCCGTACTTACGGCGGATGCGCGGGCGCGCGAGCGTGCAGCGCAGTTCCTCCAGCATGGCAGGGGAGAGCAGCAGCACAAAACGCAGCTCGCGCCACGCATCCAGCACCGCAGCGGGCGCGCCAGAAGGTGAGAGCAGGCTGCTGACGATGATGTTGGTGTCAAGAACGACGCGTAGCACGCGCGGCCCTGGTCTCGCGGATGGCCTGTTCCACATCCGCGGCGAGCTCCTCCTCCGGCACGGTCGGAGCCTTGCCGCGTACGCGGTCCACGACGCTGAGGGCAGCCTTTCTCTCGGCCACCAGCGCCTCGTACTGGGCGATCGGCACCAGCACCGCCAGCGGCTTGCCCGAGCGCTCGACAATCACCGTGTCTCCACCGTATCCCACGCGCCCAAGCAGGTCCGCAAAGCGCTCGCGCGCCTCACGGGATCCAATTCTCATCAGCATGCGATCATCCCTCCGCATGCGCCAGTATAGCACATAGTGCACATAGTGTCAATTGTGTACACAATGATGCTCCTACCATACCCCCGGCAGCAGCCGGTAGCGCGTGCGCTGGGCGTACTCGGCGTAGCCGGGGAGCTCCGCCTGCAGCGTGCGGTCCTCCAGCGCCGTGCGCAGCACGAACAGCGCCGCGATGCACGCCGCGGGCACGAGTGCCCACAGCGACCCAAGCACCAATGGGATGCTGAGCATGAAGGCGATGATGCCCACGTACATGGGATGGCGCACGTAGCGGTACGGACCCGTGGTGACGGCCACCTGGCCGCGATCCTCCTGGACGCGCACGTAGCGCGCCAGGAAGGTGTTGGCCTGCGCCGCCCAGGCGATCATGGCCCCGCCCAACGCCGCGGCGATCCAACCGAGCGCTTGCAGCCACGCCGGGGCGGGCGCCCACTGAAAGCGCCCGGCGTCCAGCCCGGCCAGCACCAACATCACCAGCAACACCCCAGTGTAGACGCGCATGATCACTTTGTCCCAGGCCTTGACGTGAGCCCCGGAGTCCCAGCGCTCTTCGATCTGGCCCGGGTCCGTGCGCAGGCCCCACACCCCGTAGGCCAGCACAAAGGCGCCGTAGGCGGCGATGAAGCGCCAGGCCTCGATCCAATCCACCCGCCCTGCCGAGACGAACAAGATGGCCGCCAGCGCGGCCAGGACCAG
>CAYZKS010000208.1:0-5991 GCA_964478725.1 uncultured Anaerolineales bacterium
ACATCAATCAAATGGCGGGTTGCAGTCGAACGACCCGATTCTAGGGTACTGAAAGTTAAGGTCTGCAGCGCCGCCAACGGTGATAGCGTCGGGTTGCAGTCGAACGACCCGATTCTAGGGTACTGAAAGTCGTAGAGCGCCAGGACGCTGATGATGTGTCCGGCTAGTTGCAGTCGAACGACCCGATTCTAGGGTACTGAAAGGCACTAAACGCCGACAGCGCGGGCCTTCTGCCAAGAGTTGCAGTCGAACGACCCGATTCTAGGGTACTGAAAGATTCATGGGCAGCGGCACGACGGGCATGGCATGCGTGTTGCAGTCGAACGACCCGATTCTAGGGTACTGAAAGAGTGGGCAAGCCGTCCAAGTGGGTGCTCGCGTCCAAGGTTGCAGTCGAACGACCCGATTCTAGGGTACTGAAAGACCGCTTCGAAGACATAACGGCGGATAGTGCGATGGTTGCAGTCGAACGACCCGATTCTAGGGTACTGAAAGTAGCGCCTGCGGTTGCAGGCAAGGCGTCTGCTGGTGGTTGCAGTCGAACGACCCGATTCTAGGGTACTGAAAGTTTCCAGCGTGTGCGCGCCGCGCACGGCGGTATAGGTTGCAGTCGAACGACCCGATTCTAGGGTACTGTGTGACGGATGCGGGGCGTCCCTGCGGTGGGCGAGCACCCAGCACAACGCCAGTGCAGCACACCAAGCCCAGCCGCCGCAAACGCCGGCGGGGCCTGGCGCCTGGACCTGTGAAAGGGGACCGATTCGGTGAGCTCCAGCACATCGACCAGCGACGAGACCCAGGTGACGTTGCATCCCGTAACCCGCGACAACTGGCGCGACGTGGCCAGGCTCCAAGTGGCCGAGTCGCAGCGCGAGTTCGTGGCCGAGCCGTGCCACTACCTGGCGCTGTGCGCCTATGGCGGCGAGTGGAACCCGCTGGCCGTCTACCTGGGCGAGCGCGTCATCGGCTTCCTGATGTGGTCCGTGGACCCGGCCGACAATAGCTGTTGGTTGGGGGGCATCCTGGTTGACGTAAGTTATCAGCGGCGAGGCTACGGCCGGCAGGCGGTGCAGGCGGCCATCGCCATGCTGGCGGCCGAGCATGGTTACCAGCGCTTTGCGCTTTCCTACTCTCCTGACAACCCCGCCAAGCGCCTGTACCACAGCCTCGGCTTCATCGAGACGGAGGAACGCGAGGGCGACGAGCTAGTGGCGCGTCTGTCCCTGGCGCAGCCGCGCCCACCGGCATAGTGATCGCGCTCAGCAGGGCCAGCACCCCGAACCCCAGCGCGATCGCCCCCGAGATGCGGTTGACCCAGCGCAGCTCCCCCGATCCTCTCCCGCAACGCCCCCACCCCCGCGCTCAGCAGCAGCCACCACGCCGCCGAGCCCAGGAAAACGCCCAGCACCAGCGTGGCCGCGGAGAGATAGTCCCTGCCCGCGCTCGCCAGGCCCAGCCCGGCAAAGATGGCCGCGAAGGAGAGGATGGTGATGGGGTTGGTGAGCGTCAGCAGGAACGTGGACAGGTAGGCACCCAGCAGGGCGCGGCCCTTGAGGGCGGCTGGGCCGTTCTGGGGCCCGTCCCGCCGTTGTTCGGCGGGAACCGCTGGCTCCGCCGGCCGGGCCAGCAGCGTCCGCAGTCCCAGGTAGCACAGGAACGCGCCGCCCGCCAGGCGCAGCCAGGCCTGCTGGCGCAGCAGCAGGTCGGAGGCCCACGTCAGGCCAAAGGCGGCGATGCTGCCGTAGACCGCGTCCGCTGTGGCGGCGCCCAGACCCGAAGCCAGGCCCGCGGCCCGCCCCTGGGCCAGCGTGCGGCGTATGCACAGCACGCCGATCGGCCCCACCGGCGCGGCGATGGACAGGCCGATGGCCAGCCCTCTCAACATCAAGCCGACCTGCATGCTGCTCCCCTTTCTGCCTCTCCGCGCAGGCATTATACTCCGCATGCGCGCGGGCGGCTGCTCCGGCCGCACGGCGCGTGCGTGCGGCGCCCGGCCGCGACGGAGGCTTGCCCTTCCCGAGCAGGAGAACCAGAAACCCGTCTTCTGGGAGAAGACGGGTTTCTCCGTGCGTGCGCTGCGTTTTGCGCCGGCGCGCGCCTGTGCTATACTCGTGCCCCGGTGGGGCACGGCAACGGGTCGCCCCACCCTCAGGCCCCGCTTCCGCATGGCCGCCTCACGCCGAGCTGGCGACCTACCCCAATGCTGGGACTCTCGCACCACGTACGTGCCGCTTCCCTGCCGCTGCTCCTGCCCGGGCCAGGGGGGCGATTCTCGAGCACGGCTCGAAATCACGCACTGGGGGGAGGACCAAGATTGGACTGGGCCAAGTATAACCCACCACCCGAAGCTGCCGGCATTCTGTCTCAATGCCCTGGTGTGAACGTTGCCAGCACGACGCATGCGCTCCTCGAGCTGGCCTGCGGCGGCGCCCGCAATAGCTCCTTTGAGGTTGCCTACGACATCCCTGGCAAGGGGCGTCTCGTGGAAGCTGCCGTGGTGCGAGTGCGCAACGGCATCTCGGTCAACTATGCCGATCCCTACATGCGGCGTCGCGACCCGGACTGCCTGGTCGTCGGAGACGACCTGCCAAGCGACAAAGAGGCCTTCCAGCGCCGCTTCGGTGCGGACTTTTCCTCCGTGCGTGAAGAAGCCTTTGCCTGGCTCAAGCGCCAGGAGCTGGCGATCTTTGCCTTTGTCGCCGGGCAGCCAGGCATGGGCATGCAGGCGCTGGCCATCGTGCCGTCCAATGCGGCCTTTTTTGCCTACGGACTGGCCATGCTGCAAGGCATTCTGCCCTATGATCAACTTCCCTGCACCTTTGCGCCCGAGGCCGTGATCTATACCGTTCCTCCCTTCCGGCACACCCACTTCAATGGCCGGCAGGTCGTGGTGCACAACCGGCGGCCTGGGCTGTACGAGATGTTTTCCTTCAACCTCTATCCAGGGCCAAGCGCCAAAAAGGGCGTTTATAGCATGCTGATCGATTTGGGTGAGCGCGAAGAGTGGGTGACGGCGCACTGCTCCACCGTGCAGGTGGTGACTCCCTACGATAACCTGGTCACGATCATGCACGAGGGACCCAGCGGCGGCGGCAAAAGTGAAATGCTCGAGCAAGCGCACCGCGAACGGGATGGGCGACTGCTCCTGGGCGAGAATCTGGTCACAGGCGAAAGACGTTACCTGGAAATCCCGCGCAGTTGTGAGCTCCACCCGGTCACCGATGATATGGCGCTGTGCCACCCTGCCGTACAGGGCAACAACAGCAAGCTATGGGTGGCGGACGCCGAGGATGCCTGGTTCGTGCGCGTCAACCACATCGATTTCTACGGGGCGGATATCGACCTGGAGCGCCTCACAGCCCAGCCCGGCACTCCCCTGCTTTTCTTGAACATCGACGCGGAACCCAATAGCCGCGCCCTCATCTGGGAGCACACCCAGGATGCGCCCGGCCAAGCCTGTCCCAATCCGCGCGTGATCATTCCCCGGCATGCCTTTCCCAACGTGGTGGATGGCGCGGTGAGCGTGGACATTCGCAGTTTCGGAGTGCGCATGCCTGCCTGTACCCGGGGCCATCCGACGTATGGAATTGTGGGCCTGTTTCACCTGCTCCCGCCGGCGCTGGCCTGGCTGTGGCGACTGGTGTCGCCGCGTGGACACGACAGCCCCAGTGTGGTGGAGACAGAGGGCATGCACAGCGAGGGCGTCGGTTCGTACTGGCCGTTTGCGGTCGGGCGACGCGTCCCGCAGGCCAATCTGCTGCTCAGGCAGTTCGCGAATTACAGGCGCACCCGCCACATCCTGTGTCCGAATCAGCACATTGGCGCGTGGCGCGTTGGCTTTATGGCCCAGTGGATCGCGCGCGAGTATCTGGCGCGACGTGGCAGCGCCAGGTTCAAGCCGGATCAGGTGCGAGTGGCGCGTTGTCCCCTGCTCGGATACACCGTACACCAACTGCATGTGGAAGGGCGCATGGTGGCGCGCTGGTTCCTGCAAGTGGATACGCAGCCCGAGGTGGGCGAAGCGGCGTACGATCAGGGGGCCGACATCCTGTACTCACTCTTCCGTCGCTGCCTGCCCGACTTCCTCGAGTCGGACCTGGACCCCCTGGGACGGAAGATCATCGCGTGCTGTCTGGATGGCGGCGCGCTCGCGGACTATGAAGCGCTCATCCCTGTGGAATGAAGAATGCCTCTGAGGGCGTCAAGCTCTGCACCCGCCGTTGCCAAGTCTGCCTCTGGGCCACCGCGCGACTGCCCTCGAGGCGCTAGCCTGGCAGCACGGGCGGCAGCGCCTATGTGTGGTTCAAAAAGCGCGTCAAGGGCCGCTTCACGATCTCGGAGATGGCCAGGTACAGTAACGCCAGAGCCACGATCAGGCCCAGATGCGCGGGCGCCGGTCTGGCGAACTCGAAAAAGGCCGCGGTCGCCGGGATCATGGGCAGGGCCAGGGTCAGCGCACAGGCCGCCGCCGACAGGCCCACGATCAGCGGCGCGGGCCAGCCCGCCTTTTCGATCGGCAACATGGAGCGGATCGACACCAGCAGCAGCAGCTCGGTGATCACGCTGGCGATGAACCAGTTGGTTTGCAGCACCGCCGGCGAGATGCGGTAGAACAGCCCGAAGTAGATGAAATCAAAAACCGTGCTGACCAGCCCCAGGGTCACAAAGATGATGTACAGCGCGCGAAAGTCGTAGCGCTGCGGCCGGGCCACTTCCTGATCCGAGACGCGGTCAAAGGCGATGGCCATCATCGGAAAGTCCGAGAGCAGGTTGAGCAACAGCAACTGCTTGGGCAGCATCGGCAGGAAATCGATGAACAGCGACCCGATGGCCACGGCGTAGAAATTGCCAAAGTTGGAGACCAGCGTGGCGCGAATGTACTTGAGCGTGTTGGCGTGCGTCTCGCGCCCCAGGCGAATGCCGTCCACGATCACCCGCAGGTCGTTCTTCAGCAGCACGATGTCGGCGGTCTCGCGCGCCACGTCCGCCGCTGATTGCACCACCATGGCCACGTGCGCGGCCTTGAGCGCGGGCGCATCGTTGATGCCTTCCCCCAGATAGCCTACCGTGTATTGCTCTTTGAGCAGCTCGATCAGCTCCAGCTTTTGCTCAGGCGTCGTGCGCGCAAAGACGCGCACCGCGCCGATGCGCTCGCGCTGCTCCTGGAGCGGCAGGGCCAGGAAGGCCGACGCCTCCATCACCTGGTCGCCGTTGGTCACCAGGCCGGCTTCGCGTCCCACGGCCTCGGCCACCCTCAAGGCGTCGCCGGTGATGATGGTGATCTCCACGTGCAGGCGCCTGGCTGCCTCCACCGTCTCCAGCGTGGTGTCTTTGAGCCTGTCCACGAACGACACACAGCCGCCAAAACGCGGCCCGCTGCCGTCGTCGTAGCTGACGCCCAGCACGCGATGCCCCTGGCGTTCTTCGTCCTCCAGCCAGGCCCCGACCTGCTCCGGCCCGATCAGCCCCTGCTCGATAAAGTACTCCGGGCTGCCCCGGCGGATGTGCAGTCGCAGGCCGTCTTTGCCCCGCACGATGGCCCCGTTGCTGCGCTGCGCCGGGTCGAACGCTTCCTCTTCCAGCAGCTCGAAGGTTTGCACCTCGGCGCGCTGTTCGGGCGAAAGCGCTTCGTCCGCCGCGCGGTCGAACGGTTCCGGAGTCTGGCCCTCGACGCGGTGCGCCGCCAGGCGCGCCAGCACCAGCGGGTGAAAGCGCGACTGCGGGACCAGGTAGTCGCCCTGGTGCACCAGACGGTTCTCGGTGATTGTGCCGGTCTTGTCAGTGCACAGCAGGTTCATACTGCCAAAGTTTTCAATTGAGTTCAACCGGCGTACGATCACGCCGCGTTTGGCCCAGCGCGAATCCCCCGATTGTGAAGTCATCATCGGCCCGCAGAGCAGCGCCGATAGCCTCGCGGTTACGGCCAACTACACCGGGAACCGCGCGCAGCGGGTCGTATTGCGGTGCATCAAGGGCGGGCGGCCCGTAACC
>CAYZKS010000209.1:0-3432 GCA_964478725.1 uncultured Anaerolineales bacterium
GCATGAAGCACATGACCAAGCGCGAACGGCTGGAAGCGACGGTGGCCGGCAAGCCAGTGGACCGGCTGGCGGTGGCATTATGGAGGCACTGGCCGGGCGACGACCAGCGCGCGGAGGATTTCGCGCGCGCCGTGCTCGACTTTCAGCGCGCGTTCGACTTTGACCTGATCAAGGTCACGGCGGCTTCCGAGTACTGCGTGGCCGATTGGGGCGCCGAGTCGCGCTGGGTGGGCAACGAGGAGGGCACGCGCGAATGGGGGCAGCGCGTGATCCAGCGATCCAAGGATTGGACTCGCCTCGAGGTTCTGGATCCGCGCAAAGGCATGCTGGCCGAGATGCTGCGCGCCCTGCAGATCATCGGCAAGCAGGCCCAGAAAGACGGCGCCCCCTTTCTCATGACCATCTTCAACCCCCTGTCTCAGGCCAAGAACCTGGCTGGCCCGCGCCTGCTCTCGGACCTGAGGCAGCACCCCATCAGGATGAAAGCGGCATTGGAAGTGATTACGGAAAGCACCGTGCGTTTTGTGGCCGCAGCAAAGGAGACAGGCATCGCTGGAATCTTTCTGGCCTTGCAGCACGCCTCGCATGACCTGCTCAGCGAGGCCGAGTATCGCGAGTTCGGGCGGCCGTACGACCTGCGCATCCTGGAGGCCACGCAGGGTTGCTGGTTCAACTTGCTGCACTTGCACGGCAACAACGTGATGTTCGATCTCGCCGCCGACTACCCCGTGCAGGCCATCAACTGGCACGACCAGGAGACGCCGCCCTCGCTCAAGCAGGCCCTCAAGCGTTTCCCTGGCGCATTGGTGGGCGGATTGCGCCAGATCGAGACCATGCTGCGGGGCACGCCAGAACAGGTGCGAGCCGAGGCCAAAGCTGCCCGGGCGCAGACCGGCGGCCGGCGTCTGATCATCGGTACGGGCTGCGTCACGCCCATCACCGCGCCGGTGGGCAACATCCGCGCGGCGCGCGAAGCGGTCGAGAAGCTCTAGAACAACCGAGGTGTCTTCAAACTACAAAGGCAGGGCGGGCGCCCAGCGTGAGGGGGCGCTAGCCCTGCCTTTGCTTGAGGCTTGCCTGCACCAGAGCCAACAGCTCCGCCCCATACTGCTCGAACTTGTGCGGCCCGATGCCCTTGACGGCTTGCAGCTCCTCGGGCGTGCGAGGACGGGCAGCGGCAATGTTCCGCAACAGCGCATTGTGAGCCACGATAAAGGGAGAGACCTTTAACTCGCGCGCCTTGTCCAGACGCCACGCCCGCAGACGCTCAAGCAGGTCGCCATCCACGTGCCCGTCCTCTGTGGGCGCTTGGACTTCACGCCTAGGTCGGACCACGCGTTCTCTCCGCCCTTTTCTCAATGAGCGGTCGCACTCCGGCTTGGCCGCCACCGCGCGCAACATCATGCGATCGTTTGCCGCACGGCGCCCGGCCTGTGTGCTCCGAACCATAACGCCGCCATGCTCCAGCTTCTTCTCCTCCAGGAAGCGCGCTCTGACCAGGGCCTCGACCATGCGCATCAATGCGCCTTCGGAGCGATAGGCCAGCGCTCCGAAGCACTCCTGGCCGCGCGCGGCAGGCGGCACTTCGGGGCGGCCGCGCAGGATGAGGACAAGATTGTGTGGCCCCCAGCCATGCTCTGCGGCCTTGAGGACAAGCTGCAACTGCGACGCCTCATCCGGCAAGCGCGAGTCCGTCTTGACGGGCGGTGGCGCCACGCAGTTGTCACATACGGCGCACCTGTGGATGGCGCGCCCTCCAAAGTACGCGCTGATGTGCCCATGCCGGCAACGGCGCGTGGTGGCATAGGCCACCATCTCGGCCACGCGTTGCCGCTGCACCTGTTCGTATTGCTCCAGCAGGATGCGCAGCCTTTCGCGCGCGTCCTTGGGCGCCGGCAGCAGCTCCACAAGGGGATCGCGCGCGGAAGGACGGCATTCCAGGCACGCGGCGTCGGTCCAGCCCAGAATGCGCTGCTCCAGATGGCGTACGTCCAGGCCCGCTTGCGAAGCGAGTCCAAACGGATCGCAAGTCACGGGCTTGCCCACAGCGAGGTGAGCGCACTGGCAGAATGCCTGCAGCTCCGTCTGGTCGGCCGGGGCAGCCCGCTTGAGACGCAGGCTCACGCTGCGCGGCACGTCCTGCCAGCGCTTCAGCAACCCTACCTGCTCCAGCAGGCTGATGCCGACGCGCGCTTGCTTGTCCTCCACCTGCAGTTCCCGCAGCAAGTCATCAATGGGAACTCGACCCACACTGGTTTGGCCCAAGATGCGCTTGGTCGCCGCATACAGTTCGCGCAAGAACTCTTCCGATAGCTCGTCACGCTGGGAACGCCGCGTCAGCGTGGAGCGATCAGAAGGAGCGTACATCAGCACGCAGCGCGCGGGCAGGCCGTCACGTCCGGCGCGTCCAGCCTCCTGGTAGTAGGCCTCCAATGAGTTGGGAGGTTCATAATGCACGATGAAGCGAATGTCGGGCTTGTCGATGCCCATGCCAAAGGCCACCGTGGCCACGACCACGCGCGCGTGCCCGCTCATGAACTGATCCTGGACCTCGGCGCGGTTCTCGATGCCCGCATGGTAGTGAACCGCCGACACGCCCTGGCTGCGCAGCAGCTCGGCCAGCTCTTCGCAGCGCGCGCGAGAGCTGGCGTAGACGATGCCGGCGCCCGGCTCCTCCTGGCAGAAGGACAAGAGCTGGCGCAGCTTGTCATCCAGCGTGTGAGTGCGCAGCACCTCCAGGCGCAGGTTGGGGCGCATCACGTCCGTGGCAATGACGCGCATCTTGCCCAGACGCTGCAGGATGTCCTCGCGCACGCGCGGCGCGGCAGTCGCCGTCATCGACAACAGGGCCGGCTTGCCCAGCGCGCGGCGCGCCTCGCCAATGTACAGATAGTCGGGGCGAAAGTCGTGGCCCCACATGCTGACGCAGTGCACCTCGTCAACCACCAGGCGATTGATTCCCGCCCGGCGCAGAGCGTGCAGAAAGGTCGGCTGCCGCAGGCGCTCGGGGGCGGCGTAGACCAGACGGAACCTTCCAGCCCGCACCCCCTCGAGCCGACGCGCCAATTCGTCTCCCTCCAGCGAGCTGTTGATGGTCGTGGCCAGCCCCTTGACCCCATCTGGCAGTTTGTCCACCTGATCTTTCATCAGGGCGATCAGGGGCGAGATCACCAACGTGCTTCCGGAAGAAGCCAGCAGCGCCGGCAACTGGTAGCACAAGGACTTGCCGCCTCCCGTGGGCAGCACCGCCAGCACGTCCTCGCCGCGCAGAGTGCAGGCCATGATCTGCGCTTGCCCGGGCAGTAGGCTGGGGTAGCCGAAGAGACGCTGCACTGCCTCCGTCAGTTCGCGTTGCTCGTCGGCCGATACAGGGATTTTCTCGTATGAGTCGAGAGCCTGTGTGAGCTGCGCGGGCTGGGCCTCTCGCGCGCC
>CAYZKS010000209.1:3532-5960 GCA_964478725.1 uncultured Anaerolineales bacterium
CGATAGGCGGCCAGAGCGGCAGCGTGCTCGCCCATCGCCAGCCGCACCTCGCCCAGCAAGCCCCAGGCCAGGGCGCTCTCCTGCTCCTCGTCGACCAGCGCCTGGGCCTGCTCCAGCGCAGGCTGAACCTCGCGCCGCGCCAGAAGGATGCGTGCGGACAGGACACGTGAGGGTGCTGAGGCGCTGCGCTGGTGACGTTGGCGCATCGTCTCCCATGCGGCGTCCAGTTCTCCCAACTCAAGCAGCATCTGGGCGCGCACGTCCAGATGGGACTGCAGCACGCGCGCAGCCAGCAGCTCGGTCAGGCAGGCATCCAGAGCCGCGTAGTGCTGCCATCGCAACATAAAGTGCACCAACTGGTCGCGCAGGCGCGGGGATAGGCAGAGCGCATCTTCCGGACCCAGCCCCAGGTCCTGCAGCACGGCGTCGGTCACGCTGGACCTCCTCGAAGAGCGATCAAAGGTTGCCGTAGTCTACCGTCACCTCAAAATCCGGCACGACGTGCGTGCCAATCACCAGCAGCCAGTGCTCGCCCTGGAACCCCCGGCTGAGGCCCAGCGCCAAGTAGATGTGCTCGGCATGCAAGCGTTCGGCCAGCTCGCGGCTGCCCAGGGTCAACAGAGTGGAGTTGCCGAGCCAGGCACGCCCCAACGCGCGCCAGCGCAGGTCCGTAACCGGGATGCCGCGCGCTGAGCCGGCTCGCGCGTGTGACAGGCCGGCCAGATGGAACCCGATGCGCGCCTCGTACTGGCCAGATGCGGCATCCAGCGAGAACTGCGCCCAAACCTCATCGGGCCGGATCAGACACAGGGAACGAGTATGGTGGGTCAGAACGTCTTGCGGGGCGCGGTCTAGGTGGCTTGCCAGGAAGCAGGCGCGCTGTTCGCCTTCCAGCCTGCGCAACAGGCGCGGGCGATGGTAGATGAAATCCGCAAGCCAGTCCTCGGTGTGAGGCGGATCCGGACGGGGCTTCTTCAGGTCCATCTCGACCACATCGTCGCATTGCACCACACGCCCGGCGGCATCGGTCATGTCGGCCAGACGCAGCGTGTCGTGCTGCTTCACGGGGCGCACCCAACGCAGGTGCGTGACCGCGTCTCGCTCTTGAGTGAACCCGGCCGTGCAGATGCCGCTGCGCATGTAGGTCATGGCCAGCACCAGAACTTCTTGAACGGGCATCACGTCCTCCTCAGAGCGGAAGCTGTAACGCACGCCATGACGCCTGGCATTCTTGCGAGTGCCCGGCGCTACTGCGCCTACGAGTCTGGGCTTTGTTTGCGTCGTCGCGGTTTCTTGGGCTTTTCCACTCCCAGGTGCACCAGCGTGCATCCGGGTATGTGCGCGGCCCACCATTCCGCGGTAAGGCGGCGGTGGCAGTGCTCGGGCGACCTCTCAGCGCACAGCAGGCAGGGGGCGTGAAAACGGCTGAGCACGTCGCGTCCCACCAGTTCAGAGTGGCGCTCGGCCAGCAGCGGCTCGAATTCACGCACATAGCGCTGCCAATCATGGTCGGCAGCGTACCCGTCGAACAGCTCAGGCGTCGGCGCCAGCTCCGGGTGATGCTCGTAGGCAATGCCAAACCCTTCCCGCAGCAAGAAGGCCAGGTCATCGCGCTTGGTGAAGCCGGCCAGATGTGAGGTGTTGCGCAGGCGCACGTCAATCACTGCGTCCACGCCGGCGGCCTGCAACAAGCCAATCAGCTCGGCCAGAGAACGTCCCTGGTACCCGACGGTGTAGAGCTTGGGCATGGGCACGCCCTCCATGGTCAGAATAGGGTGGGCTGTCGGAATTCGGGCTGGGCTTCGACCTGCGTGCCATCGGGGCGGATGTGGAACACGCGCGCACCGCGATCGAGCAGGGCGGGTGTGATCAACAGGGCGCGGTGGCACTTGTGGTAGTCGCCCTCGCTGCACATGAATGCCACACGCTGCACACGCGCCAGCGCCAGCAAGCTGTCGCATGCGCTCTGAAAACCGGCGCTCTGCGCCAGGCGTTCGTAGTCGGGGTGCTCCGCGCCCGCGTCATAGAATTCGCGCGCGGCCGGGCGGCCGCCCAAGGCATCTCCCATGAACACGTAGCGTATGCTGGCGGCCTGGAGTTCGCGGGCCAGGTTCTCGCGATTGAACTGCGGGGCCCATTGACTGTAGGGCTGGCTGCGCACGTCCACGACTACCTCGATGCCATGCAGGCGCAAGAGGTCCGTAAATGCGGGTATGCTGTGGTCGCTGTGGCCAATCGAGCAGAGCTGCACGGCGTCCGGCGCGACTGGATTGTCCGACTCTTCCAGATCCAAGGCACTCTCCGCGTTCAGGGGTTTCGCGTCAACGGGCTGCGCTTCCCGCACATGATAACACCCACGGGCGCAAAAGACAAGCCGACAGCGGCGAGGTCCATCCGCAGCTTCGTTTGCCCAATTCTGGGAACTGGG
>CAYZKS010000210.1:0-1587 GCA_964478725.1 uncultured Anaerolineales bacterium
AATCGCTTCACCAACACTGCCTCAATCTCACCAACACAATCTGCAACCGAGTCCAGATCTGGTAGCCGGATGGCACCACGGCTCCGCCGCTGGTGTCCTGCCACTCGAACGGCGCGCTGGCGTCGTAGGTGTAGCCAAAGGCGTCGGGGCCGCCGGTGAGCGGCGGCGCGGCCAGCGCGGCCGGGGCTGTCTGGGCTCTTCCGGAGTGCATGGGAAGGGCAAAAGCGAGGATGGCGCAGATGCATACGATCAGGGAGAGGCCAAACCGGAGCCTGCGAAGCATGGCAAACCTCCTGGGCGGCAAAACTGCACGTAGGCAGGATTCGATTGCTGCCACTGCGACGGCGGACGTGAGAATGCCCACCTGAGGGGAAGCGTGGCCTCATTCTAGTCCTAATCACATCCCGGTCAAAGGGGGGGGCGACTAACCGTCAACCCTTCTTCACCATCAGCGGCAAATGCACCCGCCGCCCGCCCGGGGTGCGCGTGGGCTGGACGGAGGGATGCGTGAACAGGATGGCCGTGCCGTCCGTCAGCCAGCCCTGGTTGTAGGAGACGCTCAGTCCGATCGTGCCGTTCTGGTTCTCGATGCCGATCGTGGCCTCGTGGGCATCGCCGCGTGAGTTGGCCGTCATGCTCAGGTACTGGAACTTGATGTTGTGGCTGCCTTCGTAGAAGATGACCTGGAAGGTCATGGGGTGGTCGAAATCACTGCGGTGCCCCACGCCGTTCCACTCCACCACCAGGTAGCGGTGGGGCGCCGCGCCCAGGGTCTGGAAGCGTAGGATGGCAGTGCCGACAGGCTTCAGATCGTCCCAGAAGGGCGCGACGATAGAGTTGGGCGTGGCGCGGTGGGGTATGATTCCATTGACCCATTCACCATAGAAGGAGCAATTGGGCATAAAGGCCACAAAGCCCTCGGTGTCCACGTTGAACTCGGTGTAGCTCACGCCATAGAAGTCGAAGGCAAAGCCGATGTCGTAGGGCCCGCGGCAGATGCCATCGCCTCCGGGAACCTGCGCGCCGCTCGCCGTGTCGATCCATTGAAAGGGCGCCCTGCGGTCCCAGGTGTAGCCAAAGGCGTCAGGCCCACCGGTGAGCGGGGGCGCGGTCAGCGCGGCGGGGACGGCCTGAAGTTGTCCAGAGCGCACGGGAAGGACGAAGGCAAGGATGGCGCAGGCGCAGACGAAGAGGGCAAACGAGACTCTGCGGAGCATGGCGACCTCCTTGCGGCGATGCCGCACGCATGCAGGATGCGAATGCTGCCACTGCGATCGCGGGCGCGAGCAGACGCGCGCCCGCGGGGGGGGAGAACGCTGGCCTCATTCTAGCCGCAATCGCGCCGGGGTCAAGCAAGAGTCCACCGGAGTGAACTGGCGAACAACGCGTAGCACGCGAACAGCGAGACCACGAAGGGAACGCATAGGGAGAAGCGCCCGTCACCCCGACCCTCTCACGCAAAGATGGGGAGAGGGAGAAGCGCCCCTCACCCCGGCCCTCTCCCCTGAGACTGCGGGGAGAAGGTGCACGGCCGGTGGCAGAAAGCCCTGCTCATCTTGACAAACCTCGTCAAGACCGGCGGCGGAG
>CAYZKS010000210.1:1687-5955 GCA_964478725.1 uncultured Anaerolineales bacterium
CGGTGGCAGAAAGCCCTGCTCATCTTGACAAACCTCGTCAAGACCGGCGGCGGAGGGACTACAAACTCCCTTTGCGCGGCCGCCACACAAGAGGAAGATCAGGCAGGGCGCGTGCTCATGATCCAGACGAACTACTGCCCGAGTGCTACCTCGGGGCTTTCGCGGGTCAGCACTGTCTTCAGCGAGATGCTCCCGCCCACGGTCTTGCCTGCCCATGCCTGCAGAGCATGCATCGCCTCCAGCAGGGCCGCGTGGCGGGCCGGGTCGAGGTTCTCGAAGATGGCCAGGGCGTTCGTGGTCTTTTCGGTCAGCATGGTGCGCTGGCCATCGCGCCAGTTCCAGCAGCGGCAGACCGCGCCGGCGTCGTCCACATAGCATACCTCGCCGGGCAGGGTGTGCTCGCTGTGCTCGTCGCCAAGCGCCAGAAAGTCGTCGCCGCCCGCCGTAACCGTCAGGCGCAGATCGCCGACGAGTGCGTCCAGATCCACAACGCCGCAAGGCAGTCCGTAGCGCAAGGATATGGCGTTGTAGACGTCCACCAGCGGATTGATCGGCCCCACCGCCTTGCCCTTTTCGATGCGCCTCAGCAAGGCTTCGATGGACGAGCGTGCGTCCTTCTCCTTCTTGAAGCGTGAGAAGGCGTCGCGCCACACGGCCACCACGGGGCATTGGCTCAGAACCGGCTGGGTAAGGAACCTCTTGGCCTCGAGGTTCGCCTGTTCCAGCAAGTTAACGATATCCTGGCGCGCCGCGCTGTTGCCTTCCTCGGTATTGTTGATACCGCGAAGCGCCAACACCCCGATCTCGCATGCGGGGAATAGTTCCCAGAAAGATGGTTCGATCACGAGCTTGGGCATGTGCACTTGTCCTGTCTATGGGTTCTACGTTGAGAGAGCAAGGGCCCTCCTTACCTTGACTGAGGACGTCAAGACCTGCGGCGGAGGTACTACGAACACCGGGCGGGACCCTCCTCACCGAGGTACTGCGAATGGGCGCCGGGCAGCCCCCCTTACGGAGGTACTACGAACGGGCACCATGGCTATCGCGCGCTTCGCAGCGTCAGGCGCACGATCTGCGGAGGCGCGCCCAGGCGCACGGGGGGAAAGGCCGCGCCAATGCCGTTGCTGATGATCACCGTGGTAAAGTCCGTCTGCACGCGGCCGGTGCGGTACTTTTGCCCGTAGGCCGAAGGCACGAGTGGCGCCCAGCCGAATAGCACCACCTGGCCGCCATGAGTATGCCCGCTGAGCACCAGATCAATGCGCCGGTCGCGGATGGTTTCGGCGACGTCGGGGTTATGGGACAACAGGATCAGCAGGTCCTTCTCGCGCGTACCCTCGAGCACAGGGCCAAGGTCCTGGGTGTCCTCCCACAGGTCGCCCACGCCGCCGATGCGGATGCGCTGCCCGCCGCTTTCGACCCAAAAGCCCAGGTTGTCGGCCGGGCGGATGCCGGCGAGCAGCATGTGGCGGTACGTGGCCGCGGCGCTGATATAGTGGTCGCGGTTACCCATCACCCCAAACTTGCCCAGCGGCGCCTCCAGACGCGCCAGCTCGGCAAAGCACGGTTCGATATAGTCGCCGTCGTTGGAGACATAGTCGCCGCCCAGAAGGATCAGGTCGGGCTGCATGGCGTTGACCTGATCCACCAGCCGTCGCAGGCGGTCACGCGAAAAGAAGGCCCCCAGGTGGATGTCCGTGAGGAAGACGATGCTCTTGCCGTCCCAGGCCGCGGGCACGTCCGGGCTGGCCCACTCTTCCTCACGCACCTGCAGCCAGTAGGTCTCGAGCACAGGGTAGGACAGCACGACCAACGTCAGCACGAGCGTGGGGGCAATCCAGCGCCAGCTTCTCATGTGTGAAAACAGCGCCGGTAGCTTCAGAGCTGGAAGCCCGCGGGCGGCTTGAGCGCGCTGCGCTCGGCGTAAAGGCGCTCCCACTCGCCCACCAGGTGCTCCAGGTCCAGATGGCCCTCGCGCACCGCGTGGATCATGCGTTGCTCCACGGCCTCGTGCTGCTCGGTCATGTCGGCCAGGAAGGGGGCGACGGAGGCGGGGATCAGCAGCACGCCGTGCTCGTCCGCGTGCAGCAGGTCGCCGGGGCTGACGCTGAGGCCGCCCACCTCAACCGGCCCGCCGCAATCCACCAGATGCACATAGGCGTGCGACACGATCAGGTTCGCGGCGAAGTAGTGGAAGCCAAGGGCGCTTACCTCGCGCAGGTCGCGCACGCCGCCATTGGTGATCGTGCCCACGCAGCCCAGGGACAGGTGCGTGGTGGCTTGCACCTCACCCCAGAAGCTGCCCACTGCGGGCGGATCGTCCAGGTCCTGTATCACCACCACGCGCGGCTGCGGGATGCGCAGCAGTGCCTCAAAGTAGGCCTTGCGCGACGCGGCTTCACCAGCCTTGGGCTTCTTCGCGGCGCGGATGCAAGCGGTCACGGCATAGCCCAACATGGGCTTCTGCATGGGCTGCAGGCAGCGGATCTCCGGCCGCATGAAGCCGGCACTGCGCGGGCGCACGTCAAACAACTCGATGGCGTTCGACAGGCTGGGCGTGCTGAAGCCTTGCAGGCGCTCGAGTTGCGCTGGAGACAACATACAGGGTTCGCTCATGCCACTCCTCTCCTATTCTGCGGTATAGCCCCCGTCCACCACCAGCGGCGCGCCGGTCATGAACGAGGATTCGTCGCTGGCCAGGAACAGCGCCGCCCGCGCGATCTCCTGCGGGTCGGCCATGCGGCCCAGCAGGCGGCCCTGGTCGTAGCGTTTGCGCGCCGCCACAGGATCGGCCTCGCTGGCGATGATCTTCAGGGTCATCTCGGTGGCGGTGACGCCCGGGCACAGGGCATTGACCCGAATCTTATGCCTGGCATAGTCAATTGCCAAATTGCGCGACAGTCCCAGCACAGCCGACTTGGAAGCAGTGTAGGCGCACAGGTTTCCCAGGCCGACGATGGCCGCCGCGGACGCGGTGTTGATGATGCTGCCTCCGCCATTGCGGATCATCTCCGGGATGGCAAAGTGGCAGGTGAGGTAAGCGCTCTTGACGTTGACCGCCATGACGCGGTCCCAGTCGGCCTCGCGCGTGTCGGTCACGGTGGCGTGCAGGTTGACGCCGGCGTTGTTGTAGAGCACGTCCAGTTTGCCAAAGCGCGCCAGCGTCTCGCGCACCAGGCGCTCGACCTGGCCCGCATCGGTCAGATCGGTCTGGACGTAGATGGCGTCGCCGCCTTTGGCTCGCACCTGGCGCACGCTCTCCTCGCCCGCCTCGGGCGAGATGTCGGCCACGACCACCTTGGCGCCTTCAGCCGCGAACAGCAGCGCCGCCGCGCGGCCGATGCCGCTGCCCGCGCCGGTGATGATGGCGACCTTGCCCTTCAAGCGCATATGCATCCTCCTTTGAGCACGAGCGTGATGCTTAGGCACGCGCGCAGACGGCCAGGGCCTGGCTGGATCATGCGCCCGGCGCGTGCTTCACGCGGAATACAGGTCCAGGAACGCTCCGTTGTAGCGCACGTTCTGCGGGGAGCTGAGAAAGACCACGGCGTTGGCCACGTCCTCGGGCTCGAGCCAGTAGGCGCGGTCAGGCCGGGGCGGTTGGCGGCGCAGTTGCTCGGTGTTGACCGGCCCCGGGGAGATGGCCACGACGCGCACGCCGCTGCCGCGCAGCTCTTCTGCCAGCGCACGGCTGAAGCCCAGCACCGCAGCCTTGACAGCCGAATATACCGACAGCTCTCCCTCGGGCATGCGCCCCGCGCGCGAGGCGATCTGGACGATGCAGCCATCGCCCTGGCGCAGCATATGCGGCAGCGCAGCCGACGTGCAGTGCAGCACGCCTTTGAAGTTCAGGTCAATCAGCCGATCCCATTCGGTGGAGAAAGAGTCCACGAATCTGAAGCGCGAGCCGCCGCCGGCGTTGTTCACCAGCACGTCCAGGCGGCCCCACTGCGCCACGACCTGGCTCAGCGCGGACTCGACCTGAGAGCGTTGCCTGACGTCAGCGATCAGCGGCAGGGCCGCGCCCCCGCGCGCTTCGATCTCGCGGCACACGGCCTGCACATCAGCCTCTGTGCGCGCCAGCACGCCCACATGGCAGCCAGCCGCGCTCAAGGCCAGCGCCGTAGCGTGCCCAATGCCCTGCGTTCCTCCCGTGACCACTGCAATCCGATCCGTCATATGATTCCCCTCCATGGTATCGGGCCTCGCGCCACCCCGTAGTATCGGGCCTTGTGCCCGTCCGGACGCCCACCAGGGGCGATACTACG
>CAYZKS010000211.1:0-5916 GCA_964478725.1 uncultured Anaerolineales bacterium
TCAGGCCGGCGGGGGCTGGTCGGGAAAAAGGCTGGCCGCCGTCGCGTGAAGAAGGCTGACGGCGGCGGCACCGATGATCCGGATCTTGGGGATTCTGGGGAAGGCCCAGGGCGGCGGACATGACAGTTTGCACAGTCAGTAAAAAGGCCGTCAGCCCCGGGGATCAGCATACCGTCAGCAGTCCCACGGCACGCGCATGTCGCGGCCCACGTCAAACAGGCCCCAACGGGCAAGGGGTTTGGTCTACTGGTGGCAAAACAGGCGCTTAGAATCGATCCTCGCGCAAAAGCGGCTTGCGCCCCGGCAAGGTGAGCAGACTGCCCCAGGGGAACCTGCAGGCCTCACCAGGAGGGAAGACACCTCATGCTGCAGCCCCAACTGTTCGGGTCCTTCCGCAACGAAGGCCTCTTCGCTGATCACTACCTCCAGGACGTGCTCCCCAGAACGCCCGAAGCTGTGGGCTACCGATGGTCTGGAGGTTGTGCGGCAGGAGCTGCTGGCCCTCTGGCAGGATCAGGCCGGGCAGGTGGCCCAGTATAGTGAGGCCCAGGGTTGCGACCGTCACTCGGGAAGTCTCACGTTGGCTGCAATTGCGAAGGGTTGATGCCCCTATGTCCGACAGCAGGACGCCAGTCCAACACACGTCCGAAGACCTTGTAGCACAGCGCCGGGAGGAACTGCGGCGCGTTTTCCCCGAGGCTTGCACTGAAGACGGGTTGGACTTCGACAAGCTCCGCGAAGCCTTGGGCGAGTTCGTGGACGACGCCCCAGAGCGCTACTCATTCACCTGGGCCGGCAAGCGCGACGGCATTCGCCTGCTCCAGATGCCCTCCCGCGCCACCCTCACGCCCGCCCCGGAAGAGTCCCTGGACTGGGACACCACGGCCAACCTGTTCATCGAAGGCGAGAACCTCGAAGCCCTCAAGCTCCTGCTCAAGCCCTACTACGGCCGGGTGAAGATGATCTACATTGACCCGCCCTACAACACCGGCAACGACTTCATCTACCCCGATGACTACCGGGATCCACTGGGAGCATACCTGGAGCAGACGGGGCAGGTGGCGGGGCAGGGCGACGAGACCCACCGCAACCGCATCACCAGCGGCCGCAAGCACTCGGGCTGGCTGTCCATGATGTACCCGCGCCTGTGGCTGGCGCGGCAGCTTCTGCGCGACGATGGCGTGATCTTCGTCAGCATCGACGACAATGAGGTCCACAACCTGCTACTCTTGCTGCGAGAGGTCTTCGGGGAAGAGAATCACATTGCGACCTTCACCTGGGTCAAAAAGCGCAAGGGGAGCCACCTGTCAAAGACGAGGCGGTCAATGACAGAGTACGTGGCCTGCTTTGGCAAACAGGCGAAATGTGTGAACCTGTTCGGCGAAGAGGCATATGCCGACAAGTGGCAGCCGCTTGCGAAGCGCACCAATTCACCCAAGGTCCTACATTTTGCGGGGGGTGTGGTCGAGACGACGTTGGATGACGGAACGTATGAATCTGGCACCTATGGGCAGGGCAGCTCGGCTATCACCCTTCTGGAAGCCGCCGTTGTTGCGTCTGGCCTCGTTGCACACCCATTCTCGGTGCGGGGGCCATTTGTGTGGACACAGGCCAAGCTAGACGAGGAACTTGCGGCAGGAACGAGGATATCGCTGTCCTCCAAGTTCGGTTTCAACGTATTCCGGCATGATCAGAGCGAAAAATTCAAGCGCCCTACCACGCTTCTCAACGGGGAGTGCGGGGTGGGCACCAATGAGGACGCCAGCGAGGAATTGCTGGCGCTATTCGGCACGGAAGGGCTGATGGACTATCCTAAACCCGCTTCACTTGTTCGCTACTTCGTGCGCTCATGCACCGAGTTCGAGCACGATGGTCTCGTCTTCGACTTCTTCGCCGGCTCATGCACCACTGCCCAGGCCGTGCTGGAGTTGAACCGGGAATCTGGGGGCAACCGCCGCTTCGTCATGGTCCAACTGCCCGAGCCCACGGGCCGCGACGACTTCGCGACCATCGCCGAGATCGGCAAGGAGCGCATCCGCCGCGTGGTGGCACGGCTGAGGGAGACAGACACCGGGAAGCTGGACCTGCCCGACCGGGAGACGCCCGAGGACCTCGGCTTCCGGGTCTTCAAGCTCGCGCCGTCCAACTACCGCAACTGGCCGGGCGTAGACGCCGAGGACAGCGACGACCTGCCCGACCGACTGGCCCGGCAGATGGAGCTGTACGCCGACGGACTGGCGGAGGGCTGGGAGCCTGGGGCCGTCATCGCTGAGGTGGCCCTGAAGGAGGCGGGCTTTGGGCTGGGCTACGCCGTGGAGACCCTGGGGGAGAGCCTGTGGCGCGTCACCGATTCTGATACCGACCGCTTCTTCATCGTCAGCCTGGCCGACGAGGTGCGCTTGGAGGACCTGGAGGCGCTGGGGCTGGACAAGGAGACGCTGCTGGTGTGCCGGGCGACGGCGCTTGACGACACGACGGCGGGGAACCTGCAGCTCCAGTGCCGGCTGAAGGTGATCTAACCCATGCGCCTGCGCTTCGACGCCAATCAGAAGTACCAGCTTGAGGCCGTGGCCGCCGTGACGGACCTGTTCGACGGCACGACGAACATGGCCCCGGCGGCCGTGGACCTGGTATTGCGCCGCCCCGACCAGGCTCCCGAGACCGACATTCAGGCGGTGCCCAACCCGGCTCTGTCCCCTGACGATGTTCTCCTGCACAACCTGCAGGGCGTTCAGGAGCGCAACGGCCTGCAGCCCGACACGCAACTGCACCGGATCAGCGTCAACGGCGACAGCTTCCTGAACTTCACCGTGGAAATGGAAACCGGCACGGGGAAGACCTATGTGTACATCCGCACGGCGCTGGAGCTGTACCACCGCTCCGGGTTTCGCAAGTTCATCATCGTGGTGCCGTCCGTGGCGATCCGCGAGAACGTGCTCACCGCGTTTCGTCTGACCAGGGACCACTTCCGCAGGCTATACGACAACCCATCCCTGAGCTTCTACCCTTACGACTCGGGGGACTTGTCCCGAGTGAAGCAGTTCGCCCAGGCCGGCGGGCTGGAGTTCATGGTCCTGACGATGGCCGCCTTCAACAAGGACGCCAACATCATCCGCCAGACGCCTGACAGCTTCAACGGCAACCGGCCGCTGGATGTCATCCGGGCTTCGCGCCCCATGCTCATCCTGGACGAGCCTCAAAACATGGAGAGCGACCTGAGCAGGGAGGCGCTGGCCTCCCTGGCCCCGCTGATGGCCCTGCGCTACAGCGCCACCCACCGCGAGACTTACAACGAGGTCTACCGGCTGACACCTTTTGAGGCGTACCGGCAGAATCTGGTGAAGAAGATCGAGGTGGCAGGCTTTGAGGGAAGCAGCACCGGCCCGGCGCCCTTCATCGAGGTCCAGCAGATCACGCTGCAGGGCCAGACGCCGAAGGCGAAGTTGCTGGTGGATAAGCTCGCCAAGTCGGGGAACGTGCGGCGCGGCGCGGTGACCGTCAAACCCGGTGACCGCCTGGACACGAAGACCGGCGGGCGTGAAGACTACGCGCCCTACCACGTGGAGGAGATAGACCCCTTCGCCCGCTTCGTCCGATTCCGCAATGGGGAGGAGTTGAAGGAGGGCGAGTGTACCGGCGAGGACCAGGACGCCCTGTGGGAGGCGCAGATACGCTACACCATCGAGGAGCATTTCCTCAAGCAGCGCCGCCTGCGCGCACGGGGCATCAAGGTTCTGTCCCTGTTCTTCATTGACCGCGTGGCCAACTACGTGGCGCAGGACGGGGCGATCCGGCTGCTGTTCGACCGCTGCTTCCGCGAGGTCGCCGCCAGGTATCGCGCCGAGTGCGAGGAGTGGTGGCGCACACCAGAGCCGGACCCGGAGACGACCCGCGCCGGCTACTTCGCCCACAAGTCAACGAGGGAAGGCGCCACGGTCTTCGAGGACACCAGCGAGCGCGAGACGGACGCGAAGCAGGAAAAGGCGGCCTATGACCTCATCATGAAGGACAAGGAGGGGCTGCTGTCGTTCGATCAGCCCGTGGCCTTCATCTTCTCCCACTCGGCCCTGCGGGAGGGTTGGGACAGCCCCAACGTCTTCCAGATCTGCACCCTGAACCAGACGGCCTCCACGATGAAGAAGCGCCAGGAGATCGGGCGTGGTGTCCGCCTGGCTGTGAACCAGGGAGGAGAGCGGGTGCGGGAGGAAGCGGTGAACGTGCTCACGGTGGCCGCCAACGAGAGCTATGCGGGCTACGTGGCCGCGCTGCAGTCGGAGTTCGAGGAAGCGGGCTACTCGGGGGCCCAGCAGCCCCCCGTGCGTAACAAGCGCGAGCAAGGCACGGTCCGCCTGCGCAAGGAGTACCTCCTGAAGCCCGAGTTCGTGGAACTCTGGCGGCGCATCAAGGACAAGACGCGCTACCTGGTGGAGATCGACTCCGAGAGGCTCCTGGAGGCCGTTGTCGGCGACCTGGACCAGGAGACGATCCCTGCCTCCGCCATCACGGTCCAGAAGGTCCGGCTGGGCGTGACTGACGAGGACACTTTGGTGTCTCTGATCACCACCGGCGCGAAGACTGTGGTGGACCTGGCGGGCCGCTACCCCTTGCCGAATCTGGTCACGGTCATGGAGGGGCTGCTGGTGCAGACCTCCAATCCGCCCATGCGGTTGTCGCGCCGAACGTTGCTTGAACTCTACCGCCGGACGCAGCAGAAGGCGGCGGCCATCGCCAACCCGCCGGAGTTCGCGAAGGTCGCGGTGCAGGTCATCAAGCGCCGGATGATCGAGCAGATCGTGGACGGCATCCGCTACCACAAGACGGGCGACTGGTATGGAATGGAGCTGTTCGACGAGGAGAAGGACCTATTCGCAAAGCACGTAGTGCAGGCCGGTGAGCGGAGCCTGTACGATCACGTGCCTTGCGACTCGGACGTGGAGAGAAACTTCGCCGAGAAGCTCAACAACGACAACCGGGTGAAGCTGTTCGTGAAGCTCCCCGCGGGGTTCACGGTGCCCACACCCCTGGGAGAATACAACCCGGACTGGGCCGTGGTGGCTACCGATACGGACGCCCACGGCGAGGAGACGGAGCGGCTGTACCTGGTGGCCGAGACCAAGGGCACCGAGGAAGTAGCATCCCAGCGGCCCGATGAGCAGCACAAGATCACCTGCGGCAGGGCTCACTTCGAGGGGGCGCTGGAGGGCGTCAGGTTCAAGGCGCCGATCACCGATCCCTCCGAACTCTGGGGCTGAGTTACGCAGCAGCAGCGCCTCTCCCCTATTGCCCACGGCAATCGCGCCAGGATCGCCCAGGACGGGGCGCGAGCTGCGCCGTAAGGCCTACCCCGCCTTGCCCTCCTACCCCGGCCATCTTGAAGCTCACTATTGACAAACGCTATACCTTTGGCGTTTACTAACTAAGCATACTCAGTCAACGAAACATGAGGAGGTCGCTTACCGTGGATGGTTACGGCTCACGGTTCATCACAGAGACCTTCGGGATTCCCAATTCCGCCCTGCACTATTGGGACAAGACGAACCTGCTCAAGCCCTCCCTCCGCCCCGCCGGCGGCAAGGGCAGCAGCCGCCTGTATTCGTTCCGCGACCTGGTGCAGATTCTGGTGGTGGATCGGCTACGCAAGCTGCGCCTGCCACTCCAGCGCATTCGCAAGTGTCTGGTCTACCTGAAGAAGCAATTCCCCCACCTCGAAGCGCCCTTCGCGGAAGTGTCCCTGCTCACTGACGGCGACACGATCTTCGTCTTGACTGACGATCCTGATACCGTCCTGGACACCCTGCGCGAACAGGTTGTCTGGTCGGTGCCTCTGGGCGCGATCCTGCGGAGCGTCAGCGCGGCCCTGGAGGCTGCGACAGCTCCCCGGACAGAGAAGCTGCAGGTGGCCGGCCGCAAGTTCAC
>CAYZKS010000212.1:0-5903 GCA_964478725.1 uncultured Anaerolineales bacterium
ACCAGCCAGTCGCCGCGCAAGACCGACGCGACGTATCAGGGCGCCTCGGTATTCGGCAGTGCCACCAATGGCAGCGTCATCATCAGTGGTGAGACTCTGCCGTCCACTGCAACTCCGAGCCCCACCGTTACAGCTACAGCGACGGCGACGGGCACGACTGCGCCGACGCCCACGGCGACAGCCACGGCAACCCAAACGCATACGCCGCTGCCCGGACGTACGGTGCTTATGGATCTAAATCCCACGGTCTCGTTTGTGTCCAAGGATCAGCTCTTCGTGGTCGAGGTGCGTGTGGTGGCTGGCAGCCAGCCCGTCGACGGTGCGGCTGCCTATCTGAACTTTGATCCGCTGTACCTGCAGGTGGTGGACGCGGGTGGAAATGCGTCTACCACAGTGGAGAGCGGGGGAGTGCTGGATGTGGTGTTGAGGAACAGCGCGAACAACACCACAGGGCAAATCGACTTTGCCGCAGGCACGTTCAATCCCACGCCACCCAGCGGCACGTTTGTGTTGGCGCGAGTGCGCTTCAAAGCACTGTGGGGGACGGGCGGGGGCAGCACGGCGTTGGCGTTTGCGAATCAGTCGCCGCGCAAGACGGACGCGACCCACCAGGGCGCTTCGGTGTTTGCCAGTGCCAGCAATGGCAGCGTGGTGATCAGCGGCGAGTTGCCGCCCGCCACGCCCACCGGCACGGCTACTCCGACTCAAAGCGCCACGCCCACGCGTACAGCTACGCCCACGACGACCAGCACGCCCACAATCACGCCCACACCGGTGGGCACGCCGGTGACTCTAGCCCTCCAGTACGGAGTGTCTCCGGGCCAGGGGCTGCCGCCTTACACCGGCACCCAGGACACCTACCTTGACGCATGGAATCCCGAAGTTGTGAACGGAGGCTCGGGCGATCTGCGGGCGCGCCTTGGCAGCAGCGGCGGCGTGATCGGCATCGAGCGCATTGCCATCAAGTTCGATCTGTCCAATCACATTCCCTTCGGATCGTCAGTCGTCGAAGCCGTGCTTGATCTGCGCATGTTCTATCCCGTTCCCAACACAATCCAGCCAGACTCGGTGCTGTACCGCATCAACCGGCACTGGGACGAACTGAGCGCCACTTGGAGGTACCCCTGGGCTTTCGTGGGCTGTGAGGCAGTGCCTGCAGACCGTGAAGGTACGGCTGCCGCTACCCGCAAGATCGTGGAGCCTCCGGAGGCCTGGATACGCTGGGACGTGACCACTCTGGTACGGGATTGGGTCTCGGGCAGCGTGCCTAATGAGGGAGTGCTGCTCGTGCTGCCGGTGGAAGCCAGCGCTGAGTACAGATTTCGCTCCAGCAACTTTCCGCCAACCGAATCCACCGTGCATCCCAGGCTGATTGTGAGCTTCTACCCGGCCCCGCCGACGCCCACGCCCACCCGCACGTCCACCGCGACCAACACGCTCACGCCTACGCCCACCAATACGCCCACGCCCGTGCCTGGGACCATCGCGGGCAAGGTGTGGAACGATGCCAACGGCGATGGCATGGTGAACCCGGGCGAGACTGGCCTGCCAGCGGTAGGAGTTCTGCTGTACGCCTTGGCGCATCCGGCTCCAGAGCCCCCGCTGGGCACTACGATCACGGCCGCTGATGGCGCTTTCGAATTCGCAGGTCTGGCTCCCGGGGTGTACATCGTAGTCCAGGAGAACATGCCCGGCTTTGTATCCACTTCACCCGATGAGGTAGCGGTGTCGGTGACCAGCGGGGGCAGGGTGGAAGTGCACTTCTTGGACTGGGTGCCGGTCACGGCCACGCCGACGTCCACCGCTTCGCCTACGCCCACGATCACCCGCACGGCGACGCATACACCGACTGGCACGCGCACTGTGACGCTGACACCAACCTTCACCACCACGCCCACGCAGACGCCGACGCGCACAATAACACCCACGCCAACGCGCACACGCGTGTGGCCATACCACGTGTACATCCCGATTATCCTGCATTGAGCCAAGGCTTGGTGCCCGAGGACAAGGTAGGTGCGTCATGAGGAAACTCGGCATGTGGATAGCGGGAGGCTTGCTCTTGACCTCCCTGCTTTTGGTGACCTTTGCGCCAGTTGGTCCGCCGGCGCGCGCAGATGCGCTGGACACCACTGTGGTCTTTCAGCAAGGCCTGGCACTACCCAGTGGAGAGATCTACACCGGAACCCAGGATGCATACATCTCCAATCAGAGCCCTAGTCTTCCGCACGACGAGGTCTACCTGAGGCTCTATCGCGACGCCAACAAATGCGTGCTCATCCGCTTCGACGTTTCCAGTATCCCTCCAGGCGCCGTGGTCACGAGCGCGAAGCTTGAGCTATGGGTAGCTCTGCGGAACAACTCCACGTCCGGAGCCATCCAGCTATTCGGAGTGCTGCGACCATGGCAAGAGAACACGGTCACCTGGAACTCCCCATGGGATATCGCAGGCTGCAAGGGCGTGGGAACGGATCATGCTCAGGACCCGTCAGCCGTTGCCACCCTCAGAAACAACAACGTCTGGGCGACTTGGCAGAGCGCTCCTTTAGGCGACCTGGCCGGCCTGGTGCAGACATGGGTGCAGAACCCAGTGCAGAACTACGGCATGCTCCTGGCCGGGGCCGAACCCAGTTCACTCAGCCAGGAGTGGCAGATCTACTCTTCGGAGTGGGGTTCAGGCGCAGATCGGCGGCCCAGATTGATCGTGACCTACCAGGAAGGCACGCCGCGGCCCACAGCCACTCGTACGTCCACTCCGGGCCCTTCTCTGACACCTACGGCTATACCGACTCTGACCCCCGTAGGCCCCGAGGCCTCGGTCAGCGGCGTTACCTGGCTCGATGCGAACCGCAATGGGCTGCGCGATGGCGGCGAGCCGCCTCTGCCCGATGTCAAGATTGTTCTGCGAGACGCCCTCGGGGCCGAGCTCTCCAGCATCCGCAGCGCTGTGGACGGCTACTTCGAGTTCAGCCGCCTGGATGCTGGCAGTTATCGCCTGAGCGCCGAAGTGCCTGCCGGCATGGACTGCACTTGGCCTCCGGGCGCTGGATGCACGTGGGTTTTCTCACTTGCCAGCAAGGAGCATCAGACCGGGCGTGATTTTGGCTTTGCCGGGCCGCCTACCTCGACGCCGACAGCCACGGCCAGTCCCACTGCGACAGCTACCGAGACAAGCACGATCACACCGACTGGCGTCGGGCCACCGACGGAAACGCCTACCCCGACCCGCACCGGCACAGCCACTGCAACAGCTACACAATCGGCCACGCCCACTACAAGCCCCACTGCCACCCTGGGCCCAACCGCCACGCCTACGGCTACTCCTTCCGGTGGACTGAGTGACCCCATCGCTGTCTACTGCGGGCAGGTCTACCGGGGTAGCACACTTGGGCACGCCGCGGTGATTCAGCAGTACGGCTGTGGCGACAGCGGTTTGTTGGCGCCCGAAGTAGTGCATGTGCTGCGGTTGGACGAGAGATTGGAGCGCTTGAGCATCAACCTCGATGCCGGCTCCCTGGACCTGGGGCTGTTTCTGCTGGGCAGCCCGGATCCCCTGGACTGTCTGGACAACCGTAACTCGGTGAGCAGGCTTGACGTTCCACCCGGAAACTACTACCTGGTGGTGGATGGCTACGGGGCCTCGGCTGGCAGCTACACGCTCATGATTGCTTGTACCACATCCCCGCAGATGACTGACACTCCTACGCCCACCGCCAGCACCACGCCGGGCGGCGCGCCTACGGAGACGCCGACCGGGACGCCTACAGAGACACCCCAGCCAGGCGTCTCGCCCACGCCCACTCCCACGGCAACCCAAACTACATCCGACGGCAGGACGATCTATCTTCCCATCATGATCAGGCCGCCCATCGCCTTCTATGTGGACTGCGGCTCGAACAGGAACTATGTGGACAACATGGGCCTGCTCTGGTCTGCCGATCGAGCCTACAGTCCAGGCTCATGGGGCTATGTGGGACAGACCGACGCCTTTACCAACTCCAGGGAGATCGCCGGAACCGCCAATGATGGGCTGTACCAGACGGCGCGCTATGCCTGGGGCTCATTTGGCTATCGCTTCGACGTTCCCAATGGCAACTACCGGGTCAGCCTGTACTTCGCAGAGATCTACTTTGCCACTTCGGGCAGACGCAGGTTCAATGTCAGCATCGAGATGCAGCCCGTGCTTCAGAACTATGACATCTTTATTGCTGCGGGAGGCTGGCTGATTGCGCGCGCGGAGACATTCGAGGTGTCGGTCAGCGATGGTCATCTGGATGTGGACCTGGCTCCCGTCCTGGGTGAGCCCATGATCAACGTGCTGCGCGTGGTCAAGCTCGACTAGCGGATACACCTCTCCGGAAGGCCGTGCAGCGCGGCCGGCAGAACTCATCAGGCCCGAGGCGACGCCTTCCGGAGCAGATGCCCTGTTCTTCTCATCCCTGCCGCTTGATCGCCACCAGGGTGTAGTCGTCGAACTGTGGTTGCTCGCCGACAGACTGCCCTACCGCAGCCCGGATGAACTCAATGATGTCTGTAGAGGGCTTGTGACTCACCTGCGCCACGGCCTGAACTAGCCGTTCGTCACCAAACTCCTCTTCGTGGGCGTTGATGTATGCCGAGGCCGAGGCTGTACGCCACGATCAAATGGTTGCGCCAGTCTCTAGTGAGCATGCTCGGTCGTATCGGCAGCCGCTCCCGGGGGTGGAGCGAGGCAAGCCTGCACCGCATCTTCCTCGCTGGGGAAGCATCGGAAGAAGACATCGAGGCCCGTAACGCAGAGGACGTTGGCGACCTTCCTTGGCATGCAGCACACCGTGAGGCCGCCTCCGGCCTGCTGCAGCCTGCGCGAGTGCAGAATCATGACCCGCAGCGAGCTGCTGCTGATATAGTGGGTCAGGCAGAAGTTGAGTACCACACAGGTGACTCCTTGCCCCTCCAGGGAAGTCAGGGCATGCTCGAGCTCGGGAGCAGCCGAGGCGTCGAGGCGTCCCTCCGGAAGCACTATCCAGACATCGGGGTTATGCGCAAACGGCCGGCTTAACACCATGCCTCCTCTTCACCATGGTCAACGTGTTCCCCTTGACCTCGTCGAACTCAAACCGGACCGAATCCATCAGTTTGAACATCAGGTACAACCCAAGACAGCGCTCTTCCTGCTCATCCAGTGGCGCCGCCAAGTCCGGGGGCAGCACCGATTGCGGGTCGAATGCCTTGCCGTGATCGTGGACCTTGACCACCACCTCGTCGTTGTGCAGTTCACAACGAATGTCAATCGTTCCGTCCGAGTTACCGCCATAGGCGTGTTCGATGATGTTCGCACAGGCTTCGTCGACCGCCATCAGTACAGCAAACGTCTGATCCTCGTCCAGACCGAACTCACTGGCCGCAGAGGCGACGAACTCGCTGATGACGCTCAGGTTCTCCATCTTGCTCTTCACGTGAAGTTCGCGTAGCACTTGTCGTTTCCTGCCAAACAGAGTCAAATACAAAGAAGGCCGCCGGAACAACGCGCGTTGCCGGGCGGTCCTCTTGATGCTAGAAGGTGCTCGTGTTAGAAGCTGCCCACGGCGTCCACCGTGTTGTCATAGATCTTGAACAGGGGGGTGAATCCTGCGAGATCGAGGACGCCCTGAATCCGCGGAGGTACGTTGCACAAGCGCACGTCGCCGCGGTTCCAGCGCCGGGTTTCCTTGAGCGTCGCGATCAACGCGCGCAGGCCGCGGCTGCAAACGTACTCCAGCTTTTCCATGTCCACAACAATGCGGAAACGCCCCGCCTCGGTGATCGCCTTGAAGGACTCTTCCAACTGGGCTGCGACGTTGCTGTCGATGCGACCATGAAGCTCGATGAGATCCACGCGCCTTAATTGCTTGCCAACGATTTCAAACATGCGTGCCTCCTCT
>CAYZKS010000213.1:0-5867 GCA_964478725.1 uncultured Anaerolineales bacterium
ATCTGGTACACCCTCAGGCCGCCGGCCGGCGGCCTGAGGGTGTACCAGATCATGCCCTGGGCGCCGCTGGCGCGGTCGCCGCCGGTCTGCTGCGCGGTGGCCTCGCAGCTCAGGTCCATGCTCAGGGTGCTGCCCACTTTCAGGTAGGAGGGCGGGGCCGTCCAGGCGCAAACCGACTGGATCGTGCCCGTTTCCTTGCTGCCCCACGACACGCAGCCCTCGTCCTTCCACGACCCGCTGGAGCGGAACAGGCCGTCGTGCAGCGCGAGCTGGTGGTCAAAGTAGCAGTCCGAATCGGGGGTCTTTTTCGGCTCCAGCAGGATGGCCTGCAGCACCCACTCGCCGGCAGCGCCGCTGGCGGCCGCCTGCGTGGTCGGAGTGGGCGAGGGGCCCAGCGTGGGGCTGGGAACGGGCGTGCTGGTGCCCGCGGGCTCCAGCACAAAGCTCACCGCGGCGTCGTCCACCGTCTTGCCCCCCACCGAGACCCGCACGCGCAGCGAATACTCCACGGGCGCTGGCGCCGGATCGCGGAACGCGCTGACGGGAATGGGGTCCAGGCGCACCGGCTGCATCTCGCCGGGGGCCACGTTCATGTTGGTCTGCGCCAGGTAGTGCGTTCTGGCCGGCCCCTGGCCGACGATCTCCAGGCTGACCAGCACCGCCGCGGCGCCGCCGCTGCGCTGCGAGTTGGCTACCTCGATGCCCTCGCCGCCGGCGACCACCTTCAGTTCGGTCACCTCGCCGGGGATCGCGGCCACGCTGGCGTTGTTGCGCTGGCTCTCCCAGCTATAGCCCCGATCGCGTCGCGTGTGATCCCAGCGCAAGCGGAAGACGTCGCCCGTGGAGCGCGCCGGGTTCACGAACTCGAGCGACTCGTCCTTGATGTTGACCGTCAGCAGCGGGCGGTCGCTGGCCAGCGGCGCGGGCACCACTACGCTGACCTTTTCCTCGTCGTTGGTCAGGCCCAACTGTTCCCAGGTGCCGCGCTTGTACATGTCCCCGGGCATGCCCTGCGGGTCCATGACGTAAAAGTACGTACCGTCGTACCCGACGTACACCCAGGCATGCTTGCCAAAGATCAGGCCCACCGGCCTTCCCAGGAAGGCGAGCTGCCGGCGGATGTAGCTCCTGAGCGCGCTGTCGGCGGCTCTGGCCCACAGGTTGCGTTCGGGCCACACGCCGGTGGCGGCGCTCATCAGGCCGCTGATGGATGGGTAGGTGCGCGCCGCCCGCGCCCCCAGGCCGGTGTCATCAATGCCGATGAAGCCGACGATCCCGAATACCTCGCTGGTCTGCGAGTGCCGCGCCGATTCGTTGAGCATGTGCAGGGTGGTGGCCCAGCAATAGCCGCCCGACTGGCTGTAGTAGGGGATCTCCAGCGGCCCGGCCTGGGCAGGGGGATTGCCAAAGTTTTCTCTGAACCACTCGAAAATGCGCCAGGAGAAGTGATCGCTGGAGAGCACCAGCTCGGGCTGGCCGTTGGCCATGACCACGCTGGACGGCTCGACCAGCAACGTGCCGCTCGCCCCGTCCCACACTCCGGCGATGGCCATGTCGGCCAGCTCGGGGGTGAACCAGGCTGGCAGCGGAACGTGGAATTCCACCGGCTGCTGGAACGCGGCCACCGGCGCGCTGCATTCGAGCACGACGCCGTCGGTGGCGCTGTCGAGGAACTGCGCGGGATTGAGCTGGTTGACCTGCACGCTGACGCTTTCGCCCACGGCGCCAGGCGGGAACACCAGGCGCACGCCGCCCTCCAGCGAGAGGGTGCCGCCATCGGGGCCGATGGACCCGCTCTTGCTGGCCAGCACCTGCGCCGCCGACGCATCCGGCGTGGGGACCGGCGTGGGAGTGGCGGGCTTGCCCGGCGTGTTGCAGCCGAAAAGCGACGCGCACATGGCGGCCACGACGAGCGCGGCCAGCCAGGGCCGCAGAGGGTCGGAGGGGCGTGACGCCTGCCCGTTGGAACGGCCGCGGCGCGCCGCGCAGCATGTGATGTGCTTGTGCATTGATTGCCTCTTTCTCTCCCGGTTACGGGCAGCGGATGATGCCCTTGCCCCACAGGCAGTCGCCGCAGACGGGGAAAGGGTTGCCCTCGCAATCCGCCGCGTTGCTCTCGGCCAAGTCGCAGCCGCCGCAGTCGGAACAGGCGGGGAAAATCGAACACCTGCACGCGCTTGCGAAAGGCGGCAAACTCGGGGTTGCGCCAGATGTCTGCCAGGTCCTCCACGCCGACATTGCCTACGACGTAGCGCTTGACCAGCTTTTCGCGCCCGTGGATGTAGCAGCGGTAGGAGTGCATCAGCGCGATGCAGGGGCTGGCGCTGCCATCGGCGGCGACGGTCAGCGCTCCCTGTGGCATCGGGCCTTGCTGGCACGGCGCCTGGCCAGCAACGACCGCTCGCTGCATGCGCCCTTTCAGTTGGAGAAGCAAGGATTTCGCGCGCATAATAGCGCCATTGCCCGACCTGCACCGCAAGCAGATTGCCCGTGCAGGTGCCGGGCCCGATCGAGACGATTGGGCCAGTCAGGCTGCGGGCCAGCGTGTGGCGTGTGTGCCCCACTCGACGCTGCCACTGATGCGTTGCATCGCGAGGGCGTACTGGTTCAATGGAGGCTGGTGAATGCGTGTGGACTCGTGTAGGCAAGGGACGGCCACTGCATGAAAAGGGTGGCCATTGTAGGTTGTGGAGGTTCAGGCAAGTCGAGCCTGGCCCAGCGACTTGGCGAGTGCCTCGGCATCGAGGTTTTCTATCTGGACACGCTTTTCTGGAGGCCCGGCTGGGTCAGGGTGCCAGCGTCAGAGCAAGAGCGAACCATGGCGCAGATCCTCAAGCGAGAGAAATGGATCATAGATGGTGATCATCCGCCCAGCCAGCCTCTGCGGTTTTCCATGGCCGATACAATTGTGTTTCTGGATATGCCCCAGTCTACCTGTCTATGCCGCACCCTGAAACGGACCCTGCGCGAGCGGGGACGGTCCAGACTCGGGGTGGCTGAAGGCTGCCCCGAGAGGCTCAATTGGACTCTGCTCAAGTGGATTCTGCTGTACCGGCGTGCCAACCGGCCCAGCCTCCTGGAGAACATCCGCCAGCATTCAACTGGCCGACAGATCGTGGTTTTGCATAGTCCCAGAGAGGTGGATGAGTTCGTAGACGCGCTTGCAGGTCTGGGGTTAGTTATCCAGCAGCGATGAATCTGTGTGTCTGATTCCCACCGCGTGGTACGGCAAAGCCGTGAAGGCCCGGTGGGACGCGATGCTACATGTCGGTCGAGGCGCGTTCCTTGGCCAGCTTCTGCTCCAGCAGTTGGGCCACCTTCTCGACGCCCTCGGGTCCCAGCGGTTCCAGCAAGCGGAGCATCTCATCGAGCGAGGCGATCTCGCCGATGCTGAGCTCCCTGCGCTTGAGGGCCAGCACCAGGGCGTCGATGCATTTGCGCGCGCCCAGTTTGGCGCAGGCGCGACTGAGGAATGAGCGCACGGAGTTGGCCGACATGCACAGCTTCTCGCCAATCTGCGCGTTGGTCAGCCCACGCCAGGTGAGAGCCAGAACATCGCGCTCTCTTGGCGTCAGGACGCCGTCTGCTCCCCTTCTGGTGCAGACGATTTGCTCTTCGTTCAGCGGCAGGCTGTCGTGTTTCGGCTGCTCGCGCATCAGGTGCACCAGCCTGCGCCGCATGACGGGGCTCAGCGAGCAGCAGACTTTGACTAGCTCGTCCAGGGAGCAGAACTCGGCAAGGCTGATCTCTCCTCATTGCAGGGCGCAGAGGATGGCTTCGTAGCTGCTGTGCGTGCCCAGCTTCAGGCAGGCCTGACGCGCCAGCGTCCCGACCTCGTTGACAAACACGCCGAGGCGTTGGGCGACCTCGCGGTTGCTAAAGTTGCTTCGTAGTCGCTCGCTGGCTAGCTCATCAGGATGATGAGCGCCAACAGCAGGGCCACCGCCAGGGACCAACCAGCGGTGACTCGGGCCGGCAACCGGTAGGTGTCGTCCCGCGAGTGCACGAACAGCGCCCAGCCGCTGCTGAGGGTCATGAAGAACGTTGTTGCTGCATGACCAGGATGACGGCGGCGAAGGCAAAACCGGCCAGCACCGTGGCAGTGTTGGCGTGATGCTCGGCCGCCTTGCGCAGGTCGGACTGCGGCTCGATGGGCCTGCGAGTGGGTCGCGCGTCCAGGCTTTCGTCCGGCTGCATGTCTGCGGGCATGGGCGCCTCCTTGGTAACTGAGGCCGCAGCAAATGACAAAGGCCCCCTGACAGGGGAGCTAGTTGCTGCTCCTCTTGATGGCCGGCAGATAGACCGCCTGGCCCAGCCACTGCACGCCGGTCAGGGATTGGCAGGTGGGGCAGGTGTAGACCAGGGTGCGCGCCAGAGTCGCCAGGTCCAGCCGGTAGATGCGTTGGTGGTGGTCGGCGTAGTAGATGCGGCCGGGCAAGTAGCACACGCCCATGATGGCTCCATCTGGCGACTGGTAGATGCGCTGCACCTGGCCAGCGCGCAGGCGGAACAGGCTGGCTCCGATCATGTTGCCCTGGCTCAGGTAGAGATCGCCATCTGCGCCGAAGCAGAACTCGCCGGTCCAGGCAGGCACATCCTGCGCTGAGACCTCGTAGTAGAGCGAGGCTGCCCCCTGGGCGTAGCGGTAAATCCTGCCGCCGCTGGCACCGAACTCGCTGAAGTAGATGCTCGGCGCGCCGCCGGGCTCGAGCGCCACGGCCAGGTCGCGGACGTAGGTCGAGTGCGTGTAGAGGGTCTCCTCCCCCTGCCAGAGTCCACCCACCCTGCTGGCTGCCAGGATACCCGTGCCGTTCCAGTTCACGTAGTACAATCGCTCGGGCCAGGCCGCCAGGCTGAAGCTGCTCAGGGTATCGCGCGGGCGTGTATAGACCACGCGCTCGGCGCCGCTCCAGGGCTCGTAGTGGCGCACCTGGCCAGGCCGGTCCGATGTGTCGCAGAAGTACAGCCCGGGCGCGGCCAGCATGGCCGCGGGAGTCGGCCCCGGGATGAGGGTGCGCGTGGGCGTGGCGGTCGGCGAGGGCGTGCCGGTGCGCGTGGCAGCAGGCGGCGTGGCGGTCGGCGAGGCCGTGCGGGTGGCGGTGCGCGCCGGAGGCGAAGCCGAAGGTGTGGCCGTAGCAGTCGGCGCGGGAAGCGTGGCCGTGGGCGAGGGCGTGCGTGTGGCGGTACGCGTAGGCGTAGCCGTAAGCGTCGGCGCGGGAAGGGTGGCCGTGGGCGAAGGCGTGCGCGTGGCGGTGCCTGTGGGCGTGGCCGTGCGCGTCGCTGTGGATGTGGGTGAAGGCGAGCTGGTCGCGCTGGGCGAAGCCGTGGGGGTGCGGCTGCGCGTGGCCGTGGGCGTGGCCGTGGATGTCGCCGTGGGCGTGAGCGAGGCCGTGGCCGTGGGCGTGGGCAGGGCCGCAAAGTACTCGTCCGCGCCGATATCAAAGCCTGCGCCCATGGGGCGCGGCTCGCCGTCGTAGTCGTGGTCCACGTTGCAGTCAACCCCGGCATCGATGGCCGGCGATCCTTCCAAGAGGTGCCAGTTGCCCGCCTCGGGGTTGGCAAAGGCGGGATCGGCGAACAGCTCCGGGTCTACGCGTTCGATCACGCCGTCGCCGCCCACGTCGCTGTCGTTGGCCCAGGCATCCGCGCCGAACAGCGTCGCCTGGCACCAGGCATGGCTGCTGCCATCGGCCCAGATGCCCACGGAGTGGCTGGCGATGATGTCATCTACTATCTCCGCATGGGAGCCTTCCACGATGGTCACGCCATAGTGCGGGTACTGGTACTGGCTGCGACTGCGCACGATGGTATTGTGCAGCAGCCAGGCGCTGCTTTCCACAGCGATCAACACGCACCCTCCGCCCTCC
>CAYZKS010000214.1:0-2399 GCA_964478725.1 uncultured Anaerolineales bacterium
GTTGGGGTACAGGCCGTTCCACCAACTCTTGACCATGTCGGTCACGTCCCAGGCAGCCGGCGTGCCAGGCGTGCCGCTGACGTGCGCCGACACGTACTCGCTCGAGGCAGCCGGGCGCGTGTCCCAGGTCACGCTCGCCTCGTTCCACCCCGACAGGGCGCGCATCACCGCTATGGAGGCACTCTCGCTGCCGGATGCCTGCCGCAGCCGCAGTGTAGCTGTGTCGATGACCTGCCCAGGTGGCAGCAGCTCCGGCAGGTTGAAGCGCACCAGGCTGAGCATGCTGCCTGGCCCGTCCTCCGGATTCCCGCACCACCCGCAGCCCACACCCAGGTAGTCCCCGTTGTAGTTGGCGGCAGGCAAGCGTTCGCACACGTACGTGTCAGCAGCGGCGCACATCGCCTCCGGCTGCACGGGCCAGGTAGCCGTTGGGGTCACCGAGCGCGTGGGCGTCGGCGTCCTCACGGTAGGGGTGGCCGTCGGGGTAGCAGAATGCGTCGCCGTGGGAATGAGCGTGTTCGTTGGCGTGCGCGACCGCGTGGCTGAGGGCGACGGCGTGGGTGAAGGGGTGCGCGTGCGAGTGCGCGTGGGCGTGAGAGTGATGGTCGGAGTGGAGGTGGGCGTGGAGTAGCTCACGTACAGGCGGGAGGGCGCTCCGCTCTCCCGCGCCTTGAAGGTGCGCCACGGACCTGACGAAGTGACCCGGAAGCCGTTGTTGGCCGCCTGCCCCGAGTACCACTTGCGCACCGCCGTGGTCACATCCCAGGAGTACTCCGTGCCCACGCTCATGCCCACGCTGGTCGTGGCTCCATCCCCAGCGCTCCCCGGCGCATTGCTCCACGTCACACCCGTCTCGCTCCAACTCGACGCCGCGCGGGACGCCGTAATCGAGGCCGCCTTGGCGCTATCGGCCGCGCTCAGGCGCATGTAGAGCGTAGCGTGGTCAATCACCTTGCCCGCCGGAATGGCCCCCACGTTGAACCACAGGAAGCTCACCTGCGTGCCGCTCTGTTCGCTGCCCGGGCACAGGCTGTCGCCCACGTACAGGTCGGGGTAGTTGTAGTTGCTGGCGGTGAAACCCGAACACACCGAGGCGTCGCGCGTCGTGCTGATGTTGATCGCAAACAGCTCGGGTTCCCCGGCGGCCGCAGCCATGGCGGGTTGCGCAAGGGTTGCGCGCTCCAGGGCCAATGAGGGGATGTTCGAGGCGAGCAAGACCAGCACCAGCAAAATCGCCGAAAGGAGACAAAGGCGAGCTCTCATGTGCCACCTCCCTGTGCGAACAGGCAGACAAGGCCTCCACGAGCCACAGCCCAGGCGCCGGGGCGTACGCCCTACCAAGATTCTAGCGCGCAGCCGCAGCCACGTCAAGCAGTGGGAGCCGTCCATCGTCCAGATTCGTCCATACCTGCGCGCGCCTGCTCCTGGTCGATCCTGCCCAGCACTTCGTGCAGAAAGGCCTCGAGCGTGGACCAGTCGCGAAAGTAGCGCGCCTCGCCGCTATCCACATGTTGGACTTTGCCGCGCCAGTCGGTCTTGCCGCCGCCCAGGTCTTCTGGCCATAGACGCAGGGTGAAAAGCTGTGATCTCGAGACCGAGCGCTCGGTATCCGCGTTAGTAGCCATGCTCAAGCCGCGCCTTTATGCGTCCGGCCCGCTGAGCATGCGACGCACGACGGAAGCCAGCGCAGTCTGTTCCACGCCGAAGGTGCGAGCCACCTCCTGCATGGGGATGGGTGAATCATAGCTCTCCATCGCGGCCAGCACGGGCGGGACCATTTCCGGCAGCCCGGGGATCGGCTCACCAGGAGCCACGAACTGCACAGGCAGCTCCTGGCCCAAGGCTTGGCCGAACGCATCCACGATGCCGCGCCAGGACACGGGCTCGGGTCCGCCCAGAGCCAGCCGTTGGTTCATCGCCGCCGGGTGGCCGATCGTGGCCGTGGCAAAGGCTGCCACGTCTGCGATCGAGATGAGCGAGTGCAGGCGTTGGCCCTGGCCCACCAGCGTAACGGATTGGTGCGCTCGCAGAGGAATGCCGACGACCATGCCGGCCCAGCTCTCGATGAAAAAGTTGGGGGCCAGCAGCGTGTAGGGCATGCCATTCGCAGCCAACAAGGCTTCCGTCTCGGCCTTGGCCTGGAAGAGAGGCACGGGGTTTTGCGGATGCGCGCCCAGAAACGATAGGAAGATGAACTGTTTCACGCCCGCGGCCTTGGCTGCTGCGATCAGGTTGGCGTTGCCCTGCCGATCGACCGTGTCCACCGTGTCCTCGCCGCCGCGCATGGCAGAGTTGGCGGTGGTGATGAGGGTCTCAATGCCGTCACAGGCTGGATCGAGCGAGCCGCGCTCTTTGAGGTCGCCATAGACCGGCTTGGCGCCAGCTTCGATCAAGGAGCG
>CAYZKS010000214.1:2499-4474 GCA_964478725.1 uncultured Anaerolineales bacterium
CCTCCAGAGCGGAGTGCAGCGCATCGGGCAGGCGCTGCTGCGCCGGTTCCAGCAGCGCCAGGGCATGCGCCCAGGCTCGTTCGTCACGGCCCTGCTCCAGCGCCACGGCCATGAGCGGCCAGAGCGCCTGCCACTGAAAGGGATAGACGAGCGGCGACTGCCGCCAAATCGTGAGAGCTTCCTGGGCCCGCTTTTCGGCCGCTAGCAGGTCCCGCTCGCGCCAGGCCACCCAGGCTGCATTGCCCTCGGCCGCCGCCACGTAATCCGGCATATGCGCGGTCTCGGCCGCTTGACGGGCGCGCGAGGCGCAGTCACGCACTCCCTCCACCTGGCCGCGGAACCTGTTCAGAACGGTCAGATAGGTGAGGATGAGGGTACGAAAGGGCAGGATTCCACCGATCTCGGCCAGCTCCAGTGCGGCCGAGAGATGCCGCTGCGCTTCATCGAGTTCGCGCCGCCACAGGTGAAGGAATCCAAGCTCGAATCCGCTATTCACCCTGCTGTTCAGGTCGCCCCGTTCCTGTCCCAAGGCGAACTGCTCGCGCGAGCTGGCGAGCATCTCGTCCGACACCACATAGCGATGCTTTCGCAGGTGCATCAGGCAGGAGACTTCCAGGAATCGCATGCGGCTGGCGGCTCCGGCGCGTCCGCGCACGACCGGCTCTACCTGCTTCACCAACGCATCCATCTCGGGCCACTGGGCCAACCAGTAGTGCGCCCAGACGCGCTCGGCTTGCACCTCGAGCCATTCATCCCACCAGGCCGCGTCCTCAGCCTCTGAGGCCTGGCCCAGGACGGTCTCGGCTTGATTGCAGGCCGCCAGAGCCTGTGCATAGAGCCTCTGCTCGCACAGCACTGTCCCCGCTCTGCGATGCAGGCGCGCCTGCCAGATGCGATCTGCGCGGGGCACCTGGGCCTGCGCGCGTTGGTAGGCTTCCAGAGCCGCCTCATGCTGCGCCGTCAGCTCCAGAACATCCCCGAGGTCCTCGCACAGATGCGCAATGACCTCGCTGCCCGGCTGGTCCTTGAGCGTGCTCGCTCTTTCCTCTTCCGCAAGCGCCAGACCGCGCCGCAACAGAGCAATGGCTTCCTGGTTCGCATACACGCGGCGCGCCACCTTGGCTGCGCGCAGGTAGTACGGGACTGCCTGCCCTGGCCTGCCGGCGCGCTCGTAGTGGGCAGCCAGCTGAGGGCTGACAGGATCCAGCTCGGAGGCGTGCAGCGCCTCCAGCGCGCGAGCAGCCTGAAGATGCAGCAACCGCCGCCGCGCCGCGCTCACGCCCGTATAGGCCACCTCGCGCAGCTTGTCGTGGCCAAAGTCGTAGGCATCTGCGCCATGCTCGCGTACGATGCGCCGCTGCCACAGCTCGTCGAGCTGGCGCACCAGGGTGTCCTCGTCGCAGCCACTGGCCCTGGCGAGCAACCTGAAACTGAACTCGCGGCCAATCGTGGCTGCCAGTCCAGCCAGTTCCCGGGCTGCGGGAGAGACCTGCGCCAGGCGCGCTTCAAGCACAGACCGTACCTTCGGCGGCAGGCTCGAGTCGCCGGTGAGGGAATCGTGAGGCAGCATCTGTGCAGCGCCCTCCATCAGCCCCCGCTCCTGAGGCTGCAGGCCGGCGCGCACGGTCTCGACCACGAAGAGTGGGTTGCCTTCCGTCTCCTGGTACAGGCGTTGGGCAGTGCCTGCGTCAATCTGCACGCCGGCGACCTGAGTGGCCAGAGTTCGCGTGGCGGCCTCATCCAACGCATCCAGCTCGACTTCGGTCACCTGCCCTTCCATGCGCAGGGCCTGCAGCCAGGGTAGCAGAGGGTGGCCGTCCCCAACCTCCTCTGGCCGGTAGGTGCCGACTACCAGCAAGCGCGCCTTGCGGTCGAAACGCAACAGGAAATGCAGCCATTCCAGGGTATCCCGGTCGCACCACTGCAGGTCATCCATGGTCAACAGCAGCGGCTTGTGCGTGCCGAGAGCGGCGCG
>CAYZKS010000214.1:4574-5863 GCA_964478725.1 uncultured Anaerolineales bacterium
TCTCGCCGCAAGACCGTGGCGCAGGTATGGTAGACCCGCAATGCGGCCGCCCGGTCACCATCCAGAGCGTGCAGGCGAATCAGACGGCGATAGGTGGCTTCGTGTAACGGGTCACTGCGCAGCAAGCGCTGCGCGTTGTGGATGGCCGCCGGGTAATCGCGCTGCTCCTCCTGCAAGCGAACCAGTCGCTCCAAGGCGCTGAGGTATGCCTGGCGCAACCCTTCGCGCTGGGGAATGATCCAGTCGTCGTAGCAACTGGGAAGCAGGTCCCCCTTGTACAGGCTCACTGCGCGCTCCAACGCCTCTCGGACCGCGGCGGAGTCGCCGAGTTGTGACGCCAGCTCAGCGCGAGCCAGCGCAGCATCCCAACTGGCTACATCCAGGGCAAGCGGGGCATCGCAGCGCCACTGCAAAGCCTGCACGCTGCTGTCAAGGTACAGGTCCGCATGCGGCAGGACACGCCGCAGGTGGTGCAGCAGGTTGCGTAGGTTGGTACGGGCCTGGGCCTCGCTGGTATCGGGCCAGAAGAGAAAGGCCAGGTGGGCGCGGGACTGGGGGGAGCCTCTGTGCAGCAGGAGGTACGCCAACAGTGCTTGCAGGCGCGGCGTATCGATGCCGGCAACTGGCGCACCGTCGTGTTCAATCTGGAAATCGCCTAACAGCGAGACGCTCAGCATGGGCAACCCTTGCCTCTGCCAACGCGTAGTATGAACGCGGCTGCTTGGCAGGCATGATAGCACAAGTCATACCCGAGTCAAAGCGCGCAGGTTCTATGGCGCGAAATGCCACCGCAATCAGAGTATCGCAAACCTGCGGTATAATGTCGGCCAGAAGATTGCAGAACGTGTACACCCGGGAGGGACGCATTGAAGAGGATCGTACTCCTACACATGATATTGATCGCCGTATTGGTGGTGGGCAGCATGGCCGCCTGCTCCTTCACCAGGCGCGACCTGTTCGCTCGGGACCCCACCGTGCCGCCGCGCGCGCCCACGCAGGCTCCGGCTCCCACGCGGCCTCCGCTTGCGACGCAGGCTGCCCCGCGGCCCACGGCCACGACAGCTCCGGCTGCGCCCGCGCCGACCGTGCCCGTGTCCGCGGCGATGAACCAGCTCGAGGCGCAGGTGGAAGCCGTGTACCGCAGCGCGGGCGCATCCGTGGTCAACATCACCAGCCAGGTGATTGCATACGGCTTTCGTATGCAGCCCATCCCGCAGGAGGGCACCGGCTCCGGCTTTGTGTACGACAGCGAGGGGCACATCGTCACCAACTACCACGTGGTGGAAGAC
>CAYZKS010000215.1:0-1687 GCA_964478725.1 uncultured Anaerolineales bacterium
CCCTGGACCTCTGACACCTGCACCACACGGCGCGTGCCGTCCCTGAGACGCTCCAACTGTATGATGCAATCCAGTGCAGAGGCGGCCTGTTCACGAATGGCGCGCAGGGGCAGGTCCATCCCTGCCATCAGCACCATGGTTTCGAGACGTCTCAGGGCGTCGCGAGCGCTGTTGGCGTGCAGCGTGCTCAAACTGCCATCGTGGCCCGTGTTCATGGCCTGCAGCATGTCCAGCGCTTCGCCGCCGCGCACCTCTCCCACCACGATGCGATCCGGGCGCATGCGCAGTGCGTTGATCAGCAGGTCACGGATCGTGATGCGACCCTTGCCCTCGATGTTGGCCGGCCGCGCCTCCAGAGTGACCACGTGCTCCTGCTTCAGCTGCAGTTCGGCTGCATCCTCGATGGTGATGATGCGCTCGTTGCTGGGGATGAATGCGGAGAGCACGTTCAGCAGCGTGGTCTTGCCCGAGCCGGTCCCGCCCGAGATGATGATGTTGAGCCTGGCCTCGACGCACGCCTGAGCAAAGGTAATGAACTCGGCGGTCACAGTGCCAAAGGTGCGCAAGTCCTCGGCGGTGTACGGAACTTTGGAGAACTTGCGGACGGTGAGCACCGGCCCAACCAACGAGATGGGCGGTATCGTGACGTTCACGCGCGAGCCATCGGGAAGACGTGCATCCACCATTGGGGATGACTCGTCCACGCGGCGACCGAGCGGGGCCACGATGCGTTCGATGATGCGCAGCAGATGTTCATCACTATCGAAAAAGAGAGACGTCTTCTCGATCTTGCCACGTCGCTCCACATAGATGTTCTGCGGCCCGTTCACCATGACTTCCGTCACCGTGCTGTCCTGCAACAGCGGCTCGATCGGCCCCAGCCCGAGGATCTCAGCTATGACCTGCTCAAACAGACGTGTGCGCTCAGCGCGACTGATCACCGCATTCTCTTCCGCCAGCACCCTGGGGAACATCTGCTCGATGTTCTGGCGTACGAGGCGCGTGTTTGACACGTCCAATTGCGGATCGAGCAGGTCCAGCAGCTTGTTCCTGATCCTGGAGGCTAGCTTGAGATCGTCCTTGCCCACAACGGGCACGGCTTCAGTTGTTGCCAGACCCAAGGGGTTTCGGCTGAGCACGGTCATGAGAGAATGCTCCAGTTCTCCAGTCCGCAGTTGCACTTCTGACTGATGACTTGCAGGGCCTTGCTGTACTGGGAAAAGGCGCTGGCATAGTCCTTTCTCTGCGCATCGCTGTCACCCTGTGCCACGTAGCCCGAATAGGTTTCGGCTGGGATGGCCACAGCGCTCTTGGTCATGATGGTGATGGCGGTTCTCACTTGTTCTATGCCGCTTTCATTGTCTCCCCTGCGGGCGGCGGCCGTGCCCGCCTTGGCATAGGCTGCGAACAGCCAGCGCGCGGAGCTCAAGCCGCCGTGGACTGCCACTGTCATCGCGTCGCGATAGTGCTGCTCGGCCAGGGCATAGTCCTCGGCCTTGAGCGCCTCGTCACCCTTGAGCATCCAGCTCGCGTATTTGGCCTCGAAAGCGCCCTGGGTGGGCATCGGTTCGGGCGTGCCACTGGCGACTGTTTCGGTGGTTACAGCTGTCGTGGCAGTGGGTGTGGCGGCGGCAGCAATCTCGGCACCGGTGATTCTCAGCAACATGGCAGCAGCGTTCCCGCCGGC
>CAYZKS010000215.1:1787-4530 GCA_964478725.1 uncultured Anaerolineales bacterium
GCTTCAAAGCCGTCTATGGCCTGCTGCCAGCGCCCGTTCTGAAAGTGCTCCAGACTGGTCCTGTACAGCGCGTTCAAGTCGTCCGCGCTGGGTTCGCGGTCATCCATCTGGGCCGTGCTACCATCATCCATCATCTGCGTATCCATGGCTTCCCCCTCACTATCTATGACATATGGAGAACCAACGGGCCGTGCGCCAGGGCATTCCGGTCTTGTGCTATTTCCTGAGCCCGGCGAAAGTATTGAGCAGGACCGGAATGGCGGGCCCGATAGTCACTACCAGCATAGCCGGAAAGATCATGAAGACCAACGGGAAGAGCAGCTTGGTGGGCACCTTGCGCGCCTCCTCTTCCGCCCTCTGCCAGCGGCGGGCGCGCATCTGCTCCGATTGCGTGTGAAGCACCGTGGCGATGCTTAGCCCGAATTGGTCGGCTTGAATCAGTACTGCCACAAAGCTGGACAGTTCCGGCACGTCGGTACGGGTGACCATGTTCTGCAAAGCTTCCCGTCGTGTCAGGCCAATGCGGATCTCAGAGACCACTTTGCCGAACTCGACCGCCACTGCGTTTTTCCATTTCTGGCTGATCTTCAGCATGGCCGAGTCAAGGCCTGCGCCAGCGTCCACGCATATGGTAAGCATGTCCAGAGCGTCTGGCAAATGGCGCACGATCTGCTTCTTCCGAACCTTCACCTGCGAGCCGAGCCAGAAATCTGGGAGCAGAAACCCAATCACGCCCAGGATCAACGCCATGGCCACGACGCCGAACAGGGGCGCACCTTTCAGGCCGAGCAGCACGAGTAGCCCAACGCCGGTGGTCATGCCAATCAGGATTTTGAGACCCATAAAGTCCAGCACGGACAGACCGCCCGGGTGACCTGCGCGGATCAGGTTCTGTCGTAGCTTTTCGATATTGCGCGATGGAGCAAGGCGTCCTGCCCCCTTGATCTGCCGGTAGAAGAACGGCCTGATCACTCGCTCCATGAATGGCTTCTCGAGCTCAGCATCCTCCAAAGGATGCGGGCTTGCGCTCAGGCGCTCCAGTCGCTGTGCAGGTGTCTCTGTGGTTCTGGATCGGATCAGACCCCAGTAGATGAGACCAAGGGCCAAACCGATCAATACAGCACCACCCAGAGCGAGTTGTTCGATGCTCATCGTGTCGTGTCCTGTGAGTCCCCTAGACCTCGATCTTGGCGAGTTTGCCCATGACAAGGTAACCCATAATCAATGAGAGGGCGCCTGCAATCGGAATCACCAGCGTTGGACCCGGCATGAACAGGCCGAGCATGTACTCCCGATTCATCAGGAAAATGATGCCGCCCAGGGCCAGGGGCAACGCCGTCAAGATGTAGCGCGTCATCATTGGCTGGCTAGTCAGAGCCCGCAACTGACCCTTGAGGCGAATCCTCTCGCGTATGGTGTCGGCGATGGTCTCCAGGATGTTCGCCAGGTTGCCACCCACTTCGTGCTGGATGGAGATGGCTGTGACCATCAAGTCCAAATCATCGCTGTGAATGCGCCGCACCAGGTTGCTCAAGGCGTGTGAGGCAGGCACTCCCAGACCGATCTCCCGCACCACGCGCGCAAACTCCTCTGATGCGGGCGGCGGCATGTTCTTTGCCACGGTATCCATGGCAATGGTCATTCCATAGCCGCTGCGCAGCGAACCTACCAGAAGAGTGAGCATGTCTGGAAGCTGCTCCTGAAACGCGACCAGGCGCTTGTTCTGGCGCAGATGCACAAAGATGGAGGGCAGAAGCCATCCAAGCCAAAGACCCGGGAGGGCAAAGAGCACCTGCCGCGTTAGCAGCAAAGGCAGCAGGGAGAGGCCAGCCGCGCAGCCCAATCTCAGCAGGATGTACTCAGTCACGGTCCAAGACATGTTGGCACGTGCAAGATCGGTAGCCATCTTGACCGCGAAGCCTCTCTCGGAAAGCGAGTGGCCGAGCAATCCCTTGAGCCAGCCGCGCCCTCTGTCAGGGGTCGCACGTGCATCCATGTCATTGATGACAGAGGCGGGCGCCATAGCGTCCAGCCTGTCCTTGATCGTCTCGCCGCTCTGGATGAGTCGGCCCAGTCCTCCAAAAGCAGCCAGGACGCCGACTCCTACCAGGACAGCGCTAAGAACAGTGGGCAGCAGGACGTTCACGCCTGGCCGCCCTTCAGGCCTGCGTACCAGGCGGCAATGCGTGCGCCGTACAGTAAGGTCAGCATCGCGCCGGCTGCCAGGTACGGCGCGTAGGGAATGTACTGCTTGGGCTTGCGCAGACGCGTCAGTAGCAGGACGGCCGCTGCCAGCCCTCCCAGTACGATTCCGAGCACCAACGCCTGCAGCACCCACGGGAAGCCGGTCATCATTCCAATCAGCATGGCCAACTTGACGTCACCGAATCCCATGGCGTTGCGCCTCAGGACGGCCAGCAACAGAAACATCGCTCCACCCAACGCCGCTCCCCCCAGGACGGCCATCAGACCTGGGCTGGGCAACAGCATGCCAAAGGCCAGCGCCAATGCCGCGCCGAGTGCAGTAAGCACGTTGGGAATCAGCCGGGTTCTCAAGTCAATCATGGCGATCAGCATGAGCAAGCTGCAGCAGAGCATGAACTTGGCAAATGCCAGACTCCATCCGTAGGCTTGGTGCAGGTTCGCGCAGAGGATAGCAGTAGCCAACGTCGCGATGCCACGCTGAAGTTGCCAGTGCTGCCGCATGGCAGGGCTTCCAATGCGCTTGCAGAATTGCTCACAG
>CAYZKS010000215.1:4630-5861 GCA_964478725.1 uncultured Anaerolineales bacterium
AGCCGCCTCCACGTCTTTCAAGGGTATGGCTGTCTTGGTCTGCGAGCGGTTCAGGGCCAGTAAGAACTTTTCCATTGGTTCGCCCCAATCCAGTGCGGTGTTCACGAACAGCCGCGCATTGCGCAGAGCAGTCATCTCCGGCGTGAGCACCACCACGACCTGTTCCGCGCGTTGTAGCACGGTGCGCGTGCTGTCGTCCAAGGAGGGAGCGGTGTCCAGTACCACAAAGTCGTTGGCAGCCCGCAGCCAGTCCATGAGCCGCTCCAAGTCCTCAGGGTGAGCGCTGTGACCGTTGTGGCTCCAGGGCATGGACAGCAGAACCTTGATTCCAGATGAGTGAGCGTTGAGCACCGAAGCCAGCAGTTCCGAGTCCAGATCGTCCATGCGCGGTAGTAGATCGGAGATGGTGTGGACAGGCGCGAGGTTCAGCGCCACTCCCAGTGTTCCTCCCAGCACACACGCGTCGACCAGGGTCACTCTCTGCTTTGTCTTGAGTTGCAGCGCCACTGCCAAGTTGCTGGCTATGGTCGTCGTACCGACACCGCCCTTTGTGCCCCAAACGGCGACGGTTCGACCCAACGTAGGTGTATCTTCAGCGCGCAGAGCAGCCCTGATGCGAGCGACCAGCTCGGCCGGCGCTGCCGGTTTGACGACATAGTCGTTGGCGCCTGCCTTGAAGCCGGCAACTTTGTCTGCCACGTCTTTGCGGGCGGAGTAGATGAGGATCGGCAGCTTGGCTGTCGCAGCAGCCGCACGCAAACTGCGGCACACCTCGTGGCCGTCCACGTCGGGCAGTTGGACGTCCAGTAGGATCAGGCTGGGCCGATTCAGTTGTGCCATGGCAGCCGCACCCTGCCCGCTGACTGCGACCAGGACTTCAAAGCCCTCTGCGGCCAGGATAGGCTGCAGTTGCTGGGCGATGTTCAGATCGCTGTCGACGATCAGAATCCTGGGCACCGGACACACCCTTCTGGGCCTAGGGCTCGACCGGGATTCGGAACTGGTAGCGGTCGGCCAGGTAGTCCATGTGGACGGGCTGCACTGCGAATTGCTCCTTGGCCTCTGGGGCCCGCAGCACGATGTCCACCTTTCCACCCTTGTCATTCAAGTACTTGAGAACCAGAGCATCCTGTGGCGTGACGGCAAAGACGATGGCTACGGGCTGGGCTGACTTGACCCCGGCCTCGGACTTGGCCTTGGATTCGAGATCGGATGGGCGAATGATCGCGGC
>CAYZKS010000216.1:0-5855 GCA_964478725.1 uncultured Anaerolineales bacterium
TGGATCGACTGGTTTATGTGGAGAACGGCGTGACTATCGAAGTGAAGAAGATTCCATGATTGGGGATTTACCATGAAGCGACAATTCTCCATCCTTCTGAATCCTTTACTCCTGCTGGCATTGAGCACGTGCGGGATCACGACGCCCAGCCCTACGGCGACAACCCAGCCCTCCCGGCTGCCAGACCCAAACGAAGTGAAAGCGCTGCTGGTGCAATTGGTGGACGTGGAAAAGCGGGCTCCCGGGATCGCGGTGGGGATGATCGCAGCGGACCCGCAGGAACGCTGGGTGGTCGGTTACGGCAGGCTGAGCGCCACCGACACGCGCGTCCCGGATGGCGACACCGTGTTCGAGATCGGTTCCATCACCAAGGTGTTCACCGGGATCCTGCTGGCGCAAGCCGTGGTGAATGGCGAGGTCAAGCTGGACGATCCGATCTCCATGTATCTCCCTGAAGGGGTTACGGTGCCGGAGTATGAGGGCAGGTCCATCACGCTGCTGGACCTGGCGACGCACACCGCCGGGTTCCCCAGGTGGCCCTCCAACAACAGTTCCAGGGATTCGAGTAACCCTTTCGCGGACCACACCTTGGACCAGATGTACGATTTCCTTTCTGGGTATCGCATGCGCCGTGCACCCGGCAGCACGTACGAGTACTCCAACTATGGCTTTGCCCTTCTGGGCAACCTGCTTGTCCGGCGGGCCGGCCAGACGGATTACGAAGCGCTCTTGCTGGAACGCATCACCCGCCCACTGGGCATGCAGAGTACCCGCCTCGAACTGACGCCAGACCTGCGTTCCCGCCTGGCTACTCCGCATAGCAGCTACTATGTGGTGTCCAGCAATTGGCATGCTCCCACCCTTGCCGGGTCTGGTGCAATCCTATCCACCGCGAATGATCTGCTGACGTTCCTCGCAGCCAACATGGGAATGACCGACACGGAACTTCGGCCCGCACTTCAACTGGCAAATACGCCCCAACGCCCGGGCGAGATACTCGCTTACGTCGGACTTGGCTGGAATCTACCAGGATCCGGCAACGGGATTCATTATCATGGCGGGGGGCATTTCGGTTACAGCTCGTTCCTGGTATGGGATTCTGAGCGCAAGATTGGCGCGGTCGTGCTGATGAATGTCTACGACGGTCCAACGGATTACATCGGCTATTCCCTCATGCGCGGCTTGCCAAAGCCGTTCCCGGTCGATCCGCGGATTCTGGCTGCGTATGCCGGTAGATATCAGTTTGATGATTTCGACGTGACGATCCGCGTCGACGGAGCACGCATTTACCTCGGGGTACCCAGCAATGGAGAAGGCGAATTGATCGCGATTTCCGAGAACCAGTTTTACCTGCGAGAACTCTATGCCGAGTTCGCATTCTACCGGAATGACGGCGGCGAGGTAGACCGAATGGAAGTGGTGGGCCACGGTGAAACGCTCGAAGCGAAGAAGGTACCGTAGTCGAAGGTCTGCAATGCCATTCTTTGGGAACTTGCGTTCTCGTTTGAGCAGAGCAATGTGTGTGCCTGCCAAGAGAATAAGCGTGTACCGCAAGCGGATGTTGAGTCAGGAGGGAGACCCATGCTGAAGAAAATGCTCTGGATTGTGCTTCTTGTCGCCATGCTGGCGGCCTGCGCGCCAGCAGGCCGCGTGCCAACCGCGGCGGTGCAGTCCCCTGCGCCAAGCAGCGGCCATGCCGTGCAGTCCCCTCCGCAGAGCTCCGGGGACGCTGCGCGGCCCCAGGTGTACCCGGGCGCCGACTGGGCCCGTGCGGACAGCCCGGAAAGCCTGGGCTGGTCCTCGACCAAGCTGGCCGCGGCGCAGGCCTTTGCCAAGCGCATCGGCTCGGCGGCGGTGGTGATCGTGCAGGACGGCGTGATCGTGGATGCCTGGGGCGACATCAGCCACAAGTACTTCTGCCACTCTATGCGCAAGAGCCTGATGAGCGCGCTGTACGGCATCTACGTGGCCGAGGGCAAGATCAAGCTGGACGCCACGCTGGCCGAGCTGGGCATTGACGACCTGACGCCGCTCACCGAGGTGGAGAAGACCGCTATGGTCAAGGACCTGCTGTCGGCGCGCTCGGGGGTATATATCGAGGCCGCGGGGGAAGCGGCCAGCATGAAAGCCATGCGCCCCGCGCGCGGAAGCCACGCGCCCGGCACCTTCTGGTACTACAACAACTGGGATTTCAATGCCCTGGGCAGCATCTTCGACCAGCTCAGCGGCGAGGAGAACATCTACAGCGCCTTTCAGGAGCGCATCGCCGGGCCCATCGGCATGCAGGACTATGACCCGGAGGAGCTGCACTACGGCTACGAGTCCTACTCCAGGCACCCCTACTACGGCTTTCGCCTGAGCGCGCGCGACTCGGCGCGTTTTGGCCTGCTGTTCCTGCGCAACGGGCGCTGGGGCGACCAGCAGATCGTGCCCGAAGACTGGGTGCGCGAGAGCACGTCCCCGCACTCGGACATCGGCCCGCAGAGCGGCTATGGCTACATGTGGTGGACGGGCGAGGGCGCCGGCGCCTTCCCCAACGTGGACGAGGGGCCGGGCAGCTACTACGCCTCGGGCGCCTACGGGCAGGAGATCATCGTCATGCCTGCGCGCAACCTGGTGGTGGTGCACCGCGTGGACTCGGATGTGGGCGACTCGGTCAGCGAGGACAGCATTGGCACGCTGCTGTGGATGATCCTGGATGCCTGCGGAGCCACGGACATCGGCGATCCGCCGCTGCTGGAGCGCGCCGTGGGCACACGCCTGAGCGGCGAGGCCTTGGAGCAGGCCCTAACCGACTGCATCCTGCGCACCACGCAGGGCGGCATGCAGATCAGTGTCGCCTTCGGGCCGGAGCAGAGCATGACGGTGTCCCTGTACGGCGCGCAGGTGGTGCAGGGGCGCTGGTGGGCCGAGGGCGAGCTCTTCTGCCAGGACCTGGGCCCCGAATACGGCGGGCGCCAGTGCGGCTACGTGGTGCGCAACGGCAACCAGGTGCGCTGGTTCAGTCTGGATGGCTATGCCGAGTCGGTGTTCGAGGTGGTGCAACCTTGAGCAAGAAACCCGTTTTCTCCCAGAAAACGGGTTTCTCCTCCTAGAGGACGGGTTTCTGGAACGGCTCAGGACTGCAGCGCTCGGTCCACGGCCTGCAGCACCGCGGCCGGGTCGGCGGGCAGCTCCAGGGGTGGATTGGCGGCGCGCGACAGCACGCCCTCCAGCGCGCTTTCGTGGTAGCCGACCTTGAAATGCGTGAACTTTAACCCGTGCGCGGTGGAGATGACCACCACGCGATCCGAGGGACCGATCTCGCCGCATTCCACGAGCTTGAAGAGCGCCGCCAGGGCCACACCGGTGTGCGGGCAGCAGTACATGCCGGTGCGGTCGGCGCGGGCGGCGGCGTCGGCCAGCTCATCTTCGCTGGCCTGCACGACCACGCCCTCGAGTTGGCGCAGCACCTGGACGGCGCGCTCGTAGCTGACGGGGTCGCCGATCTGGATGGCGCTGGCCAGGGTGGGACGCGCGGCGACAGGGTGGTACTCACGGAAGCCGGTCAGATAGCTCAGGTAGAAGGGATTGGCGCGCTCGGCCTGGGCGCAGGCGATGCGCGGCAGGCGCTCGATCAACCCAAGCTCCTTGAGCATCAGCAATCCTCTGCCCAAGGCGCTGACGTTGCCGAGGTTGCCCACCGGGATGACGATCCAATCCGGCACCTCCCAGTCGAACTGCTGCACGATCTCGATGGCCACGGTCTTCTGGCCCTCGATGCGCAGCGGGTTCATGGAATTGGCCAGGTACAGGGTGCGATCCGCGGTGAGCTGTTTCACCAGGCGCATGCAGCCGTCAAAGTCGGTGTCCAGCGACAGCACCACAGCGCCGTTGGCGATGGGCTGGGCCAGTTGGGCCACGGACACCTTGCCCCTGGGAAGCAGGATGACGGTGGGAATGCCGGCTGCAGCGCCGTAGGCCGCCAGTGCAGCGGACGTGTCGCCCGTGGAGGCGCAGGCCATGGCGCGGATGGGCTGGCCGCTGGCGATCATCTGCCGCACTACGGACACGAGCACGGTCATGCCCAGGTCCTTGAAAGACCCGGTGTGGCTGTTGCCGCTGAGCTTGATCCAGAGATCTTCGACCCCGACGCTGCGCCCGAGGCGCTCGGCCCAGAAGCAGTTGGAGTGGCCCTCGTACATGGAAACGACGTTTTCGTTGTCCAACTGCGGGCAGACCCACTCCTTCTTGCCCCACACGCCGCTGCCGTACGGCCACTCGTTGGTGCGGATGCGCTGGTCAAAGAGGCTTTTCCACTGCTGGGGCGTGCGATCCTTAAGGGCGTCCAGGTCGTGCCGCACGTCCAGGAGGCCGCCGCAATCCTCGCAGCGGTACACGACGTCAAAGATGGAGTAGCGCCGGCCGCAGCCGCGGCTGCATTCGAGCCAACTCGCGTATGCCATTGCCGAACCTCCGACTACCTCACTCTTTGAAGAAACCCGTCTTCTCCTGTGGAAACCCGTTGTCTTGGAGAAAACAGGTTCCTTGGTTGGCCACGCTAGGCGCGCTTGACCAGGCCCGCCGCCACGAGCAGCTCGGCATTGAGCACGGCACCGCCCGCCCCTCCGCGCAGGGTGTTGTGCACCAGGGCGACCAGGCGCAGGTGCTGCAGCGGGCAGGTGCGAATGCGCCCCACGCTGACCGCGGTCCCATTCTCCGCGTCGCGGTCGCGCCTGGGCTGGGGGCGGTCGGGCTCGGGTCGCACATGCACGGGCTGCCGCGGGGCGCTGGGCAGCCCCGACGCCAGCCCTGTGGCGCGGAACCCGGCCAGCGCCGCGATGGCCTCGTCCATCCTGGGCTGGCGCGCGAAATGCAGAGAGAGGCAGATGGTGTGGCCATCCACGACCGGGACGCGGTTGGCCTGGGCGCTGACGATGATGGGCGCCTCGCTGCGCGCCTGGCCCTGCACTCGTCCCAGCAGGATGCGCGTCTCCCGCTCGATCTTTTCCTCTTCGCCTTCGATGTAGGGCAGGACGTTGTCCAGCGCGTCGAGAGAGGCCACGCCCGGGTAGCCGCCGCCCGACACTGCCTGCATGGACACGGCGAAGAGGCGTTGCAGCCCAAAGGCGTCGTGCAGCGGCTTGACGGCCAGCGCGATGCCCGTGGTGGTGCAATTGGGGCTGGTCACAATCAGGCCCTTCCAGCCCCTGCCAGCGCGTTGAGCCGGGATCAGAGACAGGTGATCGGCATTGACCTCGGGGATGATCAGCGGCACGTCGGGCGCCTGGCGAAAGGCCGAGGCGTTGGAGCAGACGGCGCAGCCCTGCTGGGCGTACAGCGGCTCGAGGTCGCGGGCGGCGTCGGCAGGCAAGGCGGAGAACACCAGCGGCGTGTCCAGCCCCGGCTCCAGAGGAACAACCACCCTGTCACGGGCGGCGTCCGGCGGGCCGCCGGGAAGAACCCAGTGGCACGCGTCGCCATAGCGCCGGCCGGCGGAACGCGGCGAAGCGGCCAGCGCGGCGATCTCGAACCAGGGATGCGCGGCGAGGAGCTGTACAAAGCGCTGGCCCACTGCGCCTGTTGCGCCCAGGATGGCGACGGGAATCTTAGCCATGGTCATGGCCCGCGGCGCGATGGTTGAGGATCACCTCCTGGTGGATGCTGCGCACGGCCGCCGAAGCGTCCTGGCTGCTCACCACCAGGGAAACGCTGCACTCGGACGAGCCCTGGGCGATGGCGATCACGTTGACGCCGGCCTGGCCCAGGGCGCCAAAAACCCGCGCGGCGATCCCGGGCGTGGCGCGCATGCCGCTGCCGACCACGGTGACGATCACTACATCGTCCAGAGCGGAGACGCGGTCGATGTCCCGGCG
>CAYZKS010000217.1:0-5842 GCA_964478725.1 uncultured Anaerolineales bacterium
ATGATGCCGTCATAGCCCGTGGACGTATTGCGCGCGTTGTGCGCATCGATGCGCATGTCGAGGGTCAGTACTTGACCACTTACACGGCGGACGGCGTCATCGCGGCCACCCCAACAGGCTCTACAGCATACTCCTTGGCTGCAGGCGGTCCTATTGTGGCTCCATGCATGTGCAGCATTCTGCTCACTCCTATTGCACCCCACCTGAACGTGGCTCGTGCACTGGTACTGCCTTCGGCGGCCCACCTGCATTTCGTGCTGAGCACAGAGTACGAAGCTGCACTTACCGTGGATGGCCAGGTGGACGTCCCATTGCTGAACGGCGATAGCGTACTGGTGACAGCAAGTCCGAATGTTTGCCGCTTCGCGCGCTTGGGAGACCCGGGCTACTTCTACCGCACGCTGCTTGAAAGGCTCAAGTAGCAGGCGACAACCACTGTTTGGGAGGCTGCGCGTGCTTTCCGAGCTAAGCATCACCGACTTTGCCATCATCGACCACCTTCAACTCGCCTTGCCTCCCGGTCTGAGCGTGCTCACGGGTGAGACAGGCGCAGGCAAGTCGATCATCATTGATACGGTCAGCCTGCTGCTTGGCGGGCGAGCCGATGCCGAGTGCATCCGCACCGGCTCCACAGGTGCGCGTGTAGAAGGCATTTTTCAGCTACCGCCGCCGCTGGATGCTGTGCTTGCTCCACTGCTTGCAGAACACGGCTTGACCGAGAACGGCGGACAGCTGATTCTGGCGCGGGAGATCAACCGCTCCGGTCGAAACGTCTGCCGCGCGAATGGACGAGCCTTGCCGCTGAGTGTCTTCTCACAGCTGGGCGAATTGCTCGTCGATATCCATGGGCAGAGCGAGCACCTGTCCCTTCTGCGCGTCAGAGAGCACCTCAGTTTCCTGGACCGCTATGCTGGCCTTGAAGCGCAATGCACTCAGGTCGCCGAGGGCGTGCGCGCTCTTCGCCAGGTGCGCGACGAGATAAGCAGCCTTCGCAGGGACGAGCGCGAACTGGCGCGCCGTGCTGACCTCCTGCAGTATCAGGTTCATGAGATCGAGCAAGCCAGGCTGCAAGCTGACGAAGAGGAAGAACTGCAAGCCGAGCGCCGCCTCCTGCAGAATGCTGAGCGTCTGTCCAGCCTGGCAAACGACGCCTTTCAGACCCTGGCAGGCGGCGGTGACGAGCAGCGTGCTGTGTGCGATCTGCTTGCTGGCGTGCTACACAGCCTCTCTGAGTTGGAGAGACTGGACCCTCAAGTGGCTGAACAGCACAAGAGCGCTGAGGAAGCCTCCTATGTGTTGGATGACCTGGCACGCACTTTGCGCTCTTACCGCGACGGCGTCGAATTCAATCCGGTGCGCCTGGAGAGCGTGGAAGAGCGGCTGGAACTGATTCGAAACCTGAAACGCAAGTATGGCAACTCCATCTCCGAGGTCCTGCGCTATGGCCAGGAGGCGGCCCAGCAGCTTCACGCCATCACTCACAACGAGGAGCGCCTAACCGAGCTGGCCAAGCAGGAGGAGCAGCTTGTGACCAGTGTTGGCACCCAGGCCGCTGCGCTCTCCATGGCTCGGCACGAAGCCAGCCAGCGTTTGGCTCGGGGTGTTGAATCTGAGCTCCACGGCCTTAGTATGCCCCAGGCGCGCTTTGAGGTGAGGCTGCACTCGAAAGAAGCACCTGATGGCCTACTCGTGGAAGGCAAGCGCTTTGCCTTCGATTCGACAGGCATCGATCACGTGGAATTCCTCATCTCGCCCAACCTGGGTGAACCGACCAAACCCCTGGCCAAGATCGCCTCGGGAGGTGAGACGTCCCGCCTGATGCTGGCCCTCAAGACCGTGCTGAGCGTCGCCGACCAGGTTCCGACCCTGATTTTCGATGAGATTGACCAGGGAATCGGCGGACGCGTCGGCGGAGTAGTTGGTCAGAAGCTCTGGCGGCTTACACCTGCCCACCAGGTTCTGTGCGTGACACACCTGCCTCAACTGGCGGCATACGCTGATGCACACTACCAAGTGGGCAAGGCCGAACTTGAGGGCCGCACCGTGACACGCGTACAAGCACTAGAAGGCGACGAACGCATCGAAGAGCTGGCCGCCATGCTGGGAGGGCCAGCTGGCAAGGTCAGGCGTCGCAGCGCAGAAGAGATGCTCGCCGAGACGTATTCCTTCAAAGGCGCACACCTGCCGCGGTGAGTCCGAGCTACGGACCTTTACATGTCGCGCTTGCTGCCGGCCTCCGCATGTCCCTGCTTGTAGTGAACATCGGGCAATTCGCGCAGGGCATCAGCGGCGGATTCAGCAGTCAGGTCACGCTGCGCCTGAGCGAGCATCTCATACCCCACCAGGAACTTGCGCACCGTCGCGGAACGCAGCAGCGGCGGATAGAAATGGGCATGCAGGTGCCACTCTGGATGCGGTTCACCATCGGTTGGTTGCTGGTGAAAACCCATCGAGTAAGGGAATGAGATCTGGAACAGGTTGTCGTAGCGCACCGTCAGACGCCTGAGCATGTCGGCCAGAGCGGTCTTCTCCTCAGCATGCAAGTGCGCCAGGGTGGGGATGTGCCGCCTGCTGAGCAGCATGGTCTCAAAAGGCCAGACTGCCCAAAACGGGACCAAGACTACAAAGTCATCGTTTTCCATTACCACCCGCTGCCCCAGACTGCTCTCCAGGGCAAGGTAGTCACACAGTAGACAGCTGCCAGATTCGTCCAGGTGGTCTCGCTGCGCCTCGCCCTCTTTGAGCAACTCGGTAGGCAGGGTCTCGTTGGCCCAGATCTGGCCGTGTGGGTGGGGATTGGAGGCGCCCATCATCTCACCCTTGTTCTCAAAGATCTGTACATAGTTGATGAAGGGCAGCACCCCCAACTCCACGTACTGCTGCACCCAGACATCCACCACGCGACGGATCTGTGGCACATCGAGCTCTGCCAGTGTCAAATCGTGGCGCGGCGAAAAGCAGATCACACGGCATATCCCTCGTTCTGGGTGATGAACTAGCAGAGGTGACTGCACGAGAGTGGCCTCATTCACACCGGGGGCGTTCGGCTGAAGCGCGGGGAAATCGTTGTCAAACACAAACGTCTCAAGGTACTCTGGGTTGCGCTCGCTGCCTGCACGAACATTGCCGGGGCACAAGTAGCAGTCCGGGTCATAACTTGGCCTTGTCTCAACCGGCGCAGCTTCTACCTGGCCTTTCCATGGACGTGCCGTACGCTCTGCCGAAACCAGAATCCACTCACGTGTCAACACGTTGTAGCGCCGGTGCACGCCATCTGGGAGTTGAAGCGTTGCTTTCATCAATGGTCTGACCTCCGCACCAAGTCGTATGGATGTGTGGCTTGGCTCCGAGCCATCACTCTGGAAGAAGTGTTAGCCGGCCCTCGAGGTTGGCCTCCACGTCGGTGCGATCGTACAGCATGGGATGATACTGCACCTGGCGCCACGCGGCGATCATGTCATCATAGTGTTTGTTCAGCGGTTGGCCCGATTGGCCGGTAGTATGCATGCTGCGCGAATTGTCCCACCCGCCCACGTCAATAATCTGCCGGTACGATGGGAGCGTGTTCACCGCAAACGTCTGGACGTCATATCCCGTCGCGCACACCGTCGCGCCACTTCCTGGTGCTGTCACAGGTCCCCGGTTGAAGATCAAGTTCAACGGCTTGACGCTGCCTAGGGTGTGGGCAAAAGTCGCAGTGTGTACCTGACCCCATTGCCACAAGTGAGGCATGTCGCCGTACTTGTTACCCCACCAGTCCAGTGCCTCCTGGAAGCTGCGCTGCAATATCTCGTCGCGAGCTTCGATCTGAGACGTGCCCACGTCATCGAACCAGGTGTTGCCGGCATCGGGCAGGATATTCAGCAGGGCCGCTACCGAGCCGTCCCAGTCCTGAACGTCAGCGCCTTTCAGCTCATCGCCAAACGTGTTGGCCAGCATCCGCCACACCATCACGTGGAACATGGCCGCACCCGAGCTCTTCGGGTCGTCGTGCAGGTCCCACTTGTCCATCACCGCGAATGCCCGCTCCTGGAGCCATCCCTGCGGTTTCAGGGCCAATAGGTATGGCATGATGGCCTCCGCAGGCAGATCATATGTGTCCGCCTGGATGGCACGCATGTCCTCTTCGCAAAGATCCTCTTTGAGGTTCAGCAATTCTGTGATGCGTTGCGCGCGCCAGGGCGAGGCCCAGTCATAGGCAATGAAGTACGGATATGAATCAGGCACGACCTTGTTGTTCGATGTTACGATCATGTGCGTTACGGGGTTCAGAACCGATGGAAGCTCATCAAACGGGATGTAGGCTTCCCACTCGTACTCTCCAGTCCAACCAGGGACAGGCACCAGACCCTGTCCCTGAGCACGCACCGGAATGCTGCCAGGCATCTGATAGCCGATGTTGCCCTGCACGTCCGCAAAGACAAAGTTCTGCGAGGGAGCCTGCCAATGTCGCAGCGCCGCGCGGAACTCGTCCCAATCACGTGCATGATTCAAGAGATAGACCGCCCTAAACAGCCCGCCACCCTCGAGTGCAGTCCAACGTAATGCCACCGGGCTCGTTTGCCCCGATAGCACCGACGTCATGAGCGGGCCATGCCTGGTCAGTCGCACGGTCGCCAACACGGCCTCAGGGTAGCCCTTGACCTTGATCTCCTCCTGCAGAACCGTCATGTCCTCCCAACGTCCCTGGAACTCGTACTGATTCGGATCGCTCGGGTTGATTCTCTCCACATACAGGTCCTGGACATCCGGCCCTGCGTTGGTCACGCCCCATGCAATCTGACGGTTGTGACCAATGACCACACCTGGGACGCCCGGGAATGAGACGCCGATCACGTCCATCTCTCCGGCAGTCAGGTGAACTTCATACCATATGGAGGGCATCTGGATCCCAAGGTGAGGGTCATTGGCCAACACTGGTCGACCAGTCTCGGTCATGGTGCCATCCACGACCCAATTGTTGCTCCCGAGGCCCTCGCCTTGCCAGCCAAGTTGGCGCTTGACCTCAGCCAATCCCTCGAGCAGATCCGCGTCCAACCGGCTGTAGGTCTTGGCTTCAGGCGGAATGATAAACGGGCCCTCGCCTGGATAGGGCGGCAGCAACTCGCGTGTTTTCTCCTCGCCCAAGGTGGCCACGAGCTTGGCGCGCAGCAACTCCTGCTCGAAGTTCCCGCCCAGATCCATGCACATGACCTTGCCCCAGGCCAGTGAATCGGCAGGCGTCCAGGGCTCGGGCTTGAAGCCGAGCAAGGCGAACTCCAGGGGCAATCGGTCCTGGTGCGTTGCGACGAATTCATTGATTCCATCGGCGTATGCTTGAAGCAATGCGATGATGTCGGGAGGTAGAACTTCCAGGTCCTCCAGGGCGGCACGGTACAGGCCAATCGTGCGCAGGAAACGGTCGGACTTGAGCGTGGCCTCGCCCAAGACCTCCGAAAGGCGGCCAGCACCTACCCGACGGTTGAACTCCATCTGCCAGAGTCGGTCTTGGGCATGCACATAACCCTGAGCGAAGTACAGATCATGCTCGTTTTGCGCATGGACGTGTGGCACCCCCCACTTGTCACGGCCAATCTCAACGCGATCCTGCAGGCCCGCCACTTGTAGGATTCCGTTGACTTTGGGGAAAGAGCGCCTAATCAGCAAGTACCCTGCGCTCGCGGCGAGGATGGCAAATGCCAGCACCATTGCGAGCACGATCAGTGCGACCCTGCGAATCACTCTCATCTTGGCCTCCAGTTGCCTCCTTTGGCATAGCCTGCCCGAAACCGGTCAAAGAGGCAGGAATGGCAACACGTCCAATCCCAGCTTACCACGAATCAAGACGTTGTGTCAATCTCAG
>CAYZKS010000218.1:0-2343 GCA_964478725.1 uncultured Anaerolineales bacterium
CGCTGATGCCTACCTGCTGTTCGGCTCGCAACTGACGGCAGTCACGACAGCCGTGTTGATCGTGCTGCTCGCGATATGCAAGCACACGCGCCGCACGGTTCAGTTGGCCATTGGCTTGCTGGTCGCGGGGCTGATCTACCCGTTGTTCGGAAACTGGCTGTGGGGCGGCGGGTGGCTGGCGAACCTGGGGACCAACCTGGAACTGGGCCATGGCCTGGTGGACGCCGCGGGCAGCGGCGCAGTGTTCCTGCTGGGCGCTTTGGTTGCCCAAAGCGTGTTCTCCATCGTCAAGCCGCGGCGCGTCCCTGAGCCGGGCCCGGCACGCCTGCCGCCAATGCATTTCCCGCTGTGGATGGTGATAGGCGCCTTGCTGGCACTGGTTGGGTGGCCGGGGCTGGCGTTGGGCAACGTCCTACTTCGTGAGCACATACAGATACCGCTTGTTCTGGTGAACCTTGCACTTGGTGCAGGTGGCGGTGCTCTGGCTGCCTCGCTGTACTCCTGGTTTGTTGCCACCAAACCTGACGGGATGGCCGTAGGTCGCGGTACTGTGGCCGGCCTAGTGGCCGTGAGCGCAGCTTGCGCTCTTGTGCCGGCGTGGGCTGCCCTGGTTATTGGCCTAGGGGCGGGGATTCTGTTCCTGCTGGGCCTGTATGCCTGCGAGCATTGGCTGCACCTCGATGACCCGAGCGCCTCGGCCGCTACCTTTGGCTTGCCCGGTCTGTGGGGACTTGTAGCTGTCGCGGTGTTTGCGGACGGGCGCTGGGGCGCTGGCTGGAACGCGGTAGGTGTCCAAGAGTACCGCGGCATCGCCGGGCAAGGGGTATCCGGCTTGATCTTGGCCCCTGGCTTTCAGCCCAATGGCTCTGCCCAGTTGTATGCGCAGTTGAGTGGCGTGGCCGCGTTGCTCGTGGTGGGGCTGCTGCTTCCCTGGTTGATTTTCAAAGGCGCACTGTGGATTGGCAGCCTGGGACAGCAGGCGACGCCTGCCGGAACAACTGCAACCGAGGCGTCCGCAGCCGAGCTGGCAGAATCCGACTTACTGGAGGCAGACGGCTCGGGCAAAGACGCGGAGCAAGGGGATAGTCCGGACGAAGACCCACGCGAAGAGGAAAGCTCAGACGACCCGGCCATCTAACTGCAACCTGGCGCCATTCTGATCTGCATAGGCGTCGCGCCTGTGCAGAAGCACCCACAGGCAACCTCTGGTCAGGCCCTTCCTACGGCCGCTGCGCCAGCATCTGGACCACTTCTTCATCCGAGGTCTGGTCAAAATCCGCGTAGAAGGAGCCCACCGCCCAAAACACCTCGGGGCTGTAGAGGCACACGACGCGATCCGCCTCTTTCTCGAGCGCAGCTATGGAGTCGGCTGCCCCCACGGGAACTGCCAGAATCAACTGCTTGGGCCGCTGTTGCCGGATGGCGCGCAGGCTGGCCAGAACAGTTGCGCCTGTGGCCACGCCATCATCTACCAGCACGACGGTCTTGTCATGCAGATCTGGCTCGGGGCGAGTACCACGGTAGGAGGTCATGCGCCGCGCGATCTCCTTGCGTTGGCGCGCGATCTCAGAGTGGACGTATTGGTCGCTGACACCCAGGTGGCGCAGTGCATCCTGGTCCAGGAACGCGCTGCCATCGCTGGCGAGAGCGCCAATGGCCAGCTCGGGATTGTACGGCGCTCCGAGCTTGCGCGTGATGTACACGTCCAACGGAGCGTGCAGTGCCTTCGCAATCTCGTTGGCTACCACCACCCCGCCCCGTGGAACGCCCAAGACGATCACGTCCCTTTCATCGCCCAGCCAGGAAAGCTGCTTGGCCAGGAGTTGGCCCGCCTCTACTCTATCGCGAAAGTGCATGCTGGCCTCCTTGCCGGCGTTACAGCTTGGTCAGTGCCAGAGCCGCCAGGCGCGTGTATACGGGCCCACTGGGCCGCAACTCGCTGCGCATGAGGCTCACTTCGTCTACCTGCATGCTCGCAGAGTCCACTCGGATGCTGGAGATGAGCTTGGCCAGACCTTCGCGTTCGTAGGTGCTGGCCTGATCGCGCACGCGGGCAAGCGTCAGATGGGGCTGGAAACCGCGTTTCTCGGGTGTGAAGCCGATGCCCTGCAGCTCTGACTGCACAGCTCCCTGCAACCCGAGCAGTGCGTTCATGTCGCCCTCTACCCCCACCCAAACCACGCGCAGGTTGCGCGCGTTTGGGAAGAAGCCTGGCTGGGCCAGATGCAGGGAGAACGGTTCAATCCCAACGCACCCGCGCGCAATCGCCTGAGCGATTTCGTCCACGCGTTGCGCTGCCACATCGCCCAGGAACTGCAGCGTGAGGTGGATGTTGTCTGGCGA
>CAYZKS010000218.1:2443-5826 GCA_964478725.1 uncultured Anaerolineales bacterium
GTACAGTTGGCCAAACCAGGCATCGCGCTGCAAGTACGTCTCGCGGCGGCCAACGAATTCGGGCGCGAAGATATGAGTGTGGAAATCAATCACCGACACGGCCCATTTTCGCACAAGCGGCGGCGAAAGTCAAAGTGAGGAATACCAATTGCAGCGGCTGCACAGCGGAGGCCCGGCTGGGGGCCAGGAAACCGGAGGCTTCCCCAAGACCGAACCGCACAGCCTCAGGCATCCGTCTGTACATGCTGGAAGAGGCTTTTTGCCGCGGCCAAAAGTGTGCTATAATGGCTCAACTTTCTGCGGAGGGTGCGTTCGTTGGCAAGGTACTTGAATGTGGTACAGATCATCCTTTCTATTGCTCTGGTTGTGCTCGTCATTCTGCAGAGCAAGGGCGGGAGCCTGAGCCGCATGTTCGGCGGGGAGGGCGGAGTCTACAAGACGCGTCGGGGTGTGGAGAAGTCGCTCTTCATGGTTACCATAGGCTTGGTGGTGGCATTCTTCCTCTTCTCCATCCTCAGCGTGATCTTCCAGGCCTAGTAGACTCGAACCCGGGTACGAAGATGCGGTGGCAAGCTGTCATCGCGGTGCTGGCCGTAGGCCTCATCCTTCTGGTGGTGGGGCGTACGGCCTTTCACATGACTGCCGTCGTGGTGCCGGACTATGGGGGCACATACGTCGAGGGCGTGGCTGGCAGTCCGCGTTGCATAAATCCACTGTTGAGCACGTATAACGACGTGGACCGGGACTTGGCTGCGCTGGTGTTCAACGGTCTGACCGTGGCCAACGCCAGTGGCGAGATCATGCCGGACCTTGCGGACACGTGGGATGTGAGCCCAGATGGGCTGTCCTACACGTTTCACCTGCGACGCGACGTGCGCTGGCACGATGGGCATGCGTTCACGGCGGACGACGTCGTCTTCACCATCGATCTCTTGCGCTCCCCCGACTTCCCGGGACCACCTGAGGCAGCGAAGCTCTGGCGCGTGGTGCAGATGGAGCGCACCGATTCCTACACCGTGCGCTTTACCCTGAGCGAGCCCTTTGCTCCCTTCCTGAGCTACACCACACTTGGCCTGCTGCCCGCCCACATTCTGAAAGATGTGCCCGTCAAAGTCCTGGCCGAGCATGCGTTCAACCTGAACCCGGTGGGCACGGGACCTTTCAAGGTGGGTGAGGTGACTGCTCAGCACGTCCTTTTGCTCGCCAATACCGGCTATTATCAGGGGCGCCCGTATTTGGATCAGCTCGAGTTTGTGTTCTACCCCGACGCCGCCAGCGTTGTGAGCGCTTACCAGCGTGGTGAGGTACTTGGCGCCCACGTCCCCGCCGAATTCGTGGCGCAGGTGCGAGCCATGGATGACTCGCAGCTCTACTCTGCGCCGCTCTCGGCCTATGGATTGGTCTTCTTGAATCTGGAGAGTGCGGTTTTTCAGGAAAAGGCGGTTCGACAGGCGCTGATGTGGGCGACCGACCGCCAAAAGATCATTGATGGCGTGCTGCAGGGGCAGGCCATCCTCTCTCAAGGCCCCATCCTGCCATCCTCCTGGGCATACGAGGAGCACACGGCGCAGTATGGCTATGATCCCACCAAGGCCCGAGCCCTGTTGTCGGCGGCGGGCTGGATGGATCGGGACGGCGATGGCGTTCGCGAAAAGGGCGACTTGAAGCTAGAGTTTGCCCTGCTGACCAATGAGGACCCAACGCGCACTGAGATCATCAACGAGCTCGCACGCCAGTGGGCCCAGGTGGGAGTGCGCGCCGTTCCGCAGAGTGCAGGCGTGGCCGGCGTGGTACGCGACCTTCTGGCTCCTCGCTCCTACGACGCCATCTTCTACGAATTCCAACGTCTGCCCGCGGATCCCGACCCTTACCCCCAATGGCATGGCACGCAGAGGGTGCCCGGCGGGCAGAACTTTAGTGGCTATGACAGCGAGCAGGCCAATCTGATCATGGAGGCGGCCCGCTTTGCGACCAACACGCAGGAGAGAGCGGCTCTGTACCGCGACCTGCAACGCGTGCTGGCCGAGGACGTCCCGGCCCTGCCGCTGTATTATCCCGTCTATGCGTACGCTGTGGCTGAGCGCGTGCATGACGTGCAAATCGCTCCCCTGCAGGATGGACCGGATCGTTTCCGCACCGTCATCCAATGGTACATTACCACGCGCCGTGTGATTCTGAGTGAGGCTCGCCTGGCACCGATCAACGCTCCAGCCAGCCAGGCAACTCGCTAGGTGCAGTTCAGCCCTGATCGGTAGGGTTGGCCATAGTCAAGGGGCAAATGCAGGTGGCGCATTCTGGACATCGCCTGCGCGCGTATCGGGCTCAGCAAAGGAGGGCACCATGAAGCGGATGCGCTGGTATGACTACATCACCTACAACATCTACTGGCTTGGCCTGAACATGGCCTCTGGCAGCCTCACCCCCATCATCCTGCCCTTTCTGGTGGCGCAATTCGTCGGAGACGCGGTCAAGGGCACGTACCTGGGAGTGCTGCGCTCTGCAGGGCTGATCATGGCCATCTTGATCCAACCCATGGCCGGGTTGCTGAGCGATCGCAGCACGCTAAAGTGGGGGCGCCGGCGGCCGTACATCTTCATCGGCACGCTGCTCGACCTCCTCTTCCTTGCCTTGATCGGCCTGGCCGGCAACTACTGGTTGCTGTTCGCGGCTGTGCTGGCCCTGCAGTTCTCCTCGAACGTCGCCCACGGCGCGCTGCAGGGCATCATTCCCGACCTGGTGCCGGAGGACCAACGCGGGCGAGCCTCAGGCGTCAAGGCCATGATGGAGCTGATCCCCGTCATTCTGGTCAGCTTCGTGGTGGCGCCCTTTGTGGGCTCCGGCAGGGTCTGGATTGCCATCCTGATCGTCATGGCTTCACTGCTGATTACCCTGCTCATCACCGTGTTCGCCGTGCGCGAGCAGCCGTTGACGGCCGGGCAGAGCAGTGAGCCATTGGGGCCGCCCCTGTTGCGCCTGGTGTACCTGACCGTGATCTTCACCGCTGTGACCACGCTTCTGGGCGGGCTGGTGGGAGTAGTTGGAAGGCTGCTCGCGGGGCAGGGCACGTTGCAGCTTGTGGCCGTGGGCTTGGCCGGTCTGCTGGCGATGGCTGGCGCGATCGTGCTGGGCGTATGGTGGAGCGCGCGCGTGGGCGTTGGCCCGGCCGCGGACCAGCATCGCTCGTACACCTGGTGGGTGGTCAACCGCCTGTTGTATCTTGCGGCCATCGGTTCGATCCAGGGCTTTGCGCAGTACTATTTGAAGGATGTCATGCGCGTGCCCAATGCCCCTGCCGCCACCGGCAATCTGATGATCGTAGTTGGTTTGTTCACCGTGGTCTCGGCCGTGGCTAGCGGCTGGCTGGCAGACCGACTGGGCCGCAA
>CAYZKS010000219.1:0-5772 GCA_964478725.1 uncultured Anaerolineales bacterium
GATGGTACTTGGGGCGCAGGCCCCTGGGAGAGTAGGTCATTGCCAGGAGAACCTGTTTTCTTTTGTCTTGCAGAAACCGCTGCTACTGCCGTCAGTGGCGTCCGCATCCCCTTGAGGCACGTCGCTTGTGTCAGATCACCTTACCGAATCCGCAAGCGATTGTGCCGCCCACGCAAGCCTTCTCATTCTGCAACTGAGTTTTGCTCGCATGTGGCATGCACCCCATCCCACACATCTGATTTGACAAGACATCGACTACTGAATAAAATTGCTATTGCAAATTCCTGCAATAAAGGATGGAAGCGTGAGTCACCATATGCAGGCCGCCCGACGCTTACGGGAAGCGGGCTACCGCATGACCCCACAGCGGCTGGCCGTTCTGGAAGTCATCAAAGGCAGCAGCGGCCACATCACCCTGAATGACATCCTGGAACGCCTGAGACCGGGCTATCCCACGATCACTGCCTCCACGGTTTACCGCAATCTGCAGTGCCTGGTGAGTCTACAACTCGTCGCCCAGACAGACTTGGGGGACGGGTGCCACGTCTATGAGTACACCGCCGGCAAGCCACACCATCACTTGGTCTGCTTGTGCTGTCACCGCGTCGTGGACCTGCCCGATTCGTTTCTGGATCCGCTGCGCCAGGCAGTCCAAGAGCAATACGGCTATCTCCCGCGCATGGATCACTTTGGCCTCTTCGGCACCTGCCCTGAGTGCCAAGGGAAGTCGGGTCGCGGGATGTCCCCCCAGCAAGACCGTCCTTCCGTCTGTCTGATTTCGCCGCGCCGCAGTCTGGTACTGCGAGGTCTCATCAGTTTGTGGACTCGTCAAAATACATGTTGATAGGAGGAACCCATGTCGCACTACACTGAGCTGCTTGATGGACCATACGCCCATGCAGCACGAGCGATTGGTGACCCAGAGTGCTCTCTGTTGCCAGGTGGGACACCCATGCACGTTCCCGATGGCTTTCTTTCTACGTGGGTGGCCCTGCTGATGTGGGTTGTCGCCATAGTGGCGGTGGCCTATGCCCTGCGACGGGTGAGTCGTGAGCTGGATGAACGCCGGGTGCCTTTGTTCGGTGTGCTGGCGGCGGCAATTTTTGCCGGGCAGATGCTCAACTTCAGCGTGACGGGTGGCACTTCCGGTCACTTGTTGGGGGCTGCCATCGCCTGCATCTTGGTAGGCCCCTGGGCGGCCGTACTGGCTATCACGTGTGTGGTGGGGACGCAAGCATTGCTGTTCCAGGATGGCGGCCTTCTGGCACTGGGAGCGAACATAGTCAATATGGCGCTGATCGGCGTGTCGGTGAGCCATGCTGTCTATACGAGCCTGCGCCGGCTGGCGGGTGACAAGCGCTGGGGCACGCTGGTGGCTAGCTTTGCTGCCGGCTGGGCTTCGATTGTGGTCGCCTCACTGGCTTGCGCCCTGGAACTGGCTGTCTCCGGCACCTCTCCGGCCAACGTGGCGGTGCCCGCAATGGGGGGCATCCATATGCTGATTGGCATTGGAGAAGGGCTGATCACGGTCGGGGCGGTGGCCTTGTTGTATGCTGCCCGGCCCGACTTGATGGGAGCGGACAAGAGCAAGGCTGTAGAGAACAAGGGGATCCTCGTTGGCGGTCTCGTGTTGGCTATCGTGCTGGCGGTGCTGTCTCCATTGGCCTCCAGTCACCCTGATGGTCTGGAATGGGTTGCCGAACAAAGGGGCTTCCTGGACTTTGCCCGTGAGTCACCCTATCGGCTCATCCCTGACTATGCCTTCCCTGGCGTCTCTAACGAAGCGATCGCCACGATTGCTGCCGGGATCGTGGGATTGCTGATCGTTTTCGGGATCGCCATGGCGGTGGCTGCTTCGCGGCGCAGACGAGGATCTGCGCAGAGTCTCTAGACTTGCACAGCAATTCCCTGGATCTCTACTGTGCAGGCGCGAGCTTCTGGCATCGCCTCGATTCGCGGGTCAAGCTGATCATCACGCTCGCCTATGTGCTCAGCGTGTCGCTGATGCCGGTGGGCGCATGGCCGGCCTACGTGCTGCTGGCTGGCTTCGTGTTCTCGGTGGCAGTAGCCTCGGAGCTGGGCTTGTGGATGCTAGTCAGACGGGCTCTGCTGGCACTTCCATTCGCGTTGGCAGCGTTGCCTTTGCTGGTGACAACGCCCGGCCCGGTCATCCTGAACATCTCCGTGGGCAAGTGGTTGTTGCCCCTCACCTATGCCGGCCTGGAGCGCTTTCTGAGCGTCGCCTTCAAGTCCTGGCTGTCGGTGCAGATGGCGGTGCTGTTGACGGCGACTACTTGCTTGCCCGACTTGTTGGTAGCCCTGCGCGCTTTGCACCTTCCGGGGCTCTTGGTCACCAGCGTGGGCCTGATGTGGCGCTATCTCTTTGTGCTGGTGGATGAGGCGATGCGCATGCTGCGCGCTCGAGAGTCACGTAGCGCTGCAGGCAAAGGGCGCAGCGGTGGCAGCGTTGTATGGCGAGCACGTGTCACTGGCAACATGGCTGGCAGCGTGTTTCTGCGCGGCTATGAACGCAGCGAGCGCATATACAGCGCCATGCTCGCGCGCGGCTATGATGGCACGATCCGTTCGCTGCCGGTTGAGCCTGTGCCTGCAGCACAACGTTGGGTTGCTGCTTTGGCGATTGGCGTTCTGTTGGTGTTGCTGGTGTTGGGGCAATGGATGTAGCGTACATGGCCCAATCAGCATGTGCAGCGGTTGATATCCGCGGCCTTGACTTCGCCTATCCGGATGGTCAGGTGGCGCTTCGTCAGGTCAATCTGTGCGTCGCACCCGGGGAACGCATCGGCATCGTCGGACCCAATGGGGCGGGTAAGTCAACACTCCTGCTCCACCTGAATGGCATACTGCAGGGACAAGGCTTGATTGCGGTAGATGGGCTGCAGGTGACCAGGGCCAAAGTGGGCGTCGTGCGGGCCAAGGTAGGCATGGTATTTCAAAATCCTGATGACCAGCTGTTCTCGCCTACGGTGTTTGATGACGTAGCCTACGGCCCGATCTACATGGGTCTCGCGGGAGTTGAGGTGCGTCAGCGAGTTGCGCAGGCCCTACGGCAGATAGCCATGGAAAAGTACGCCAATCGCGTGTCCCACCATCTCAGCCTCGGTGAGAAGAAACGCGTCGCCATCGCCACGGTGCTGGCCATGACCCCCACGGTTCTCTCGCTCGACGAGCCTTCTGCCGGGTTGGACCCGCGTGGGCGTCGCCTCCTGATCCACCTGCTCGAAGCGCTGCCTCAGACCATGCTCATCAGCACCCATGATCTGCAACTGGTCAAAGAGCTGTGCCCTCGCACACTACTGCTCGATGAAGGTCGGGTCGTGGCCGACGGCCCCACGGTCAAGCTACTGGCGGATGAGGCGCTACTGCTCGCGCACGGCCTGGCCTGAAGGGCTGGACATGACCCTGCATTGCGCAGCCTGGCTCACCAACACAACGCTGCGGGATCGCGCACATGGGCATTGATTGGGGCTCGCCGAGCGTCCTCGTCTGCCTGATCGATGCCCACCTCTCCCGCTATCCACTGATGCGGCCACAAGACGTATACAAGCTGCTCTACCAGGGTGTTCTGGGGCCGAAGCATGCGATCTCTTCGCCGGAGGAGTTTGACGTGCAACTGCGGGAAGAGTACGCCGCTCTCCTGGCGAACCAGTGCGAGCCCGTGTGGGAGGGCGTGCGTCCCGATGGAGCCCTCGGGCGACTCAATCTGCGTCCCTTCAAAGCCCGGTCGGGCTCCCCAGCGGCGCTCTCCCACGCTTGCCTCGTGACTGCCAGACGGGCTTGGGGAACCCCGGAGCACCTACGTGAAGCCTGGGCCACTTTTGTTTCCCTATGCCGTGCGAGGCGCTGGAAGACATTCTCGCTGCCGCAGGTGCTGGCCCTGACTGCGAAGGTTGAGGAGCAGGGATACCCGGCTCTCCACCACTCACGGGAATACGCCAAAGCATACCGCCCTGCCTATCGGTTGGTGGGACGTGAATGGATAGACCTCTTTGGCTCATGGTACTTGGGGCGCAGGTCCCTGGGAGAGTAGGTCATCGCCAGGAGAACCTCTTCTCTTGTGATGATGTGCCCTGCCCAGCGATGGCTGGCCGTTCCCGTCTACGATCTGACTCAAAGAGCGGGCGGAGTGGCGGATCACTCCAGACTGGCTGTCGGCACCATCGATTCGGCCACCCTAAGGACTTCTCCCAGGGGCAAGTTGGAAAGCACTTCGATGCGAGTTGTGCCGACGTACCAAATGAGGCGAGTCGCATTCGCATAGTGCATTTCGGGCGGCCCAAACTGCCCGCTTCTCACAGTGAATGCCTTACCGTTGACTATCGTGAACTCACCAGCCTCCTCTATCGCCTTCTGACAGTCCGGTTTCAGCAGGGCGGATTCGCTCCCTGGCCGGTCGTTCTCGATCATGGCCTCCAAGCACCCAGGCGGGAGTGTGAGTTCCTCGCCAATGGTCTCATCCAGTCGTCGGGGCGGCCCAAGCAACACCCCACTCTGATCATTGAGTAGAACAGCTTGCCGCCCACGCACCCGCACGTGCTGGCCCTCAGGCAGTACTCCGGTACCCTGTGCCGATTCCTGTGTGATCCAGAGCCAGTGGCCCTGTGCATTCCCGAAGAACAAGCCCATGTGGTCTTGCGCACCGACAGTAACACTCCCCGCTACAGAGACAAGGCCCGAGAGGAGTGCATCTGGCAGGTAAGTTGGCTGCAAGGCCAGGTCCGTACGCATAGACATGGCCACTCCCACGCCTGGGCCGGGGATGTGCATCTGGACCCAGCCTCTTAGCAGTGCCCCTGCCTTGGCCCTAAGGGATGGGACCATGGCCACCACGGCTACGGTCGTGACCAAGGCCGTGACCGCCGAACGGGCGGCTCGCTTTCTCACGGCAGCGCCGCGGTGTTCCTTAGCATCTGCCGTCAACCCAACGTGAATTGCAGATAGCAGATCCACCTCTGGCACGGCCTGTTCCGCGATTTCTCTGAGGCCTTGCTCGATCTGTGCTTGGTTCATTCGTCTGACCTCCTCCTACCCAACTTGGCGCGGGAACGCGGTAGAAAAATGGGCTTGTCTACTCTAATCGTTTCGCCGCCGGGTTCGTTGGCGAGAACCTGCCCAACAAAGTACGCAGGCGCTGCCGGGCTGAGTGCAGCAGCGCCTTGACGGTGCCTGGGGCGCACTCTCGCAAGTCCGCCATCTCGGCTTCACTCATCCCCAGATAGTAGCGTTGAACGACCACAGCGCGCTGGGCCGGTGACAGCTGCTGCAATGCAGTCCAGACCGCTTGGCGCAGTTCCGCGGCACCTGCTGTCTCCTCCGGGCTTGTGTCTGGGTCGGTGCAGAGCTGAGGAATCAGGCTACCAACCTCATCGCTTTCCGAGCGTAACGGTATGTGCTGCCGGCTGCGCGTCGCGGCCTTGACCGCATCGTTGACAACTATGCGCCGAAACCATGGCCAGAAAGGCCGTTCGGTGTCGAATTGCCTACTGCGTTCGAACGCGCGCAGAAAAGCTGCCTGGACAACGTCTTCGGCCAAATGCCGGTCGCCGATGATCAAGTATGCCAGCCGCACTGCCTGGACCTGGTATTCGCGCACTGGGACATCCAGTGCGGAGATGTCACCCTTCTGTAGTCGGGCAATGGCTTCACGCTCTTCCATCGGCTCGTCGGCTCCTCCGATCTCTTCTATCAATAGTATCCGTGGGTTGGACAGAAGGTTTAGTGCTCCTAGGATATGTGTGACCAGGTTCGGGA
>CAYZKS010000220.1:0-5743 GCA_964478725.1 uncultured Anaerolineales bacterium
TTTTCACTTTTCTGTTGTATAATGCCCGGGATTCCAGACTCGGAGGTGTAGCGTGCTCAGGCAATTGTGGTCGCGGTGGAAGGTGCTGGCCACCAAGATCGGCAATTTCCAGGGGAGAGTGATCCTCACCCTGTTCTATTTTGTGTTTGTCACTCCACTGGGTGTGGCCGTTCGCTTGTTCTCCGATCCCTTGCAGATCAAGTCGCATTCCCGCAGCACTTTTTGGAGCAAGAAGGCACAGCCAGAGCCCACCCTTGAAGAAGCGAGGCAACAAGGCTAATGTACATCCTGGGCATTTCCTGTTTCTATCACGACGCTGCGGCAGCGTTGTTGAAGGATGGTGTTCTGGTCGCCGCTGCGGAAGAGGAACGTTTCTCACGCAAGAAACATGACTACGGTTTCCCCAGGAACGCCGTGCAATTCTGTCTGAAACGCGCCGGCATCTCCAGCCAGGACCTGGATTATGTAGTATTCTACGAGAAGCCACTCGTCAAGTTCGAGCGCATCCTGATGACCACGCTGAGCGGATACCCGCAGACCTGGCGGGTCTTCCGTGAAGCCATGCTCAACTGGTTCTCTGATAAGTTGTGGGTCAAAAGCCACATCCTGAAGGAAGTTGGCATATCCGCTGACAAGGTTCTCTTTGCCGACCACCACGTTTCCCACGCTGCCAGCACCCTCTACTGCTCTCCTTACAAGGAAGCCGCCATACTTACCGTGGACGGCGTTGGCGAGTGGACCACAGCTTCCATTGGGCGTGGCACGGCCGCGTGGGACGCCCAGTCGAAGAACGAGATTGTTCTGTCGGCAGAGATGCGTTTCCCGCACTCACTGGGATTGCTGTATTCGGCCTACACGGCCTTCCTCGGCTTCGAGGTCAATGACGGAGAATACAAGGTGATGGGCATGGCGCCCTATGGCCAGCCACGCTATGTGGATCGCGTGCTCAAGACCGTGCAGGTCGCCGACGACGGCAGCTTCCGGCTCAACATGGACTATTTCTCATTCCACGAATCCACTGAGCACACCTATAACGCCAGGTTCCTGGAGCTACTCGGCACACCGCGCGATAGAAAGGCCGAGTTCTTCACCCGAGATTTCGGCTTCAAGCCGGGGCGTGAGCAGGAGGCAGACCAGAACCAGTACTACGCAGACTTGGCAGCCAGCATCCAAGCCGTGACTGAGGACATGATGCTAAAGCTGGCTCGAGAGGCCCACAGGCAGACTGGACTGGAGAACCTGTGCTTGGCTGGCGGTGTGGCGCTGAACAGCGTCGGCAACGGCCGCATCATCCGTGAGACGCCGTTCAAGCACGTCTTCATTCAACCGGCTGCAGGCGACTCTGGCGGTGCCATCGGAGCTGCGCTCTATGCCTACCACATCGTGCTGCAGAAGCCGCGCCAGTTTGTGCTTGAGCACGCCTACTGGGGCGAGGAGTATGGTGACGAGGCCGTGCAGTCTTTCCTCACCGAGAACGGCATCAAATACCAGTACTTCGGCAATGACGATCGGCTGATGGATCGCGTGGTGGACCTGCTGCTCCAGGGTCAGGTGATTGGCTGGTACCAGGGCCGCTTTGAGTGGGGCCCACGCGCCTTGGGCAACCGCAGCATTCTGGCGGACCCACGACGTGAAGACATGAAGGACATCGTCAACCGCAAGATCAAATTCCGCGAGCCTTTCCGCCCATTCGCGCCTGCCGTGCTGGAGGAGCGGGCTCAGGAATTTTTCCTGATCGACCGGCCAGAAGAATGCTACCCTGCTCGCTTCATGCTGATGGTCGCCGAAGTTAAGGATGACAAGAAGGCAGTTGTTCCTGCGACCACGCACATGGGCACGGCCAGACTGGAGACAGTGCGGCGCGAATGGAATCCCCGCTACTACGAGATCATCCGGCGTTTTGGCGAGGCGACGGGAGTACCTGTTCTGCTAAACACCTCGTACAATCTGCGCGGTGAGCCTATTGTCAATACTCCAGCCAACGCCTTCTACACCTACTCTCACAGTGACATGGACGCCGTCGTCTACGGGCAGTACTTGGTGCAGAAAGAAGGATGAGCACGCAGCAGCAAGCTGCCTCCAGTAAATGGCGTGACCTGGCCCTGAATCTGCTCATTGCCATAGTGAGCGCTCTTCTGTTTCTGGCTGTATTGGAGGGATTGGCGCGCCTTGCTGGGCAGAAGCCCTGCGCCGTCCTCGCCCAGCAAGCCGAAGCCTCAGGAGGTAAGCTGCGCTACCACCCTGTGCGCCAGTATGAACTGGTGCCGGGGATAACCTTCACTTTCGATCGCGTGGCTGGCGCTCGACATGGTTTGGTGGGTGACGATCTCGACGCCTGGGAGAAGATCACCTATCGCATCAACTCGTTGGGGATGCGCGGTGCAGAAGCCAGCCTGGAGAAGCCGGCAGGCACGCTGCGCGTCTTGGTGCTGGGCGATTCCGTAGCATTTGGCTGGGGACTTGAGGAGCAGGATACGCTCTCAGGTCAACTACAGCAGTTGCTGGATTCTGCGGGCACTGGCAAGCGCTTCCAGGTCTGGAACGCTGGCGTGCCGGGCTATGCAACCTGGCAGGAGTTGTCCTACCTGGCTGAGAAGAGCGCTGCGCTTCAGCCTGACCTTGTGATCCTGCCGTTTCTCTTCAACGATGTGGACGGCAACAACGAGGCCGAACAGACGCAGCCGTTTGGGATGAGTCGTGCGGCACAGCTATTCGCAACGTGGACACAGAGAAGCGCCGCCTTGTGCCTTGTGCGCACTCTGGCCCTGGATTTCAGGTTGAGGCATCTGCAGCCATGCCGCGGTCCCAATTGCTGGGGCGCAACCGAGAGTGCGTTGGATGGGCTGAAGGCGCAAACCGCGCGGCTGGACAGCGGATTGGCAGTAGTGGCGTTTCCCATGCGGCTGCAGCTCGAGCCGGATGCTGAGCCGGGGTACTATGACCGTGCTCTGGGAGACAACCCCCAGGAGAACTACCAGGACATCATTTCACGGCTTTGCCGCGATCGGCAAGTGCCATACCTCGATCTGCTGCCTGCTTTTCGCGCTGCCATGCCACAGGCACAGCAGACCCTGTTCCTGGACGCTGACCACCCCAATGCAGAGGGAAGTCGGCTGGCAGCACGAGCAATGCTGCCTTTTGTGCTACAATGGCTAGAGTAATCGATCGTCCGGCGCAGATGATTTGTGAACAGCCGCGCGCGCTATGGGAGTGTGTCTCCCATTCGGACGCAAATTGAGGAGTTGGAATGAGCAATGCATTGAAAGGTGCTGTCTCTCGTCTTGGAGTCGTGGGAGAGGTCTTCCGCTTCCTATGGAAGCGCAGGCTGTGGTGGCTGATGCCAATGGTCTTGATCCTGGTGCTTTTCGGATTGTTGCTGATCTTCGCCCAGGCCACAGGCATCGCCCCGTTCATCTACACACTTTTCTAGATTGGCGAGCAGGCTCACCAGGCCTGCCGCGGGAAACGTGCGATTCGTAAGGGATCCGTGCCAAAGCGTGGGACTCGTTCCTGCACAGGCCGCGCGGCCCTCGCCGTTACTCCCCCGTGAGACGAATCGCGGACTCGGGACAGATTTTGACGCATTCCGCGCAGCGGATGCAGCTTGATGATGCGGGGTCCTCATATACCCTAATGTCCACCGGACACACTGACCGGCACAGGTCACAGCGTGTGCAGGCTTGCTGGTCAACGCTTAGCCTCAGTGTACTGGCACGGTTGAACGGGGACCAGATGGCTCCCAATGGACAGACGAACCGGCAGAACGGCCGCCTAGTCACCGTCATCCACACCAGGAAACCCAGCAGGATCAGTATCTTCACCGCAAAGAGCGGGCCGATCATGGCGCGCAGATCGGCATTCGTCGCGATGATTGGGATGCCTCCCTCTAGGGTACCTACCGGGCAGAGCTTGGAGAACCAGGGTTCCAGTGTCAAGAAGGGTACGATGCCCACCAGCAGCACTAGGAATGCGTAGCGCAGCCACCCCAGGCGATGTGATACCGTCCGCTCTCGCCAACGCAGACTCTTGCGCAGCCCGTACATGAGTTCCTGCAACCATCCAAAAGGACACAACCAACCGCACGCCAGACGCCCCACCAGCGCACCAACCACGCCCAGCAGGCCCAGTGTATACAGAGGCACCTGCCGAATGATGGCGAAATGTTGCAGCGTGCCAATGGGACAGGCGAAGATCGCCGCCGGGCAGGCGTAGCAGTTCATGCCGAGGCACGGCACGGACTTGCCAACGGATTGCAGGAAGAACGAATTCATGATCAGAAACGAGGCTGCTTGTACCCAGCGTCTTTTCGCGGTGAGAAGAAGACGGATGAATCGAGTCATAACTGTGCTTAGTCGAGAAGATAGCATTCTACTGAATGCCGATACAGGACAGTCAGAGCAACGTCGCATTCAGCCAAGTAATGAGCGCCTGATCCCACAACACGCCTACGAGCGTGGCTGCCAACCCCAGCACGATCAAGATGCGATTCGCGCACTTTCGCGTGCGTTCTGAGCTGTCAACCAGTCCAGGAGTCTCTAGCATTCTCGCACCGCCCTCCCGCCTTTCGCCGTACTGACGTACCCATCACGAATGGTTCGCGTATGCACAACGCCTCTCCAGAACAGCCACAGCGTGCTCGAGACGGGCGCCATTGTAGCACATGCCGGCCGAATTCTGAAACCGGTTCACGCCCGCGCTTTCTCGGTGAGCTAAGGCAACGAGCGCAAGCGACTCTTTCATGTAGTGTTCACCTGAATAGACTATGATTGCCCTGCGTCGCTCAGGTTTTTGGCGCAGGGCAGCACATGTGGTAAGATGCCCAGTACTGCAGACCTGGCTCCGAGGCTGCCCTTGCTGTGCTGCGCATTACACGCAGACATCGCAGGTTCATACAAGTGGGTCCTGTCTGCCGGTCAAGCCCATCCGATGGAGGCCATCGCTCACAATGTCCAAGCTGCGCATATTGGTGACCGGGGCAGCCGGTTTCATGGGTAGCCACCTGGTGGATGCTCTGGTAGACGAGTTCGACGTGTCCGGAGTGGACGACATGTCTGGAGGCTTCTGGCGCAACATCAATCCCCGAAGCCATTTCACCCAGCTTGACCTCCGCCACCGGAAGGCCACTGAGGAGTACATTGCTAGCATCCGTCCTGAAGTGATCTTTCACCTGGCTGCCGACGCGACCGAGGGTCGCAGCCAGTTCACGCCCATCACCTGCACCGAACGCAACCTGATGGCCTACTTGCACGTCCTGGTGCCGGCCATCCGCCACGGACTGCGCAAGATGGTGGTAACGAGTTCGATGAGCGTTTACGGAGCACAGGAGCCGCCTTTTGATGAGAGCATGGCACCCCTGCCCGAGGATGTCTACGGCGTATCCAAGGCCTCTATGGAACAGGTGACTCAGATACTTGGCGACGTGCATGGGTTTGCCTACACCATCGTCCGGCCTCACAACGTATACGGTCCGCGCCAGAATATCGCAGATCCGTATCGCAACGTGATAGGCATCTTCCTGAATTCGCTGCTAAATGACAAGAGCTTCTATGTCTATGGCGACGGTCAGCAGCGCCGTGCCTTCACCTATATTGATGACTTTACGCCCTACATGCTGCGCGCCGCATTTGACAAGCAATGTGACGGCCAAGTGATCAACATTGGCCCCAGAGAAGAGGTCACCATCAACCACCTTGCCGAGTTGGTCATGTCGATCTTCTACGAAGGTGGGCCCGTGCCAGCCCAC
>CAYZKS010000221.1:0-5740 GCA_964478725.1 uncultured Anaerolineales bacterium
TCGCCACCCTGTATGCCAAAGTGCGCAAGCGCAGAGGGGCACGCTGGTACGATCCGCCGTTGGCAGAGCGCCTGGAGATAATCCATGGGCTTGTCGAGCTGACTCGGACGCTGGGACTGACGCTCTACTCCTGCAGCCAGAGCGAGCTTACGCAGGCGGGCGCGCTGGCGTCGCGCTGCATTGATGCGGAACTGCTCTCTGCCCTTCATCCGCATGGCCTTGCCGCCCCTTCGGGCAAGGACTCCGGGCAGCGTGCGGAATGTGGTTGTGCGCCCAGCGTGGACATCGGTTCCTACGTCATGCGCTGCCCCAATCGCTGCGCCTACTGCTACGCCAATCCGCTTTGACTAATCGCCAGGGCTGTGGTAAGCTTGCGCCTTGTGTGCCGCGGCTTTCGCTGTGTGGCTCGCAAGCTGCGGCAGCAGTCCTCATCCTGGCGAAGGGAGCGAGACCTCAATGGGCAAGATTCGAGTGGCGATCATTGGCGTCGGCAACTGCGCCTCCTCGTTGGTGCAGGGAGTCAGCTTCTACAGAAACGCCCCGGAGAACGAATTCGTCCCCGGTCTGATGCACGTCAATCTGGGCGGGTACCACATTGGAGAGATCGAGTTCACTGCTGCGTTTGACATTGACCAGAACAAGGTGGGCAAGGACCTGGCAGAGGCGATCTATATGCCGCCCAACAACACCTACAAGTTCTGTGATGTGCCGCATTCGGGCGTGACGGTCTCGCGCGGCATGACTCACGACGGATTGGGCAAATACCTGAAAGAGGTCATCACCAAAGCCCCCGGCTCTACCGACGATGTGGTGGGGATCCTCAAGGAAACCAAGACCGATGTGGTGGTCAGCTACCTGCCGGTGGGCAGCGAGATGGCCACCAAATGGTACGTGGAGCAGATCCTGGATGCTGGGTGTGGCATGGTCAACTGCATCCCCGTCTTCATCGCGCGCGAGGCCTACTGGCAGAGGCGCTTCAAGGATCGCGGACTGCCGATCGTGGGCGACGACATCAAATCCCAGGTCGGCGCCACCATCACGCACCGCGTGCTGACAACCCTCTTCCGTGAGCGCGGAGTGCGCCTGGACCGCACCTATCAACTCAATTTCGGCGGCAATACGGACTTTCTCAACATGCTGGAGCGCGAGCGGCTCGAGTCCAAGAAGATCTCCAAGACCAACGCGGTGACCAGCATGCTCGACTACTCGCTCGATCCGGGCAACGTACACGTGGGCCCCAGCGACTATGTGCCGTGGCTGACCGACCGCAAGTGGTGCTATATCCGCATGGAGGGCACCACCTTTGGCAATGTGCCACTGAACCTGGAGTGCAAGCTGGAAGTGTGGGACTCGCCCAATTCGGCCGGCGTGGTGATCGACGCCATTCGTTGCTGCAAGCTGGCCCTGGATCGGGGCATCAGCGGCACGCTATTGGGTCCATCGGCCTATTTCATGAAGTCGCCGCCGCAGCAGTACCCGGACGAGCAGGCCCGCACCATGGTCAAGAAGTTCATCGCGGGCGACAAGCAGTAGAAGTCACGCCGAGCGTGCGTGCGCACGGTCAGGGCGCTGGCGGGGGGAGTCGAGACCGCAATAGTCTCGGCTCCTCTGCATTCATCATACCATGCACCAATCAACGCGGCCCGCCCCCGGGGGCCCGGGTTAGAGGTTTTGCCTCCAGCGCCATGCGCTGGTCAGCAGGCGGTACAGCGCCCGATTATAGACATAATCCCACGCCCCAACGTAGCGTACCTCACGGCCGCCAAAGCCGCGCTTGAAACGGTACAGACCTCCCAGCCCCGTGCTGAGCACGCCCTGCTGCTCTGCGGCAGCCACGTCTGGCCCCACTTGAGCTTCATCCACGTCCGGAATGCCCCACAGGTCGTAGACCTCGCACCCGCGCGCCTTGGCCCAGCGCATGGCTTCCCACTGCGCCAGGTGGTTGGGCATGCGCTGCCGCTCTGCATCGGAGGAAGCGCCGTACATGTAGCAGGCGTGCTTGCCCCAGGCAAAGACCATCAAGGCGGCCAGAACCTGATCCTGGTAGACTGCCTCAACAATGGCTGCTGCGCCCTGCGCACTGAAATGGCGGTAGGCTTGCGTGTAGTACTCCCGAGTGTGTATGGCAAAACCGTCGCGCTGGCCGGTGATCTGCAGCAGTTGGTAAAAGCGCGGCACGCTCTCGGCAGAGCCGAGGCGGACGCGCACCCCCTTGCGTTCGGCCAGATGGATGTTGTAGCGCGTCTTGGCTTTCATCTGTGCCAGGATGGCCGCTTCGTCCGGGCGTAGGTCCACGAGCACTGTGCGCTGCGGCTGCACGCTGTGGGGGCTGGGGACAAAGCCGTGCGATTGCAGCCAGTCGCGGGCCTGCGGCTCCTGCTCCCAATCGGGTTCGACTTTCAGGGACACAGCACGTAGCTGCCGGCAGGCCTGGTGGAGAGCGCCAAGTAGGGCCTGCCCGCAGAGGTCCGGCGTCGCGCGCGGGTCCAGCAGCGGGCCTTTGGGGACGTAGGCCGTTGTCCACAGCCTGCCGGGCAGGCGTCGGAAAAGCACTTGCGCCGCGGCAGTCACCTGTTTGCCCTCGTGGACCGCGATGCGTTGCGCCTGCCACCCGAACCGGGCTTTGAACTCGCCCCAGGTCCAGGATTGCAGCAACCCGCCTGAGAGCTGCTGCACAATGTGATCCCAGTCCTGGGCCGAGGCTACAACGCTTGCCTGAAGAGCGGTCTGATTGAGCATGGCGGGCGCATTATACCAGTGCATGCCGGACTCCCGAAACCTGGCCATCCGGGTGAGAACCGCAAGAAACCGCGCTGTTCTCTCTTCCGCGACAAGTGCTGTCCGGCGCAGCAACATGAACGCTAGGTTACAGATTCAGTTTTTGTGTGTGGGGGCCTTGCTTTGCCTCGTAACTATTGAAACGATCCATCGTCTTGAACTAGCAGGGAGCAGTGCGCCGGTCTGCGTTGCTTGGCGTTGCCTGAGAATCAGGTAACATCTTTGTAACACACAGGTTGGCGGTTAATTTCTTTGACATATCGCTATCTTGACAGTATGGAAGTATGTGTATATAATCATGTCTAATCGTGCTATGTGTGCGCTGGAAGCCGCGCGCAGCTGCTACTGACCCTACGGAGGCACACGATATGGAAGAGATGGCTCTCGAACGCTCTGACCAGGGTGTTCCCAACTCCGCACGATCCCCTGCAGAGAAACGGCGCTCCAAACCCCCGCTGTCGCGCAATGTCATTCTGTCGCTTGCAGTTTTTGTGCTTTCTTTTGCTTTGCTCTTCCTTGGCCCTGCACTCGCGTTGCGCCTGATCGCCGGGCCCCAGGAATCCGACCAGTCTCAGGGAGGCAGCGGACCAGTTCAAGGGCTCTATGGCTCCGCCGTATTCACCGTCACGACCTTCCAGCAGGGCCGCTATCCGACTGTGGCCTACACTGGGACTACCGATACCTACCTCAACCGCTGGATTCCCTACGACAACTATGGCCCCTCTGTCAAGTTTTCGCTGGGCCAGAGCTGGGCCTACCGTCCGCTGATTCGCTTCGAGCTTACTCCTGGGAGCATTCCTTCCGGAGCGTACGTGCTCAGCTCCACGCTGGGCATATACTGCTATTCACGCAACCTGTTTGACTCCATGACTGCGGAGGTCTACCAGGTCAAGCGTCCCTGGAACGAGTTGACGGCCAACTGGTACGATGCCAGCACGGGCGTGCCTTGGGGCGCAGAAGGTTGTTCGGACCCGGTGACGGACCGCTTCTTCCCGGCTGTTCTGACGCAAACGGTGTTTCTCAGAGACTGGCAGCAGTTTGACGTGACCTCCATCGTCCAGGATTGGGTCACCAACCCGGCTAACAACCATGGGCTCGAGCTCGTCGGGCCAGACCCGGCGGTGATCTACTCCTACCGCAGCTCAAACTATGCCGACCTTCTGTTGCGTCCCCGGTTGGTCATCACCTGGTCGATGGAATCTCCCATACCACCCACGCCCACTCCGACGGCCACGCCTACCGGGCCAACTCCTACGCCTACGGCCACGCCGCCCTACACCCCCGTTACCATCGACAACACCTCGGCCTGCTACACGCACACCCCGGCAGTGGGATTCTGGCAGCCGGGCATCTCCGGCGGTGGCGGGTACGGAGATAATTACTGGTACGAGTCCAGCACGCTGCTGACTGGCACTGCGCGCTGGGCGCCTTGCGTCGCAGACCCCATTCCCGCGGATGGGATGTACGAGGTCTTGGCGCACTGGAGCGCGCATCCCGCGCGACCCATCGCGGTTCCGTACACCATCAAGTACGACGGCGGTGTGGTGACGGCCACAGTGGACCAAACCAAGACTGCTGGAGGCAGCAGCCCTGGCACGTTTGCGCCCTCGGACTGGTTGAGCCTGGGTGTCTATCCGTTCAAAGCGGGCACCTACACCACGACCGGCCAATACGTAGAGATCAACTCGTCCGGCCCCGGCAGCGATCATTTGCCTGGCACGGGAGACACCTGCGCCGATGCAGTCATGTTCATGCCCGCTCCTACCATGCCAGGGCCTCCTTATACCATCTTGATGACTGCGGTTCCCAACACGCTGCCCTCGGGTGGCGCAGCGACTTCAACCGTTTACATCACGGTCACGGATCAATACGGGCACGCCGTTGCCGACGGCACCATGGTGGGCATCACGACCTCACTGGGCAGCATCCCCTACGCCTACGCCGAGGCGGAATCGGCCGAGGTCATCAAGCTCGGAACCTGGTTGGACAGTGTGAGCCCCTTGGCCAGTGGTGGCGTAGCCAAGTACTCGGACACCTATGGCGACGAGGTCACATGGACCTTCTATGGCACCGCCGTCTCCATGATCTTCGAAACGGACACGATCGGCGGCTGGGCTGACATCAGCGTGGATGGCGTATATGCCACCTCGATCAGCTTCTATAGCTCGGCCGTGCAATGGCGTATGGAGCGCCTGATCAAGACCAATCTGGCTCCTGGCGTTCCCCATACGATACGGGTGACCAATGGCGGCGTGGGGCGGGTGTGGGTGGACGCGTTCCGTTCTGGCGTCAAGACCACCGCCGGATACGCTCAGGCCATTCTGACTGCGCCAGTCACCATAGGCACCGCCACGCTGCGGGCTGTGGCCGTCGGGGCGGGTGTCACGCGCCCCTCGGCTTCGTTGCCATTCACGGTTACCACGGTTGCGTTCCCCGGGCCTGACGAGGTGTGGGTGGACGATGATTACTGCGCCGCCTGCACGAACGGCGGGCACCTGTGGAACTTTGATGCTTTCAAGACCATTCAGGCTGGCGTGACCAAAGTGCTGACTGATGGGATCGTGCACGTGGCGCCAGGAATCTACACTGAGAGCGTGACGGTGACCAAGTCGCTGATTCTGGAAGGCGCGGGAAGTAACGCCTCCATTCTCAACGGCGTTACGGATTCACCGGCCAAGACAGGCTTCTACGTGGATCAGGTTGAGAACGTCAGCATCTCTGGGTTCAAGATCAAGGACTTTGGCGTTGGCATCAACCTGCATGGCACGGGCAACGCCGTGGGCAACCGCGTGGGCAATGCGAGCATCACGGGGATCAAGTTTGAAAGCAATGGCACGGCCGCCAACACTTATGCCTTGCGCGGCAGTTTCGTGCACGACAGCACCCTCTGCAGCAACGAAGTCATGCTTGGATATAACGGCTTCCTGCTGGAGGGAGTATACGGCACGACCATCTGCTACAA
>CAYZKS010000222.1:0-5716 GCA_964478725.1 uncultured Anaerolineales bacterium
GGATCCGTGCAGTGCACAAACAGGCCCAGGCTGACTTCTCCCGCACGCCAACGTTTCTTCAGTAGGATGCCATTGGCCGCCATGCTGCGTTTCTCACCGTCCCTTCTATACTTTGCCGCGCCATCTGGGCCACACCTCCGGGTTCACCACGTAGGCGGGCTCTACTGGCTGGCCTGTCAGCACCTTGCCGATGATTTCGGCCGCAAGCCTGTTTACGCGCAGGTTGCTGCCTTTGGTGGCAGCCCCGACCCAGGGCGTGTACACCGTGTTCTCGAACTGCAGCAGGGGATTGTCAGCTCCCGGGGGCACCTTCACAAACACGTCCGCCGCGTAGCCGGCAAGGCGGCCCTCGCGCAGCGCGTCGGCCACCGCAGCCTCGTCCACCAGAGCGCCGCGGCTGGGGTTAATCAAGAAAGCCGTCGGCTTCATCAGCGACAGAGTCTTGCGATTGATCGTGCCCTGCGTGTGCTCGTCGAGCAGCATCAAAAGAGCGACATAGTCCGCGGATCTAAGCACTTCCTCCAAGGAGGCATACGTCACTCCATATTCGCGGGCAAAGTCATCATCGTGCACGATGTCGTAAGCCATCAGCTTCATGCCAAAGGCCTTGGCACGCTTGGCTACTTCCTTGCCGATGCGGCCCATTCCCAGAATGCCCAGCGTGGTGCCATAAAGATCGGGTCGCAGCGCCACTTCCCAGCGCCCTGCCTTCACGGTGCGATCGTACCAGGGAATGCGGCCCGCTAGCGACAGCATGAGGGCCATAGTGTGCTCGGCCATGGCTTCAGAGAGCAGGCCCGGGGTATAGGTCACCAGCACTCCCAGTTCGGTGGCGGCAGCCACGTCGATCTTGTCGTAGCCCACCCCCATCTTCTGCACCAGCTTGAGCCGCGGGGCTTGTTGCATCTCCGAGCGCGTCACGTGCTCGGGCCCCACCAGCCAGGCATCCACATCTTTGAGCGTGGGCAAGAGCAGGTTCTCGGGTGGGTCGATCTGACCCAGGGTGGGAGTGACGAACTCGACCCCAAACTCCTTCAGGACGCTGCTGTGTATGTCACGGTTGTGGAAGACGCGATTGTTGCCATCCCACAGCAGTAGGGCACGCGGTGAACGGTTCATTGTCTTCTCCTTCATGATAGGGTTCCTGCTCTATGCCATGGCCCAGGCCTGCCTCCAGGTGCGCTTGGCGTTGGCGATGATCAGCTCCGGGGTTTGGCCCGGACCTTGTGGTTTCACTTCAAACCCGACCCAGGGCTTGCCGTTCGCCCCGCTGCGCGAGGCAAAGACCCCGCCGTTCGCCCCGCTGCGCGGGTCGAAGACCCCGCAGACGGGGCAGACGGGGGGGTGTTTGCCCTCCGCCAGGTAGCCTACTGCGAACAGGCCTCGGATGAACTCGGCCAGCTCCTCGACGCCATTCACTCCACCTGGGAAGCCGATATAGGGGTGCAGGTCTCCGTACAGCGGCCGGCCCTCGACCTTGACGCAATTGCCCACGTGCACGTGCACCAGATGCTCCGCGATTGCGGCCATGTCCTGAGGCGTCTCATCCAGGATGGGCATGTGGCTCGAGTCGTACAGCAGGCCGAAATCCGGGTAATCTGCCTTGACGGCAACGGCCAATCGAGCCGCATACTCTGATGGGCCGATCAAAGCTCTCTTGTCCACACTGCGATCGAACGTCTCCAGAACAAGGGAAAGGCCTCTCTCCTTACCCCAAGCTCCCATCTGCCGTATGGATGCCAGCAGTGCCTGGAATGCATCCTCGCGTTGGGCATCGCCCGGGTCCTTGCCACTCAGAAACACGAAGCGTCGCGCTCCCAGCTCGGCAGCCTGATCCATCAACTCCCTCATCTGCTGCAGGGCGGCCATGCGTTCGGCTTCCACCAGGCTGTTCAGGTTGAGCTTCTGCGAAAGGATGGCCGGATGGGCGCCAAACCCGACCTGGAGTTGGGCGATCTCCGCAACCTGCCTGACCTCGGCTCGCACCGCAGGGTCCCTGACCCAGGCGATCTCCACCCCATCGAAAAAGTCATCCTCAGCGATCTTGCGCACGCTCTCCAGGATGGGCCCCTGGCCTCCGGCCGTGTCCGGGAATGCCTGGAAATTGGCGATGCTCATCGTGCAGTAGTTGCTCCACGGTTTGTCCATCGAAAGCACCTCCCGATTCAATCGAGTCGTTTAGTGGTTCTGCACGGCGATTCGGCTCACAGGCGTGGCCGTGCATCCGTATAGCATCGAAAGCGTCGATGGCCCTGCCACGACGCCGGTATCAAGCGATCAGCAGATAGGGCTCTTCGATGAGCTGGGTCACCCTCTGCAGGAAGCGAGCGGCTTGCACGCCGTCCAGCAGGCGGTGGTCTGCTGAAAGGGTCAGAAACATCGTCGGTCTGACGACCACAGAGCCAGCGGAAGCTACCGGCCGTTCCTTGATGCGACCCACCGCCAGAATGGCGCTTTGGGGCGGGTTGATGATGGCGTGGAATTCGTCAATGCCGAACATGCCCAGATTGGTCAATGTGAAGGTGCCGCCTTCCAGATCAGCCAAGCTGAGCTTGCCATCCCGAGCCTCGTCCGCCAAATCCGAACGGCGCCGTGCGATTTCGGCCAAGGATAGCCCCGCCGCGCCGTGGATCACTGGCACGACCAGGCCGTCTGCAGTTGCCACCGCAAAACCAAGATTGACCTTTTCCTGGCGCACCTGCCCCCCGCCCTCGGGCCCCTGGCCCCAGGCCACGTTGACCTCGGGATGCTCCTGCAGGGCCTGAGCCACAATTCTGATCAGAACGTCAGTGACGGTCAGATGTGCGCCATTGGCAGCCTCCACCGCGGCGAGCAGGCTGTCCCGTAGGCGTAGCAATTCGGTCGCCTCTGTCTCCACGCTGAGGTAGAAGTGGGGCGTGGTGGTGAAGCTGTGCGTCATGCGCTCGGCCACCACGCGTCGCACGCCGCGCAGTGGCTCCACTGTCCCGGCCGGAACGGCAGACGGCGATCGCGGGCGCTCAACGGTACTTGGCGCGACCGGCTGCGCGCGGGGTGCGATGCTCTCAGCCGCGCGCCGCACGTCATCCGCCACAATGCGGCCTTCCGGCCCGGTCGCTTCCACACGTTGCAGGTCCACCCCCAGCTCCTGCGCCAGGCGCCTGGCCAGTGGCGATACGCGCAGCTTGGGCCCGGACTGCGCGGCCTCCTGCGGTATCATCGCTGGCTTGGAGGGGGCAGCGGCGGAGGTTGGCGCGATCGGCATGTCCAGTCGGGGGCTCTGCGGCGACTGCTCACCAGGCGCGAGCACGTGGCCCAGCACCTGCCCGATGGGAATCGATGCGCCTTCTCTCACAAGGATCGGACCCAGGATGCCATCAGCAGGCGATTCGAGATCCAGCTTCACCTTGTCGGTTTCAATCTCGACCAGCGGCTCTCCTTTGCGCACGGCCTGGCCTTCGGACTTGAGCCAGCGGATGACGTTTCCCTGTGTCATGGTCAGGCCCAACTGGGGCATGTAGATGTCGATGGCCATGCCTACAGCCTCCGCCCAAGGAGCCCTTGGACCGTCGCCACCACCATCTGTTCCGTCGGGATGGTCGCGAACTCGAGCGCGGGCGCGAAGGGTATGGGCACGTCCGTCGCGCCAATGCGCTTCACCGGCGCGTCCAACCAATCGAAGGCCTGATCTGCAATCATCGCGGCGATCTCGGCCGTGACGCCATAGGTCAGATAACCTTCGTCAATCACCACGGCCCGGCTGGTCTTCTTGACCGAATCCACCAGAGTCCGCGTGTCCAACGGCCGAAGCGTGCGCGGATCTACCACTTCGGCGCTGATGCCCTCCTCCGATAGAAGGTCAGCAGCTTTCAAAGCCACATGCACCATACTGGACGTGGCAATCAAGGTCACGTCCTTGCCCTCACGCTTCACGTCTGCCACACCCAGCGGAATGGTATAGTCCTGCACGGGCACCGGCCCTTTGAGGCCGTACATCATCTTGTCTTCGTAGAAGACCACGGGATTGTCATCCCGTATCGCACTTTTCAGCAGACCTTTCGCATCCATGGGGGTGGAAGGCATCACCACCTTCAGACCGGGGATGTGCGCCATCCAGACATGCAAGCTCTGCGAGTGTTGTCCAGCCGCACCCCGTCCCGCGCCCATGGTCGTGCGCACCACCATGGGCACCCTGGCCTGCCCGCCAGTCATGTAGCGCAACTTGGCAGCCTGGTTCACGATTTGATCCGCGGCCAGGGTAATGAAATCATTGAACATGATCTCTGCCACAGGCCGCATGCCGGTCAGGGCCGCGCCCACCGCCATGCCGATGAAGCCTTCCTCCGAAATGGGCGTGTCCCTCACTCGCTCCGCACCGAACTCCTCTTGCAGCCCCTTGGTGACGTTGTACACTCCGCCAGGATGTCCAACGTCCTCGCCCATCAGAAACACCGCTGGATCGCGGCTGAGCTCTTCGGCCAACGCCTCGCGGATGGCTTCGGCGATGGTCATCTCCCTGGTCTCAGGCATACAGGTCCTCCGTCAGCTCGCTCAGGGATGGTTCTGGAGAGCTGGTGGCGAAAGCGATAGCCTCTTGCATCTCCGCCTCTACCTGACTGTCCACAGCTTCCAGCGCGGCCGCAGAGAGGGCGCCGCTTTCGAGCAGTTCTCGCCGGAAACATGTAACGGGTTCCCGCAGCCACATCTCCTCGAACTCTTGCGGCGTGCGGTAGCCTCGCCCGAAGCCCACGTCGCCGACGTGGTGGCCACTGAAGCGGTACGTGCGCGCCTCGATGAAGCTGGCTCCCTCTCCGCTCCTGGCGCGCTGCACGGCATCGCAGGTGGCTCGATACACCGCCTGTACGTCATTGCCATCGACGCACACCGCTGGCAGGCCAAAGGCGGCCGCGCGATCCCCAAAGGGACGCTCCGCCGTCACGTCCCGGAAACGCGTGTACTCTCCGAAGGTGTTGTTCTCGCACAGATAGATCACGGGCAGCGCCCAGCGCGCCGCCATGTTCATTACTTCCATGAAGATGCCCTGATTCATTGCTCCATCGCCAAAGAAGCATACGCACACCTGATCGGTGCCACGCATTCTGGCAGACAGCGCCGCGCCGGTCGCGATGCCAAACCCTCCGCCGACGATGCCATTAGCCCCCAGGACGCCCAGGCTCAGGTCAGCCGCGTGCATGCTGCCCCCTTTGCCACGGCAGTACCCCGTGTTGCGCCCACACAGTTCTGCCAGGAGGCGTTTGACGTCTCCGCCCTTGGCGATCAAGTGACCATGTCCACGATGAGTGCTGGTGATATAGTCATCCTGGCGCAACGCGAGGCAAGCGCCCGTGGCCACCGCCTCCTCCCCGATGTACAGGTGCAAGATTCCGGTCACCACACCCCGCTTGTACAGATCCTCGGCGGTCTCTTCGAAGCGGCGGATCTTCTTCATGGTGTAGTACATGTTGCGCAGCAGCTCCGCGTCCTGCCCCAAGTCTCCCTCCCCTCGTTTCCCGGGTCATGCTCCTTCGACATGGCAAGGCCGTGCGATAACCGGGCGTCGCGGCCCTGGATTGTCTCTGAACAGCGGTTCCAGATGTGCATTATAGACAATGGTTGGCGCAAACACAAGCATTTCATAGCCATACAGTAGGCAAGCTTGGCACAAGTCGTGGTACGGTGCGTCTTACTTGGTACTTGGCTACTGCTTGGCTATACTCCCCTGGCGCATTGCGCGGAA
>CAYZKS010000223.1:0-2186 GCA_964478725.1 uncultured Anaerolineales bacterium
ACGCCGACCGAATCCAGATCGGTGCTCTCGCCGGTGTTGACCGCCATGGCGTTCTTGATGATATAGTCTACGTAGGCATAGTCCGAAGCGGTTGCCGGGTTGGCCACGCGCTTGACAGCATACTCGATGTCCCCAGCGGTCACGGCGCGCTGCTTGGTGGCCTTGTCAGTGGCCGGGTCGTAGTGCACCCAGTAGATGTCGTTGCGCAGGTTAAAGGTCCACACCAGGCCATCCGCCGACACTTTGTAGTCCTTGCACAGCCAAGGCTTCGCTTCCAGGGTCTTGAGGTCAAAGTTGGTCAGACCCATGAACAGAAGCTGGACGCACTGCACCGAGGTGGTGTCCGTGGACAGGCCAGGGTCAAGCGTGGGCGGCTCGGTGCCATGGTCCATGTTAAGGGACTTGGCCAGCTTCTCGGCTGGCTTGCAGGCGCTGAGCACCATCCCCAATACCAGGGCCAGCGTTAGAACCAGAGCGAATCTCTTGTACATTTCTGAATCTCCTCCTGATAGTGTGTGTATTCTGCAGAACTATCGCACTCGAAAGCAGGCTACTTGCTTACGATCTCCCACCCCCCTTCAAGTTGTGAATGCGCAGACAAGTGCATGCATCGATGCGCTTCATTCGAGCTGGCTGGCCCCAGCAAGACGCCTGGCCTTCTGGGCCAACGGGTCCGGCTGGCGGCGGAACAGCATGTATCCGCGCATCATGTCGTCAGTGCTATCGGTTTGAGACTGGCTGCTGCGCACTGTCGGTGTAGCGCGCTGCGCATAGGTCCCCGGCGTGGCCAGTTCGCGGTCCATGCCCAGTCCAAACGCCAGCAAGATGGCGCTGACCACCACCGCCTGCGCCAGCGGAACCAAGGGCAGGAAGCGCTTGAGCGAGGGCTTCGGGGCCGGGGCTGCTTCCATTTCGCGCACTCGCGTCAGCACACGCGTCCACACTCTGGCAGAAGGCTCGACGTTGGATACCGAGTCTTCCAGGCCCCACCGAATCAGACGGCCCAGGTCATCGTCCGCAGAGAACTGTTCTTCGGTTTCTGCCACTGCTTGCTCAGGGCGTCCCATAGGCAACCTCGCCCGCCAATCTCCTATCCTCGCTCAGTTTCCTGCGCAAGGTCTTGCACGCATAGTGCAAGCGTGACTTGACCGTCCCCACCGGGCAATCCAGGATGTACGCGATCTCCGCCAAGCTGAATCCCTGCAGATAAAAGAGCACGACAGCGATGCGCTGTTTCGTTCCGAGAGATGCAACCGCGTCCTGCACGATCGCCGCAACTGCCTTGTCCTCTGCTGCCCACTCCGGGGATGCGGCTGGAGCGCTCAGACTCTCGATCAGGGCCTCCAGAGCCAAAGGTAGCCTGCGGTTGCGACTTGTCCAGTTGTAGCTCAGGTTAACGGCAATGCGATGCAACCAGGGAGCGAGCGTGGGTGCCGCCTGCACCCGATCCATCGCGCCATACGCCCGCACGAAGCAATCCTGCAGAATCTCTTCGGCTGCGCCGCGATCACCCGTGATGGCCAGAGCCGTGTGAAAGAGCGGGCGCTTGTACTTTTCGTACAGCTCCTCAAATGCGCGGAGATCGCCATGACGAATGCGCGAGACCAGCCTCGCATCCTCATTCATCAGATCGTTTCCTTGCTGCGATCGCCCTGCTAGTAAAACAACACAGGTTCATGAAAGGTTCAAACTCGATAGGGACAACGGGTAGGCGCAAGCGTGCATCACGGTATGGTCAGCACCTGGCCAACATAGATCAAGCCCGGGTCCGGCAGGTTGTTGGCGACAACGATATCCCAGACATTCTTACCATAACGCGCGGCGATGCTGGTGAGGGTATCGCCGCTCTGAACGACGTGGCTCGTGCCTGTGGACGAGGTCGAAGCCCCGCCAGCGGGAATGATCAGTCGCTGGCCAATCTGCAGGTACCAGGCATTCACGAGACCGTTGGCCAATCGAATCGCTTCGGCAGTCGTGCCGTAGCGCCTGCCTATGGAGTAGAGCGTATCTCCAGCCTGCACGATGTACTCCGTGCCGGTCCCCGACGAGGACCCGCTGCCCGGGATCTTGAGCACCTGACCCACCTTGATCTGGTTGGCATCCGGTAGGGCGTTCAGGGCCACGATGGCGTCCACGGAGGTATTGAATTGGCGAGCCAACGAGTACAGGGTGTCATACCACTGTAC
>CAYZKS010000223.1:2286-5702 GCA_964478725.1 uncultured Anaerolineales bacterium
TCCCCGAAGCTGCGCGAGTCGTTGCTGGCGCCACGGTTGTCTCCCAGCACGAATACGTGCTCTGGGGCGATTACGTGGGGAGGATAGTTGCCAAACGTCGACTGCGTCAGGTACGTCTCTTGCAGCATCTGGCCGTCGATATACACGTAGCCGTCCCGGACCTCAATGGTCTCGCCAGGCAAGCCAATCACGCGTTTGATCAGCGGGTCTGGCAGCTTCAGCGGGCTGTCCCAGTTGAAAAAGGCGCACACCCAACCCACGACGCGCCGGGCAAAAGAGACGGGCACCCAGTTGGGGGACTTTATCACCACGACATCGCCCCGCTGCGGAGGATGCAGGTGATAGGAAACCTTCTCGATCACCAGGCGCTGGCTGTCGTGCAGGTTGGGCTCCATGCTCTGGCCCTCCACTCGCGTGGCCTGGGCCAAGAAGGCGTTCACGACAACCACAATCAGCAGCGCGGGCAGTATCGTCTCCAAGATGTCACGCAGAAGCCCCTTGGCGCGCGGCTGCGTAACAGGCGCTTGTGGCGGTTGCTCAGTTGAGATCGGATTGCTCATGTGTGGCCTTTGCCTCTGCGATACCCCTGTGACGGGCACATTGGACATGGCTGGCTTTGCCAGCCATGTCCCCAAACAGCGCTAGCGCGGCCGGCGCTGGGACGAGCGATCCCCGCCCCCGTAAGGTCGACGTGGGCCAGACGAACCGCCGCGGCCAGCGCTCCTGTTGCGCTGGTCGCGTTCTCGAGCTTCTTCTGCCGTCAAGCCTTCCAAAACCGCCGAACGAGACAGCCGGATCTTGCCTTCACGGTCGATGTCAATGATCATCACCATGATCTCATCGCCGATCTTGACCACATCCTCGACCTTGCCCACGCGATAGTCGGCCAGTTGGGAGATGTGCACCAGTCCATCCGTGCCCGGCAGTATCTCCACAAAAGCGCCAAAGTCCGTGATGCGCACGACTCTGCCTGTGTAAATCTTACCGATTTGTGGCACTTCGGTCAATTGGCGGATTTTGGCCACGGCCTTGTCGCTGCTTGCCCCGTCCGCGGAGGCGATGTAGACCGTGCCATCGTCTTCCACATCAATCTTGGCTCCGGTCTCCTCAATAATGGAGCGGATCATCTTGCCGCCAGGTCCGATGACCGCCCCGATCTTCTCCGGGTCGATCTTGATCAAGGTGATGCGTGGAGCGTACGGTGAGAGGTCAGGACGCGCCTTCTGGATCACGCACGACATCTTGTCCAGCACGAACAAGCGCGCTTCGCGCGCCTGCTCCAAGGCGGTGCGCATGACTGCGGGGTCAATGCCCTTGGACTTCAAGTCCATCTGCAACGCCGTGATGCCCTTGGCGGTTCCGGCTACCTTGAAATCCATGTCCCCCAGGGCATCCTCCATGCCCATGATGTCCGTCAGCACAGCCACGCGCTCGCCTTCCTTGACCAGTCCCATGGCAATGCCTGCAACAGGCGCCTGGATGGGTACGCCCGCATCCATCAGAGCCAAGGTGCTGGCGCACACACTGGCCATCGAGCTCGAGCCGTTGGAGGACAGCACCTCGGATACCACGCGGATGGTGTAGGGGAACTGTTCCTCAGACGGCATCATGGGCAAGAGTGCGTGCTCCGCCAGCGCTCCGTGACCGATCTCACGACGCCCTGGTGAGCGCAGCTTGGACGCTTCGCCGGTGCTGTAGGGAGGGAAGTTGTAGTGGTGCATGTAGCGTTTCTTGTCTTTGGGGCTGAGCCCTTCGATCGTCTGCGCATCGCTCACCGTGCCCAAGGTGGCAATGCTCAACACCTGGGTTTCGCCTCGTGTGAAAAGCCCTGAGCCGTGCGCGCGCGGCAGCAAACCCACTTCGCAGCTCAAAGGACGCACCGCCTTCAGGCCGCGTCCATCCGGACGATAGCCCTGTTCCAGGATGGCATTGCGTACCACGCCCTTGAGGCAATCGTCAAACGCTGCCTTGACCTCGGCTTCGGGATAAGTCTCGCTGAAGGCTTTCAACGCCTCTGCGCGCATCTCGTTCAGAGCCTGGTTGCGCTCTTCCTTCTTGGTTGCCTGCTGCAGCGCCGTCAGAAGCCGGCTGGCGTATTGCTGCGTCACCAGGCCACACAGTTCCTCGGGCGCGTGAAAAAGCGGGTAGTCCTTCTTGGGCTTGCCGATGGCCCGCTGCATCTCTTCCTGCATCTGGATGATAGCCTGGAAGGCCTGGTGACCTTCCTGCAGAGCCTGAAGCATCACTTCCTCGGACACCTCGTTGGCTCCGGCCTCGACCATGATGATGGCCTCTTTGGTTCCCGCCAACCGCAGGTCGAGCAGCCCGTTCTCCATTTCGGCAGCGGTTGGGTTGAAGAGCAACTTGCCATCCGCATAGCCCACACGGATGCCCCCCACAGGGCCTGCGAACGGGATGTCTGAAATGGTGAGGGCTGCCGATGCGCCGATGATGGCCAAGATGTCCAGATAGTTCTCCTGGTCAGCCGACAGGGCTGTCAGCACGACATGCACGTCATTGCGTAGACCCTTGGGCAGCAGGGGACGGACAGGCCTGTCCACCAAACGGCAAAGCAGAGTGGCGGCCTCAGTGGGGCGGCCTTCCCGCTTGAAGAAGCCGCCGGGAATCTTGCCCGCAGCATACAGTCGCTCTTCATAATCTACCGTCAAAGGCAGAAAATCTGTGCCTTCGCGCGGGCTTTCCCCCGCGGTAGCCGTGGCGAGGATGATGGTATCCCCGCAGCGGACAGTGACAGCGCCTCCGGCCTGCCCAGCCAGCTTGCCAGTCTCCACGGTCACGATAGAATTGCCCAGTCGGGCGCTGAAACTCGAAACTTGATTCATCTTTCCCTTCTTCTGTTGATGTTTCGAGACCGTGCAGGGCAGTCAGGGACTGGGAGCTGGGCCGCATGCCCGCCCTGCGCTACAGGGCCATCGTACATGCGACACACTCCCCAATTCCTGCACTGCCCATAACGGCCTCATCTTCTGTCTTCAAGACAGGACTTCCACGGGATTCGGTATGACGACTTCACAAACAGACGAGTAGATGACAAACCGCCTCATCTACTCGCCTGTCAAATTGGCTCCTCTAGTTCGACGGGATCACGCTATTTTCGCAGATCCAGCCGCGCTACGATCTCCCTGTAGCGATTCGTGTCTGTGCGGCTCAGATAGGCCAGATGCCGGCGACGCTGCCCGACGAGCTGGAGCAGGCCGCGGCGCGAAGCCTCATCATGCTTGTGCAGCTTCAGGTGCTCCGTCAGAGAATTGATGCGCTTGGTCAGAAGCGCAATCTGCACCTCAGGGGAGCCTGTATCTTTAGGGTGGACATGGTACTCCTGGATGACGGCTTCCTTCTCAGTCTTCTCCAAGGCCATGCTACACCTCCTTTCTCGTCACGACCTCAAACGCGTT
>CAYZKS010000224.1:0-5662 GCA_964478725.1 uncultured Anaerolineales bacterium
GCGTTGGGCAGGGCGTTGCGCATGTTGAGCGCCAGGGTGTCGTACTGGCTGCGGTGCGCCTCGTCGGTGATGACAATGATGTCCGAGCGCTCGGTGAGTTTGGGGTAGCGCGTTCCAGGCGGCGTGTGGAACTTGTGGATCAGGGTGAAGATGTAACGGTGGTCCTCTCGCAGCAGGCGCTTGAGGTGCTCCCCGCTGCTGGCCTGGGTATGCTCCTCGCTAACCACGCCCACGTCGAGAAAGTTGTCGTAGATCTGGTCGTCCAGCTCCTGGCGGTCGGTGACCACCAGGAAGGTCCAGTTGCCCGCCAGCTTGCGCAGCACCTTCTGGGCGAAGAAGATCATGGAGATGCTCTTGCCGCTGCCCTGAGTGTGCCAGAACACCCCCAGGGACTCGTGCCGCCTGTGCGGGTCCTGCAGCGCGCGCACGACGTTGTTGACGCCCAGGTACTGGTGGTTCTTGGCGATGAGCTTGACCCAGCCGGCGCTGGACTGCTGGAACAGGGTAAAGTTCTCGGTCAGGTCCAACAGGCGCGCAGGGTCGCACGTGCCGCGCAGCATCGTTTCCAGCGACACACGTCCACGCTCGCCCTCGCTGTTGATCTTCTTCCAGTCGCAAAAGTGCTCCCAGGCGGCAGTGACGCTGCCCAGGCGGCTCTGGCTGCCATTGGAGAGGATGATCAGGGCGTTGTACCAGAACAGGTGGGGGATTGAGTTCTTGTAATCGCGCAGGTTGTTGTCAAAGGCGGTCTTCAGGACCTTGTGCGCGGCCTTGAGCTCGATAAACAAGAGCGGCAGCCCGTTGACAAAGCCCACCAGGTCGGCGCGGCGCGTGTACATCTCGCCGGTGACCCACAACTGCGAGACCAGTAGCAGATCGTTGCCCGCCGGATCGCTCCAATCCACGACGCGCACGGTCTCGGCGCACTCGTCCGCATCCTCGGCGGGGCGGTAGGTGACCTTGACGCCGCCCTTGAGCAGGGCGTAGACCTCGCGGTTGGCCGCGGCCAGGCTCATGGCGCTGCGGTCGCGCGTCAGCTCCTGGATGGCCAGGTCGAGCGCCTCGGCGGGCAGGCCGGGGTTGAGGCGCTGCAGCGCCGGGCGCAGGCGCGCCAGCAGCACAACGTCTCCCGTGGAGTCGCGGCCCAGCGGGCTGGCGCCGGAATCGAACTCGTGGTACGCGTCGTAGGTTTGCCAGCCCAGCTCGTGCAGCAGGGCGATGGCGGGCTGTTCGACTGCGGCGTCTTCAGTGAAGGTCCGTGTCATGGGCTGCCTCGCGCGGGACTGCCCTTGCATTGCCGATGAATTGCCGATACTGTGCCGATAAGCGGTATGCGCGCCTGCGCTTCGATGCGTTTGCCACCGTCAGCCAGCCATCCTGCACCCACTGCACCAGCAGCACGCGCGCCATGCGCCTTGACAGGCCGAGAGTCTGCGCCACAGAGGCTGCAGTGATGAGTTCGGCCGAGGCAAAGAGCGCCAGGACGGCCCTGGCGCGAGAATCCAGGCGTCGCAGTTCCTCCGGCTCTGGGGGCGCGCCACGCTCAGCCAGGCGCAGCGTTTCGTCCTGGGCTGCACCGAACACGGCCGCCAGGGTGGTGACAAAGTACTCTAGCCATGTGGTGAGGTCTGCCTCCGCGCGCCCCATATAGTAGTTGTGATGCGGATGAGTCGCCAGCGTCCGATAGTAACTCTCCAGGTCGCGTGCGTGGTGCTCCTCCAGAGAGAAGAAGCCGCTCAGCCCATACCCACCGCGATGCAGGACGAAGGTGGCCAGCAATCGCGCTGTGCGTCCGTTGCCGTCATAGTATGGATGGATGGTCACAAACTGGTAGTGGACAAGCGCGGCAATCAGCGGAGCGGGCAAGCGCTCGCGCTCGGCCTGGCGCGCCCAGGACACAAGCCCTGTCATGAGCGCCGGCACGTCGTGCGCCTCGGGCGGCAAGTAGATGATGGCGCCTGTGTTCACGTCTCGAATCACGTTCTGTCCGTCCCGGTAGGGGCTCGGCCTGGAGCGCGCGGGTTTGGTGACCAGGGCATGCAGACGCTGGATCAACTCTTCGCTGAGGTCAACGCCCCGCGCGGCCCACTCCTCGACGCGCAGCAGCGCGTTCCAGTAGCGGCGTACTTCGGCCACGTCGCGCTCGCGACCCTGGAACTCAAGTTGTCGGCCTTCTATGATCTGCTCGGCCTCGGCCAGCGTCAGGCGGTTGCCTTCGATGCGGGTGGAGAAGTGCGTGGAGCGAATGCGCGCCCGGCGCCGCAACTCGGCCTCGGCTGCGGCCGGCAGGGGCGTGTGCTCGACCACCGCACGGGCTGCTTCGATCCGCATGAGGCCGCGGGCAATCGCGGGCGTCAACGTGTAGCGGGGGTGCCAGGCAGCCAAAGGGTCACTCACGCCAGGGCCTGCCTTCACCTGGCGCCGGCGAGCATGCGTCGCAGTCGGGCGCGGTCTTTATGCCGCGACATTGTAGACCTCCGCTTCGCACAGACGGAGCCAAACCGCGCCAACCTGCGCATGTGATTGCGCCGGCAGAAGGCGGCGATCTCCTCAGTTCGGACGGTCAGCTTGTCGTGGAGCATGCCCTGCCCTCAAGCTGCATTCTACCGCAACCCGCCAGACAGCACAACTGATGTTGACAAACTGCACGGAATGCCATATAGTCGTTGCAGATCGGGATCACTCCTCTGTATGCGAAAGTCGGCTTTGCATGCCGTGCGCCCGGTAAACGGGCCTAGCTACAGAGGGGCGATCTTTGTTCCTCTGACTCCCGGCTTCGCGACCCACCCTTGCAGCGCCCGGACGCATGACGGCAGGCCCCTGATTGTGTTCTATCTGGAAGCCTCCTCGCCCTGTGCCAGCAGCTCGGCGAGCCCTCTTCTAAACACCTGAAAGCTCTTCGAACGATTGCGCTCTGGCATCATGTGCGTGGCAATGGCACGAGCGGCCTCGACCTTGGGGATGCCAGTCGGGTAGTAGCCTGCTCGCTGCAGCACGCGTTGGAGGGCTTGCCATGTGCCTCCGGCAATGTGATCCGGGTCTCGAAAAGCCGCCCTGCGGGCCAGCGTAGGGGGAGTCCGTGGATAAGCACTGCGCACAGCTGCGATGTCACCCAGAAACCACGCTTCGAGTTCCTCAATCGCGAGTCGGTTAAGGACGCGGAAGTGGCGTCCCGAAGCCGTTGCTGGTGTAGGAAAGCCAGCCTCCCGAGCAATCAGTTCCAAACGAGTCTTCAGTTCGTGGCAATCATCAGCGTCTGCATCCACGAGCACGACGATGAAGTAGTGCTTCGGAATCCACTTTCTGTAGCCGCGCAACCGCTTAGGCAACTTGGCCAGCAAATCGGCCTTGCCTTCGTGAGGGCTGATACTGAAGGTGGCATCGGGGCCCAGCATTCTGGGCAAGAGGTTCTGCAGGGCCGCTTCCGCCGAAGCCTCTTCTACCAGGAAATCGATGTGCATTGCGTCGCGCTCCTTGTATGTGCTAGCGAATCGAGTTCCTAGGCCCGCCCGATGACGTAAGCGGGTCACCGACCTCGAAGTGCCCTTCCATCCACAGATGTCCGAGCAAAGCCCCGTGGTCCATGAACTCTCTCACGCCGCGCATGTCGGCCGCGCAACGCGCTCTCGTGTAACCATGCTCGTCTCGATACAGCACCCAGAGTTCTTCGGCACGCAGACCATTGACAAAGTATGGCGAATGTGTCGTAACCATCAACTGAGTTCGGGCAGCCGCCATCCGGCATTCTTCGGCGAGTTCTGGCAGCAGGCGCGGGTGCAGCTGGTTCTCAGGCTCTTCAATGCCCACGAGTTGTGGCGGATCAGGGTCGTAGAGCACCGTGAGATAGGCCAGCATCTTCAGCGTGCCATCCGAAGCCCATTTGGCCAGGATCGGACGCTGAAAGGGTGCATCCTTGACCTGCATCAACAATCTGCCATCAGCCATGGGCTCCGTGTCAATCCTCTCCAGGCGAGGAACTCGACGGATAAGGGTTCTCTCGATCTCTAGCAGTCGGTCGGGATGCTGCTCCTTCAGATATTGCACTACATTCGGGAGGTTGTCGCCTGTGGCGGACAGACGCTCCTGAGGACCGGCCTCAGGCACGGATTTGGCGTCAGCGGCGGTTAGGTAGGAAAGGTACCAGCCCGTAATGAAACGGCGGAGCGCGCTCACGCGAGGATGTCTGGCGAACTGTCCGAGGGTGTTGACGGCCAGCATCTCAGGAGAATCGAGCTGCTCTTCCGTGCGCCCGTCCCGTTCGTCGGGCATCTCGCCTGTGACTACCAGTCCCGCGCCCGAACGGAAGTCTAGGAAACGAAAGGGCCTCCCACGCTGGCCACGTCGCCACTGTAGCCACTCCAGGGCGACGTATGGACCGTGCCCTTTCTCGTCAATGGCCAAGTGGTAGGTAATCAACGGCGAGTCTGGCGTCTCCCGGTACTTGAGCTCGATCTCAATCGGCCCCTCCGAATCCCGGCTGCGCAACTCCTTGAATCTTCCTCGCTTGTCCCAGGCTTTTCTGAGACCCACGGAGAAGCACTCCGACAGGAATGCAAAGACGTCAAAGATCGTTGACTTGCCGCTGCCATTGGGTCCCAGAAACACAGTAAGCGGTGTGATGTGCCGGAACGGAGCCGTGCGCCTGAGCTCTAGATCACGCAACGCGCGATAGTTCTTCACCGCTAGTTCCTCAATCCTCGGTACCGACGTTTGAACCAGAGGTTCCATCTCATGTCTCCTTCGCGGGATGCAGGCGCGGCAGATTCCATGCCAGCTGTGAATGGACTCGACGTTGCTGGAAGTATACCACAGATGCCAATTGCCTGGAACGTTGCGGTCGCTCTCATCTCCTTGGGCGCCTGCCCAGGCTTAGCAGCGCTAAGAACTAGACGCAAGGAGATGGGACATTCGCGCCTGCCTCTGCAGAGACAAGCTTCGGCAGCAGCAAGTCGCGCGTGCGACGCAGTGTGCGGTTCGTTTTCGCGAGCGCCTCAATCATCTCAAATTTCGGCCTCAGCAGACTGCTGAAAGCCGAAATCACGTTCGGAGGTGGGTGAGCAAGAAGGAACCTCGCAAAGCACGCCTCCTGTACGCGCTGTCGACCTGTAGCACCCGACATGCTCTTGATCGCATTGTCGCGGAACTCCGGCGATCGAGCCATCAAGTAGACGTACTCCGGGCACAGAGTCCTCGATCTCAGCACGATTAACTCTGTCGAACCCAGCGCTACATCGTTGTCCGACGACAGAAGCTGAACATACGCCGTCTTGCCATTCTCAAGGCAAGGAGTGATACGGGCAAAGAGCGTGTCGCCATTCTTGAACTTGGACCCACTGTTGCCGGACCGGAGCTCAACCTTTTCGATAAGCATCGAGCTTCCCGACAAGCTCGCCATCGGTACAAATGGCTTCAGTCCAGCCTTGGGGACGCCCACGGTCGGGTTTACGAGCAGCGCGTGCGCGGCATCCTTGACCTTCCACCCCTCCGGCACCCTCCCCACCGCCGAATCCACCATGCGCACGTGCTCGTGGCCAGGGAAGCGAAAGTGCACGAACCATTCGCGGTACAGCAGCCGCGCCATCTCCTCCAGGATGGCGATGCGCCGCAGGTTGAGCTCGATCAGGTCGTCGTAGGCGGAGAGGATGGAGGCGATCTTGCGCTG
>CAYZKS010000225.1:0-5633 GCA_964478725.1 uncultured Anaerolineales bacterium
GCGCATGATGGCGTCTGCTTCTGGAGAGGCCACCCATCCACCATCCGGTGGATGCCGCGCTCCACCCCTCCGCCCATCCCGAATTCCTCCGCCAGGTGGCTGACAACCGCGCTTCCAGACGGTATACTGGCCGTAGTGAAGGGTACAGGAGGGCCACAATGGACAATGGATTCGTGGTAGTGGCAGAGGGATTGCACAAGCGCTACGGCGACGTGGCGGCGGTGGACGGCATTTCGTTCCAGGTGCGGCGCGGGGAGATCTTTGGCATGGTGGGGCCCAACGGCGCGGGCAAGACCACGAGCGTGGAGTGCGTCGAGGGGCTGCGGCGTCCCGACGAGGGGCGCGTGACGGTACTGGGGCTCGACCCGTGGCGCGATGCACGCGCCTTGCGCGAGCGCATGGGGGTGCAGTTGCAGAGCGCCGGCCTGCCGCAGCGCATCAAGGTGGGCGAGGCCGTGGAGCTGTTCGCCTCGTTCTACCGCCAGGCGGCGGACGGCGACGCCCTGCTGGAGCGGCTGGGGCTGGGCGAGGCGCGCAACGCCTACGTGAACAAGCTTTCGGGCGGGCAGCGCCAGCGCCTGTTCGCAGCCCTGGCGCTGATCAACCGGCCCGAGGTGGTGTTCCTGGACGAGCTGACCACGGGACTCGACCCGCAGGGGCGGCGCGACACCTGGGACCTGATTCGCGAGATCCGCGCTCAGGGCGCGACGGTGGTGCTCACCACGCACTTTATGGAGGAGGCCGAGCGCCTGTGCGATCGTGTGGCGATCGTGGACCACGGCCGCATCATCGCGCTGGACGGGCCGGCGGAGCTGGTGCGCCAGCAGGGAGCGCAGGTGCGGGTGGTGTTTGAGCTGGATGGCCACCTGGGGGATGAGTTGTCCGCCAGGGCGGGCCAGCTCGACCTGCGGTCGCTGGGCGTGCTGGACGGGGTGCTGCGCGTGGAACGTGCGGGCGAGCAGGTAGTGGTCTTTGGCCAGGGCGATGGCCTGGCGCGGGCCGTGGCGCAAGCGCTGGATGCGGAGGGCGTGCGCTACTGGAACTTGCGCAGCGAGCAGCCCAACCTAGAGGACGCCTTCCTGGCGCTAACGGGCAGGCGTCACGAGGTCAGAGTGGAAAGCGCCGCCGGCGCTGCCGGATGCGGCAGGGCGTAGGGCGGGGAAGCAACGGAGGTATAAGATGCGAGGCCTGAAGAATCTGTTGTGGGTGCAGTTCAAGCTCTATCTGCGGGAGACGGAGGCGTTCTTTTTCACCTTGGCCTTTCCGACGCTGTGCCTGCTGCTGTTCGGTTCGATCTACGGCAACGAGCCCGCCCCCGCTTTCTGGGGACGGCCGGTGGGCACGGTGGATGCCAGCGTGCCGGCCTACATCGGGCTGATCATCGGCACGGTGGCGCTGATGAACATCCCGATCGAAACCGCGGCCAACCGCGACTCGGGCGCGCTGCGGCGCTTCCGGGCCACGCCGCTGCGGCCGGTCACCTACCTGGCGGCCAGCATCGCGGTGAACTTGTTCATGGCCGTGCTGGGTGTGGCCATTCTGGTGGTGGTCGGCAAGCTGCTGTTTGACATGAAGATGGCCGGCTCGTGGCTGGCGGTGCTGGGTGGCTTTACGCTCAGCGCGCTGGCGTTCTTCGCCTTTGGCTACGTGCTGGCCAGCGTGGGCCGCACGGCGCGCGTGGCGCAGACCCTGGGCATGCTGATCTTCTTCCCGATGATGTTTCTCTCGGGCGCGGGCATGCCGGTGCAGATGCTGCCCCCCAGGCTGCAGGAGTTCAGCAAGCTGCTGCCGCTGAGCTATGTGGTCAAGCTGATGCAGGGCCTGTGGTTCGGCGACGGCTGGTCCGTGCTGGCCCTGCCGGCCGCGGTGCTGTGCGGGTTGCTGGTGGTCGGCGTGGGCCTGTCGGCGCTACTGTTCCGCTGGGAGTAGAGCACTCCCTCATCCCGTCTTCGCGGGGCGGTGCGGCCCCAAACGTCTCCCTCTCCCCATTACTCCAGGGGAGAGGGTCGGGGTGAGGGGCTACTCCACCTGCGCGCAAGCTCCGGGTGGCACTCCCTCACCCCGTCTGCGCGGGGCGGCACGGGCGCCCATCTCCCTCTCCCCATCTTCACAGGCCGTTCGCCCTGCTTGACGGGGGGAGAGCCTCACCAGAATGCGGTGAGACGCTCCGCGGGGTTGGGGTGAGGGGTTTGTTTCCGCGACTCGATGCGCTATTCGCAGCGCGATCCTCCCTCACCCCCTACCCCTCTCCCATGAGAAGATCGGGAGAGGGGAGACTCCCCCTCACACCCGACCCTTCTCCCTTGTCTTCGCGACCGTTCGCTTCACGAAGACGAAGGGCAAACGGCCATGAACCGATTGGGAGAGAGGGACCCCACTTCAGGCGAAGTATTCTCAGTTGCTGTGCGTAGACAGGAAGCCTTCCACGTCCTGAATGAACTGCAGGGTCTGGGCCTCGATGCGCTGCGTCAGGGCTTCCAAGTCGCTGAAATCCGGGTTGTCCACCAGCACGTGCTCGAGAATAGAGTCCGCCCCTTTGGTGCTGGGCACGAGGCGATACTTGCGCCAATCGCTCTCTTTGAACAGCTTCCAGTAGCGCGCTTGCACCTGTTTGTTGTAGGCTGACAGCCAGACCTCAAAGCGGAACGCCTCGTGCAGGAAAACGATCGCCGCCTTCAACTTGAGCTGTTTCAGCGCTTCTGGGAAGAGGGCAAAGTAGGTCATGTCCATGTATCCGTAGTAGATGCTGCCGGATACAGAGTAGTCAGGGTGCTTGCTCTGGAAATGCGTACGCAGATGCATGATGTATTCCATCAATCCTGTGTACGCCTTCTGGATGAGCCCTTTTTGTAGTTGTTTGTGGTATTCGTGCATTTGTTCAGGAAAGGATGGCACGTGCAGTTCCCCCGTTTCTGTTAGGATCGTGCGGCCAGAGGGGCACCCTCACCCCCAGCCCCTCTCCCACGAAGACAGTGGGAGAGGGAGACCCTCACCCCTACCCCTCTCCCACAAAAAGCGTGGGAGAGGGGGGAATGGCGCTAGATGTACAGGTCGCGGCGGTTGTAGACCCAGAAGGACGCCGCCACGCACACGGCGATGATCGCAGCCGAGAGCAGCAGGTAGGTGCTGTTCAGGCTTCCGCTGCGGAAGAGCTCGCCCGCGTCGTAGTACTTGAAGGGCGTCAAGTACTTGAGAAAGTCCAGGTTCTTCTGCATGCCCGAGGCCACGGACATGAAGTAGGTGACCAGGATGATGGCCACGGCGGCGGAGCCGGAGAGCCGGTACTGCTTCATGGCGCAGCCGAGCAGCAGGCCGATGGCCAGGAAGATCAGCTCGATGGCCAGCATGGCCTGCATCTCGAGCGCCAGGAAGTCGTAGAAGGCGCGGTCGGGGTTGTAGGAGCGCACCGCCACGACCGACACCGCCGCGGTGATCAGCACAAGGGCGATGCAGTTGGCCAGGGCGGCCAGGGCCTTGGCTGCGACCACCCGGCTGCGGCTCACGGGCAGCACCAGGGAGAACTCGACCGTCTTGTCGCGCTCTTCCTTGGAGATGATGTCGCTGCCCCACATAGCTGCGGCGATGGCGCCCATGAGCCCAAAGTAGATCAGCATGATGCCATAGAAACCGCTCAACGTGGTGAGGTTGAAGGCGCGCATGCTCAACGCGTCCAGCAGCGCTGGTGGCATGGCATCCAGCATGGCCAGCAGCTTGGGGTCGCTGGCAAAGGCGGAGAACTTGGCCACCGCGATCAGGATCAGCAAGGCGATGATCACGCTCCAGACCAGGAGCGATTTCAGATTGGCTTTGAGCTCACGTAGGAAGATGTTCATCGCGCACCTCATCACGATACCGCTGGAATGTCGCGGCGCAGGTACAGCCAGTAGCTCACCGCCAGCGAGACCAGGGTGACCGCCACGTTCAGCAGCACCAGCGGGGTGTCAAACGCACCGTGGGAGACGATGAAACCGGCGTCCAGGTGCTTGAACGGCGTCAGCAATTCCAGCTTTACGTCGCCCAGGATGCCGCCAAAGGCGTTGAGAACGTACGCACCAAAGCCCAGGCCGAGGCCATACGGCGTCACGCTGCGCACGCGCTTGACCAACAGAGAGACCACCAGACCCACGCTCAGGAAGAAGAGTTGGAAGATCACGATGCTGAGCAGCACCAGCAGCAGCGTGCGGGGTTCGTAGGAGCGGCCGCCGGCGAACAAGGCCATGACCGCGAAAGAGGTCACCCACACCATCAGATTGGTGATGGTCAGGCTGGTCAGGGCGGCCAGCAGCTTGCTGGTCCAAACCTGCCCGCGACTGACGGGCTTGCTGAGAAGAAAGTCCGCGGTCAGCTCGCTCTCTTCCCTGGAGACCAGCCCAAAGCCATAGTTGGAGGCCTGGATCGCCAGGCACAACTGCACGAACAGGAAGATGAAGCTAAAGTAGCCCAGCACGCTGGAAAGGTTGCGGTTGTCCATGCCAAAAGCGGCGCGGAATTCTGCCGGGAACCTCGCCAGCATTTCGTCCAGTAGCGCGGCCTGGTCGGCGAACACCGAAAAGAACGACATGAAGACCAGGATCAGCGCCGCCATGGACAACGACCAGATGAGCATGGATTTCAGCCGGAGGCGAAACTCGTGGGTGAAGATGTTGGCTCTCATGCTGCCCGCCTACTCGTAGTAGTGCATAAAGATTTCTTCAAGGGTGGGCTCCTCGATGGTCAGATCGCTCACGCGCATGCCGCCAAGCTTCTGCAGCACCGCGTTGATGTCGCCCTTGAAGAAAAAGTGCAGCGCGCCGTTCTCGGTCTGCAGGTTGGTCACCCCCGGCAGGTCAAAGGAGGCCTGGCTCAAGCCAGCGGCGCTGACGCGCACCTTTTTGTAGTTGTTCTGCTGCAGGGTGCGGATGTCGGAGATCTCCACGATGCGCCCCTCGCGAATGATGGCCACGCGATTGCACAGGCGCTGCACCTCGCCCAAGATGTGCGAGGAGAAGAACACGGTCACTCCGCGCGCGTTCTCTTCGCGGATTAGGTCAAAGAACTTGCGCTGCATGAGCGGGTCGAGGCCGGCGGTGGGCTCGTCCAGGAACAGCAGCTTGGGGCTGTGCAGCAGGCCCTGCACGATGCCGACCTTTTTCTTGTTGCCATACGACAGGTCGCTGATGCGCCGGTGCAGCTCCAGCTCCATGGTGTCGGATAGTGTGCGCATGCGCTGAGTGCAATCGCGCTCGTAGAAACTGGCGGAGTATTTGAGCAGGTCAATCACCTTCATGCCTTCGTAGTAAAAGACCTCGGAAGGCAGGTAGCCGATGTCGCGGCGGATGTCCGGGCCGTGGGCGAGGACGTCCTTGCCAAACACCCGCGCGCTGCCGCTGGTGGGATGGATCAGCGAGAGCAGCAGGCGGATGGTGGTGGACTTGCCGGCGCCGTTGGGGCCGATGAAGCCAAAGATCTCGCCTTCCTCCTCGGCGAAAGAGACGTCCACGATGCCGCGCGCTTTGCCGTAGTACTTGGTCAGATGCTCGACTTCGATGATGCTCATAGGCTCACTCCTTCCTCAAACGGACGTGACTCCCAAAGATATGCACGCTTGGCCGAAAAAGAACACACCGCCATGCCCTGGTGCGGCATGGCGCTGT
>CAYZKS010000226.1:0-5609 GCA_964478725.1 uncultured Anaerolineales bacterium
GGCAAAGGCTGAAGGGAGGAGGCATGGAACTCGCAGGTGCGTTTGTGGGAATCGACGTGCCGAAGGCTACGTTATGCTTCGCCCCTGCTCTGGCAGTTCCGCGTGCCGAAGCCGACCGCGCGCTACCTACGCTTGCGACGCATGCTCACAACCACGACACCCCCCAATAGCAGCACCGCAGCCAACCCTATCAGCGCTATTACGACCCAAGAGGGTAGCGCACGCGGTCCAGCGCGATCTGTCGACAATTCTCCGACATCCGCGTCGCCGGTGAGGTTTGCCGCCGCCGTCTCGAGATCCGCCAGCATCTCCTTGGCGCGTTGTGTGAGCTCCGGATCCGTATCGTGTACTGCGATGGAGCCACTCTCAGAGATCACGGCCATTCTACCAGTTGGTATGGTCACGCCATCCAGCCCAGTCTCCAAAGTGAGAATGCCTGGGTTCCCCTCCACGACCACAACCCGTGTCAGCCCATCATCGCCTGTCTCCAGTACGAGCGAGGAGTTGAGCCGGATATACCTGATCTGTCCAGTGATGACATTCCAGCTCTGGTACACGCCCACGACAGTGCTGATCCCACTGTAGACGGCATATGCTTTGCCCACAGGGGTCGTGTACTTCCACAGCTTCAGTGCCCAGGCAATCATGTCATCAGCAACTTGCCTCGATAGCCAGTACACAAATACATCGCCTTCGTGGATGAACCCCATGGCGTCAGCAGAGCCGCCTATCTTGATTGCGTGAGTGCCCTTCTGGGAGAACTTATCCAACGCTTCCATGACCCGTACGCTTCCTATCGGTCCGTCCAGGAATACCAGATAGACCTCAACATACCCGGTGGACAGTGGCACCCCCGTCGGAGGATCGACAGGCCGTTCCCACTCGGAGATACCCTGCTTGGTCAGTAGCCTAGCATCAACCCAGATAACATCACCGAACCCAAGCTTCATGTGAGTATCCGCAGGCACTCCGCCGACTTTTCCAGGAGCCACAATCCATTCGTCCACTTGCCTTGCAACCATAACCCTAGAGCGCCCTTGCCCCCATTCTTCCTGGGCGTAGTTGTCGTGATACCGGAACAGGGAATACACTGAGCCGTCAAGGTAGTAGTTCGTACCTTGGCGGCAAGGCTCTCCAGGAATCCTCTTGATGGAAGGGTTGCAGATGTCCGGCTCCTTGACAACCACATTGGCGATCAGAGCCATGTGGCTCAATTCGGCTGTCATCGCTTTGGAGATGATGTGCTCTCCTTGGCCCGCTGCCTCTATGACATGTTCAACCCGAATCGGGATCTGTAGTGGAGTGTCGGCCGATGGAAGGTGCACGCCCCAGCGCCGGTTGTCAGTGATCTTGTTAAAGTCGGGTTCGAAGGTCAAAATGACCTGGCCGTCTTTGTCGGTCTTGACGATGAGGGGACTCGCGGTCACATCTTGAGGGATGCTTGGCAGGCTGGTAGAGTAGAACGTGTCCTTTAGTTTGTAAGCGTTGTCAGAGATGTTGTAGATGTGAACCACAAGTCCGGCATTCGCGACGCCAACAAACTCGGCGCTCTGCCCCGCGGCCGAACCGGAGACCGGAGTCACCAATTCCAACTTGAACTGCAATGGATACCTAAGATCACCAACCTGTGTTATCCGAATCTGGTAAGGACACTCCATTTCCAAGATGGCTGTGGCTTCCGCGGTCCCCCCTCTCCCATCGGAGACAGTCACGACAATCCGGTGTTCCCCGGGCACCAGGCCGGTCAACTGCACCACAACCCCCGTCCCGGTCAGGTCCTCACCGTTGTGAGTCCATGCGTAGCTCAAGCCGTCGCCATCAGGGTCTGAGGCTTCGGCTTCAAGGGTTACTGGATCTCCGAAGATGGGAGGGTCCGGCGAAAACCTGAGCTTCACAGTGGGCGAGCGATTGTCCGCCTCTATGGGAGCCGAAACTGTCACGGTCAGTTGAGCCTGCGCCGTGCCGCCCTTGCCGTCCGACACCCTGACCACAATCGTGTGCTCTCCTACAGTTGGATTGGGCCACTCCACCCTATCCCCAGTCCAGGGCATCTTGACCCCGTTCTGCTCCCACTCATACGTGATGGCATCGCCATCAGGGTCTGTCGCTTTGGCAGCCAGCACAATAGTGCCTTCAGTCGTGGGCTTCTGAGGTTGATACGTCAGGGTTACTGAGGGCGGCTGGTTGCTCGCGCCCTCGTCCACCCACTCATACACATAGATGTACTGACCAGCGCCCGTCGTGACCATGATTTTGATGCCCGACTGTCCAGCCCTGGATATTGAACGGACTGCGGGCACCTCGAACTCCCCTCGGTTCGTCACGGATCCAGCCGTCTGTCCTGAGACGCCAAAGATTTTGATAATGTACAGGTAGTGGCTGCCATCCGCCCGAGCCAACTGAACCCCAATCTGGTCGAATTGATTCAAAGTAGGTGCATAGGAAAGACGCGCCGCGGTCGCTTCCAGGGTTACCGCCTGACCGGGGACCAACTTCTCAGGCGGTCGGGTCCAGGTGATGGCTGACTTCCAGGGGGGCAGTTGCTTGTTGCCGAAGCATTGCGGTAGGTGCTTGTTGATAATCGTGAGGGACGACGATCCATCGCTTATCTGAGTGTCGTGGCCATAGCAGTCCGCTGGAGGGTATACGCGCGGCACCGCCTCTCTGTCCGTCAAGACCCAGTAACCCTGGTCCTGTGCCTGTGCTGTGCTGGCAAGCCCATTCACCATGGAGAACTGGGCCATCAAGGCCAGCGCTAGAATCACGCCTGTCCAGACTGCTTTCGAGGATGCTGGCCGCTTCATCTCTCACCTCCAGTCGAGAACTTGTGATCGAAGAACGAAAGCAGAACCAATCATGCCAAGCCCAGTATACCACACGTTTCGCATTCTGTGAACAGGATCTTGGGCGAGTTCTTCCGATTCATCTCCATCCTGGCTCGCCTGCCCCATTTCAGGTGCGCGTTCACATGGATCACTGCGCGAAATTGCCCCCTGTCAGAACACCCACAGCAGCGTCATCAGTCGCCCTGCCGTCCTCTTACACCTATCATCCCGCAATCAAGCTGTACAAGGGCCAGGGTGAGGGGGCAACACATCCTCATTCATCGTTTGCCATTCTGTCATTCCCGTGTTAGGATTCTGTCCCAGGAGGCAAGCAACGCCGATGGACAACGTGGCCGGCTCCCCGGACACCTGCGTGTTCTGCGCCATCGTGGCGGGCCGCGCGCCCGCCGTGGCCGTCTACGAAGACGAGCATACCCTGGCCTTCCTGGACATCCACCCCGCTACGCAGGGACACACCCTCGTCATCCCCAAGCGCCACGCACGCGACCTGCTCAGCGTCCCCACGGAGGACGCCCTGCACGTCATGCGCAGCGTGCAACGCGTCGCCCAAGCGATCGAGGCCGCCCTGCATCCCGATGGCATCAACCTCATCCAGGCCAACCGCCGCGCCGCCTTCCAGAGCGTCTTCCACTACCACGTCCACATCATCCCACGCTGGTGGGACGATGGGCTGGTGCCGATCTGGAGACATGGGAGGGCAGAGCTAGAGGAGTTGCAGAAGTTAGGACAGAGGATTCGGGGGGCAGAAGGCTCTACAAGCACTCCCTAGCCGATACTGGAATGCCGCACTGCGGAAAATGGTGCCCGGCACTTGGCATTTGCCAGGTGCCGGGCACTCTTGTCCAACCCGCCCCGATCGCCCCTCAGTCGTGCGTCAGCACGTACATCACGTTGACCGCATGCAGATAGTTGTAGATCTGGATCAGGTACTCGCCGCCCGCTCCGGCCACAAAGCGCATGTCGTGGTGGCCGTCTGTGACGTACTGCTTGCCGTCCGGGCCCCACACGTTGGCGCCAAAGCCCCTGGTCACGTACTCGTTGTCCGGGCTGCAGAACAGGTGCAGCCCCATCTCCTGCCCAGCCTGAAGCTGCAGCTTGTAGAAGGCATACGTCCCGGCGGTGTTCCCCAGCAGGCTGCCGGAGCCGATGGAAAGAGGCTTGGCCTCGGCCGGCTGCATCACGGGCTCGCGCGTCAGCGTTGGCTCCACAGGCGGCAAGCCGCCAAAGACCATGTGAAAGTTGACCGGCACGCCGTCCAGGTAATTGTAGACCTGAACCAACCAGGCAAGTGGAGTGCGATCAGACCACATGAACAGCTTGCGGTTGGTGTGGCCTGGCACCGGCTTCGCTGACGCGATGCGGTATCCGTTTGGGCCATACACGTTGATGCCCACTGCGGGCATCACACCCGGATCCCCTGGGGCGCAGTCGATCTCGAATGACACCACACGTCCATCGCCCGGGTAGTCAATCTTGTAGTAGGCAAAGGCGCCCGCGCGACTGCCCACCAGTTGAAAGTCCAGGGTTTGGCTGACGCTCAACACCACAGGGTTCAGCGGGTCGTGGCTCACTTCGGAGCCTGCCGCGCGCCCCAGCAGGGAAGCTGCAGCCAACAGCATCGCCAAAACGCAGACAACTCTCAGCCACCTCGAGGTCCGCATGTTCGTACCCTCCATCTGTGCTGCCGGCGCTCCCCTGGACCGCAGCGGGAAACCGGCGCCAGGACGCGTCGCACGCTCGCCCGACGCGTCATTCAACCATCATGACGCTTCAATCATAGCGGAGATTCGGCGCGGCCTGGTGTCTGAAACGTGTACATTGAGTGGCAGGATGCCGAGGAATGCTCTCGGGAGGCAACTAGGTCTCACAAAGCAAAACCAGAGGCCACCTCTCAGCCTCTGGCTATGCGTGGTCGGGGCGGACGGATTTGAACCGTCGACCACTTGAACCCCATTCAAGTGCGCTACCGGGCTGCGCTACGCCCCGAACACCCACAATATAGCCTACCTTCGCAGTTTTGGCAAATGCAGGTGACCGATTCTTTGACCGAACCCCCATTCTCCGCTACAATCTGCCCGCATAGGCCGTTTGCAGCAGGTATGCAGCACAGCCGATCACTGCCAACGGCCAACTGACAACTGCCAACGGTTGGCCATCGTGTTCGAAAGCCTGACCGCTCGTCTCCAATCCATCTTCAAACAGCTCTCCGGCAAGGGCCGCCTGTCCGAGGCCGACGTGGATGCGGCCTTGCGCGAGGTCCGTCTGGCCCTGCTCGAAGCCGACGTCAACTTCCGCGTCGTCAAGGAGTTTGTGGCGCGTGTGCGTGAACGCGCCATCGGCGCGGACGTGATGAAGAGCCTTACGCCGGCGCAGATGGTGATCAAGATCGTCAACGAGGAGCTTATCAACACGCTGGGCGCAGCGCGGCCGCTGAACCTTTCCGGCGCTCCACCTCACGTGATCATGCTTGCTGGCCTGCAAGGTTCCGGAAAGACCACCACCGCTGCCAAGCTGGCGCTCAGGCTGCGCAAATCGGGGCAGCGCCCGCTGCTGGTAGCAGCGGACACGCGCCGGCCGGCGGCCATCACGCAACTCGAGACACTCGGCAAGCAGCTGGACATCGCGGTGCATAGCGAGGGTGACAAGTTGCCTCCACCGCGCATTTGCGCCAACGCCGTCACACGCGCGTCCAAGGGCGGCTACGACCCCGTCCTGCTGGACACCGGTGGCCGGCTGCACATTGACGATGAGATGATGCGCGAG
>CAYZKS010000227.1:0-2605 GCA_964478725.1 uncultured Anaerolineales bacterium
AGGCCCCGGAGAACCACTTGAAGACGAGCCTTTGTCGATTAGGGCTTCTGCTGTCAATTGCCCTGGCGTACGGCCTGTTGCCGTCGTTGACGCTGCGAGGCACCGCGCGTATCTCAGCCACTGCGAATGCTCTCTCTTCACCAGCATGCACCCGGCTGTCACAGAGCAGTGGCGTCAAGGCCGAGGTCTCCCCTGTGCGCGGGCTTGCGGAGACTGCCTGTCTGTTTGGCCGCCCTCCGCCCGTCAATGTCTCCGAGTCTCCGGCCGACTCACGCTTCCCGGACCTGGCAGTATCGGCAGACCAGATCCACGTCGTTTGGGAAGAGAACGGTCGGATCCAGCACCGCTTCTGGGACCAGTCCGCTTGGTCGAGAGTACGCAGCGTGGCCACAGGAGAGCAGCCCGCAATCGCCATCGATGCGGCGGGAACGCTGCACCTCATTCTGGTCAACGAGTTTGGCGACAACTATGAGATCTACCACTGTCGCTGGAATGGGACGGTCTGGACTCTACCTCGCAACGTCTCCAATACGAGCGGGGTCTCCTCTGCGCCCGGTTTGGCTATCGCGGCTGATGGCACGCTGCATGTGGTGTGGGCGGACAACACACCGGGCTACAATGTCATCTACCATGCCTGGTGGGATGGGAGGTACTGGATCAACGCGCCCATCCCCAATGCCCTGGGAGGATCCCCGGCGGTTGCCGTCAGCCCTGATGGTACGGTGCATGTGGTGTGGCAGGACCGGGACACTCCTACCTCGCCATACGACATCTATCACAGCCAGCAGAGCTCAGACATGTGGACGCTCCCGGAGGATCTGTCTGACACGCAGAGCGAACCGTCGACAATCCCCGACGTGGCGACGGATGCCAGCGGCCGCGTGCACGTCGTGTGGCAGGAGAGAGTGAGCGGCCACCACACCATCTGCTATGCCGCGGGTGATTCCGGCTCGTGGTCGCAGCCCGAGATGGTCTCCGCTGCAGAGGTCGACGCTTACCTGCCTTGTGTCTCAGCGGGAACGCCTGAAATGTTGTATTCGGGATGGGACGACGGCGCGAGTGTTCTGTACCGCCAGCGCCTGCCCAGTGGCTTTGAGGAGTCGCCGATCAGCGTGGTGGCAAGCGATCCAGCCGGGATGTCGGACGTGCAGCTCGCCCTGGACAGCGGCATGAAACTGCATGCCGTGTGGGTTCAGCGGGCGGAAGGGGACAACCGAGACGTGTTCTATGCCCGCCTGGCCTTTGACACGTTCTTTCCCGCCGTGTTTGAAAACGGCAGGGACTAGGAGCACTCGAAAGCCGGGCCCGCCCGCCGCAGGTGTACGAGCAACACCGAAATGTCAGCAGGGCTTACGCCTTCAATGCGCGCTGCTTGCCCTACGTTGACCGGCCGAAATCGTGTCAGCCTCTCTACGGCCTCGGCTCGAAGGCCAGGCAGTGCGCCATAGTCCAGACTGATCGGGATGGGCCACTCCTCCAGGCGTCGCTGGCGCTCCACGTCTTGCTTTTGCCTTTCGATGTATCCGGCGTACCTGGCCTCTGTCACGACTTGCTCGACGGCCTCTGCAGAGAGCTCCTCAGGACTGGGAGCGAGCGCCGCGATCATTTCGTAGCTGGCGCGCGGCCGGCGCAAGAGCTGGAGAGCACTGGCATCTCCGGTCAGGGGCTCGAACCCAAAGCGCTCCAGTATGGTGTTCACCATCGCTGAAGGAGGCAGCCATGTGCCAGCAAGGCGCTGCAGCTCCTGTGCTGCCTGCTGTCGCTTGCGCTCTACCTGTGCGTGTCTTTCTGCGCCAACCAGCCCCAGATCATGGCCGAGTGAACTGAGTCGCAGGTCTGCGTTGTCATTGCGTAGCAACAACCGGTACTCAGCTCGCGATGTCAGAAGCCGGTAGGGCTCTGTGACCTCTTTGGTCACGATGTCATCCACAAGCACGCCGATGTAGGCCTGGTCGCGGCGCAGCACCAATGGCTCTCGCCCCTGCACTTGTCGGGCAGCGTTGATGCCCGCCAACAACCCCTGCGCCGCCGCCTCTTCGTAGCCTGAGGTGCCGTTGATCTGCCCCGCATGGAACAATCCGCCGAAGCGCTTGGTCTCCAGCGAAGCCGAAATCTGCGATGGAGGCACAAAGTCGTACTCGATGGCGTACCCGGAACGCATGATGCGCGCATCAGCCAACGCTGGAATGCTGTGCAGCATCTGTGCCTGCACCTCCTCGGGCATCCCTGTGAAGCAACCCTGTACATATACCTCGCCCGTGGCAAAGCCCTCTGGCTCGAGGAAGAGCTGATGTTCCGACTTGTCGGGAAAACGCAACACCTTTTCCTCGATGGAGGGGCAATAGCGCGGACCGGAGCCCTCGATGAACCCTCCTGCGATCGGGGAGCGGTGCAGGTTTTCGCGGATGATGCGATGCGTATCGGCGTTGGTACGCAGCAGGAAGCAAGGCAGTTGTAGTCGCCACGCACTCTGCTGGGCGGTGGGAAAGATCGGGTTGAGCCAAAGCAAAGCCTCGATGACCAGAGGATCCCGATTCGCGCGAGACTCGAAGCTGAAATAGAGCGGCGTCTGGCTGCCAAACTGCGGCTCAGTCTTGCCAAAGTC
>CAYZKS010000227.1:2705-5553 GCA_964478725.1 uncultured Anaerolineales bacterium
AGCCCTGTCTCCTCCAGTGTCTCACGGCTGACTGCCTCCAGAAGCGGCTCTCCCTCCAGCAGTGTGCCGGAAGGCACGCGGAACACCTGCTCGGGGTAGAAGGCTTTGGAGTGCAATAGCAGCCTCCCGTTGGCGCGCAGGATGAAAAGCACGACCTCGCCGAAACGCTTCTTGGATCTGTCCGCCCAGAAGCGGAAGACGGCCTCACCCACATCGCGTTTGCAGCGCCGAAGCAAGGGAGCGCCATAGCTTGCGCCGAGCTCAGCGAGTTCTTCTTGCCTGTGCATGCCGCTCAGACTGCCTCCTCCTTGTTTGCTCTAATGGGAGTGGGGTGGCGGTGAACCGTGGCTGGGACAGGGATGGACATCCAAATCCCTCATCGAGAGCGAGCCGGCGCCCACAGCAGCGTGTCGGCGATCGTCGCGATCGCCGACACGCTGGACCCAATCTGCTTCTCGCGCTCAGGGATTGACCGGCTTGGCCGGGATCCACAGTTTCTGCCCGGCCCAGATGAGGTTCGGGTCTGTGATCGTGGCGAAACTGGGATCCGTCGCTGCCATGGCGTTGGTCCCGTTGAGAATCTGCGTATAGAGGCTTGGATCGCCGTAGAACCTTCTGGCCAACATCATCAGCCAGTCGCCCGACTGGACGATGTAAGCCTGGCCCGATGCCGCCAGCTCTTCGGTAGTGGTTGTCTCCTGCGCCCCGGGCACGGCAACTTCAAGCGTGGCTGACTTGTTCAGCGTGTTACCTGCCGCATCCGCCGTACGAACGATCAGCCTGTAGGTGCCTTCACCCAGTTTGCAGAACAGGCTCCAGATCCCGTCCGCGCCCACCACTGCCGTCCCCACCTTGGTTGCGCCGTCCCAGATCTCCACCGTGGCCCCGGGCTCGCCTGTGCCACTTAGCTTGACCCCATCCTCCGTACGGTCGGCCGCCGCAGGCGCGTTCAGCGTCGGCAAAGCGATCGCCTTGGGCACCGTGACGTCAACTGCAGGCAGCTCGTTAAGGATCTTGCCCGCCGCATCTACGGTGCGGACGACCAGCTTGTGCACGCCTTCAGCCAGCTTGCCCAGCAGGCTCCAGGCCCCATCCGCACCCACCACTGCCGTTCCTACCTTGGTTGTGCCATCCCACACTTCCACCGTCGTCCCAGGCTGGCCCGTACCGCTCAGCTTCACCCCATCTGCAGCATAGTCGGACGCCTGAGGCAAGCTCATGATTGGCAACGCAATCGCGATCGCGGTTGGCGCTGCCAATGTCGGCGCCGTCGTCGGGACCGCGGTTGGCAGTGCCAATGTCGGCGCCATCGTCGGGACCGCGGTTGGCGCTGCCGATGTCGGCGCCACTGCCGGAAGGACGGTGCTGGTAGCCTGAGGCGTCGAAACGACGGTTGCCGGCTTCTGCGCACCGCAGGAGCGCAAGACGAGCAAGAGAACCGCCAGTAACAGCAGCAGCGCGCCAATCGGTCTGTAGAGCCGGCAGAAGCGTTCATGCGACTGGTTCATTGTGGTCCATCCCTTCCTTCAGTGTGTGCGGCTCAGCTAGACCACACGCCCGCCCTTCAGAGTCTCCTGCAGTGCTTGGAGCGCATCCCAGTTGCCGTCTCGCGCCAACAGCGCCTGCTCCGGCCACGTCTGCGGATCGGCCAGGCGGAGGCGGGGCCCGCCCGAGCTGAGGATGGAACGCAGGCGCTCCACATCTGTCTTCGCCAGCTGCGCAAAGGTGTAGACGCCATTCTCGTTGAGCAGTGCGTTGATCTTGGGGCCGATGCCTTCGATGCGCATCAGGTCGTCCGGTTCGGGCGGCTGCGCCACCGGAGCAGTCAGTGGAACCTGAGCACCCCTCATGCCGACCACCTGGGCCCTCAGCGAGTCCAGCTCAAAGTTGGCGCTGTCCAAGCGTACTTGCAGGTCCTTCATCCCGTCTGCCTGGGCTTTCAGCGTGCCGACCTCAGCGTTGGCGGCGTCCAGGCGCGCTTGTAGGTCCTTCATGGTGGCGACCTGCACCTTCAGCGTGCCAATCTCGGCGTTGGCGCCATCCAGGTGCATCTGCAAGTCTTTCATTGCAGCAACTTGGCTCCTCAGTACGCCAATCTCGGCGTTGGCGGCATCCAGGCGTATCTGCAGGTCCTTCATGCCACCAACCTGCGTCCTCAGCGTGTCGAGCTCGAGATTTGCGCCATCCAGCCGCACCTGTACACCCTTCATGCCGTCGAGCTGCGTCTGCAGTCCTGCCGCCTTGTTGTCGGCGGCATCCAGGCGTACTTGCAGCTCCTTCATCGCGGCGAGTTGGGCCTTCAGTGTGCCAATCTCGGCGTTAGCGCCATCGAGGCGTAGCTGCAGGTCTTTCATGCTGCTGACCTGCGCCCTCAACGAGTCGAGCTCGGCATTTGCTCCATCCAGCCGCAATTGTAGACCCTTGATGCCGTCGACCTGCGCCTGAAGTCCTGCGGCCTTGTTGTCGGCGGCATCCAGGCGAACTTGCAGCTCCTTCATCGCCGCGACTTCAGTCTTCAGTGTGCCGATTTCAGCGTTGGCGCTATCCAGGTGCACCTGCAAATCCTTCATGCCGCCGACCTGGGCCTTCAGCGCGCCGATCTCGGCGTTAGCGCCCTCCAGGTTCACCTGTAGGTCTTTCATGCCGCTGAGCCGCGTCCTCAGCGAATCGAGTTCTACGTTGGCACCATCCAGGCGTACTTGCAGATCTTTGTAGTCGGCGAGCTGCGCTCTGAGTGCAGCGCAGTCCTCGTCGCAACGCTGCAACTTGGCATTGAGAAGCGCCTCTGCCGCCATCCGGCGCGGACGGCAGACCAGGTAGTCAATGAGCCAGCAGACGAGCCAGCCGA
>CAYZKS010000228.1:0-5458 GCA_964478725.1 uncultured Anaerolineales bacterium
CGCCCTCAGGAACAGTTCCGGAATGCGGCTTCTGCGGCCATCCTGGTGCTGCTCATACTGCTTCTGACGCTCAACGCCGCGGCAATCGTGATGCGAAATCGCTATGGCAGGAGGTCGGTCGTATGACTCTTGCGTTGTCTCAGGAATCCAGCCTGGCTGTCGCGTCCGCCAACAGGTACGCCATCGAAGCTCGTGGAGTGCAGGTATTCTACGGCAGTTTTCGCGCTATCAAGCAGGTCGACCTCGGGGTGGAGTCGCGCCAAGTCACGGCTCTGATTGGACCGTCTGGTTGCGGTAAGAGCACCCTGCTGAGGGTATTCAATCGCCTGAACGACCTCGTGCCCAGTGCCCGAATCGAGGGGCAGGTGCTGTTCCGCGGTCAGGACATCTACGGGCCTTCGGTGGACCCGGTTGAGGTGCGTCGCCGCATCGGTATGGTGTTCCAGAAGCCGAATCCCTTCCCCAAGACCATCTACGAGAACGTGGCATGGGCTGCTCGTATCAACGGCTTCAGGGGTTACATGGATGACCTTGTGGAACAGTCCTTGCGACAGGCCGCGCTGTGGGAGGAAGTCAAGGACAAGTTGCAGCAGAGTGCGCTGGAGTTGTCGGGCGGACAGCAACAACGCCTGTGCATCGCCCGAGCCATCGCCATTCAGCCTGAGGTGGTGCTTATGGATGAGCCTGCATCGGCTCTGGATCCCATCGCCACTCTCAAGATCGAAGATCTGATGCGTGAGCTGGCGCGTGAGTACACCATTCTGGTCGTGACTCACAACATGCAGCAGGCGGCGCGCGTGTCTGACTATACGGCGTTCCTGATGATGGACAACGATCGAGCTGGCTATCTTGTGGAGTACGGAGCAACCCGGGAGCTATTCACCAATCCCAAGGACAAGCGTACGGAAGACTATATCACGGGGCGTTTTGGATAGGCCGGCTCTCTGCTCAGGTCACAGGAAAAAGTGGCTGCCGACCCTGGTCGCTTCCGGAGTTTGGTGGGCATGCACGAGTCTGGTATACTGGTGTGGCCTTGACACGGGGCTGACTGGAGCACGTTTTCGTGGCAAAGAGTCCCTTGACAGGAGAAGACAAGATGGTACGTGAAACGTTTGCCCGGGATCTGCGGCGGCTCCAGGACGATGTGCTGGTTCTGGGCAGCATGGTCGAGAAAGCCTTGATTCAGTCTGTGGAGATCCTGAAGCGCCAGGACCTCAAAGGCGCCAGCGCGTTGATCGCAAACGACCGGGTGATCAATGAGAAACGCTTCACCATCGAGTCGGACACGCTGGCCCTGATTGCCACGCAGCAGCCCCTCGCCAGCGACCTGCGTACGTTGGCAGCGATCCTGGAGATCGCCACGGAGCTGGAGCGCATGGGGGACTATGCCAAAGGCATAGCCAAGATTACCCAGATGATCGGCGAAGAGCCGTTGATGAAGCCGCTGATTGACATCCCACGCATGGCAGACAAGGTCGTGGATATGCTGCGCCGCGCGCTGGATGCTTTCGTGCGCAGAGACGTGGAGTTGGCTCGCGCCGTCCCCAGGGAAGACAACGAGGTCGATGCGCTGTACGACCAGGTCTATCGAGAGCTCCTGACCTACATCATCTCCGATCCGCATACAATCAACCAATCCACTCAGTTACTGTGGGTCGCTCATAACTTGGAGCGCGCCGCGGATCGCGTGGGCAATATCTGTGAAAGGGTAGTGTTCACTGTCACTGGTGAGCTCACGGAGATGGATGCAGAGGAGTACGAATCTGGGGCACCATCGGCTGTGAGTCAGAATGCCTAGCACAGCTTGCCTGCCCGTTCGGGGCAGGGGAGCGCCTACCGGCCGAGCTGCTTGGTGAGCGTCAGAGACGTCTTCATGCGCTGAAAGCCATTCTGGTAGTAGAACTTGTGGGCTCTCTGGCGCACGATGTTGGTCCGCACTGAGAGCGTCAGGTATCCGTTGCTTCCGGCCCACGACTCAACTGCAGCCAGGAGCGCCTGGCCGATGCCAACTCCGCGATGCTGCTGGTCTACGATCAGTCCCATGATTTCTGCTGTCTCATCGAGTAGCAGCGAAGCGTGCGCGCATGCATGGATCCAGCCAACTACTGCTCCTTCGTCCTCTGCGACGAGAACGATGGCGGCCCCTGGCGGCAGGCGCTGGAGCCGTTGCCTGGCCTGGGCGGCGTTGGATGGATAACCGAGCTGTGTGGCGAGCGATGCCAGCGCGCAAGCATCGTCGGCAGCCGCTTGCCGGATTCTCAGCGTCACATGTCACCCCCCTATGTGCTTCCACATCAAGGCAACGAACTCGCCCCGCCTGACGCGAGATCGTCCCGGATTATAGCATCGCAGGACCTATTGACAAGACCTGGCTGCTGAGCTACAATCATCGGCGGCGGAAGGGAGAGACACGGCATGGCTGAGTGGGACCAGATCAGCGACTGCGTGTTCAGGGCACTGACACGACTTGACGTTGAAGGCCTGCGTGCCGAGGCGGACAGGCGTGTCCGTCTGGCCCTGATCGGGACTCCCGGCAGTGGCAAAACTACCTTGGCGTGCGCTCTAGCTGACCGGGCGCCGGGTGAGGGCGGGGATCAGGACTGGGTACAGTACCTTCCTGAGTACCAGCTTCCATTGGCCGCCGAAGATGTCGCTGGCCTGGATGCGGCTGTATTGCTTGTGCTCTTGTTGGATGCGACCAAAGGCGACTATGCGACCGAAGTAGCTGCTGCGGAGTACCTCTCCTTCTTGGGCAAGCCTGTGCTGGTATGCTACAGCAAGATGGACCTTGTGGCCAGCGAAACTCGATTGATTCGCGGGCAGGCGCGCTGGCGAGGTGCAGCAATCCTGCCCGTGTGCGCGGTGCACCCGGAGACCGTGCAGGAGCAACTGGGGCCCGCGATTCTGGAAGCCCTACCTGAACACCCTCTTCCTTTGGCCCGGCATCTTCCGCTGTTCCGCGGGTTGGTGGCCGACAAATGGATCGAGCAGGCGGCGCTGAGCAACGCCACGCAGGCCTCTGCCAGCGGCCTACTGGAAGCAGTGCCGCTGCTGCGCATGCCGCTGCACGAGTCTGACTTGGATGCCCTGGGTCTTAGCCTGGCCTCGCTGCAATACAGGCTGGGTCTGGCCTATGGCCTGCCTTTGGACTGGCAGGCAAGCCACGAGGCATCGAACCTGGCCCTGGCGGCCGGACGCTGGTGGCAGCAGGCGGCGCATGCGGTGCAAGGCCTGATCCCAATCTGGGGCCTGGAGTCCAAGGTTGCCCTGGTGCACGCCGGCACCACGGTCACCGGACGAGCCATTCAGGCCTGGTGCGACACCGGACATGAGCTTTCACAGCGCGCGCTTGGTGACTTGTGCCGGGGTGCTGCCGCTGAGGCGCGTCGTAGAGCGCGTGCGCTGGTCGCGAAGGCGCACGATGCGCTGCCTGGCCAGCCTGCCAGGGGGAGACGAGCTGCTCAAAAGAGCTCCAAGGTGCGGCTGCCCGGCTTTCCCAGGCCTCGAAAGCGGCCAACCTGCAGTACTTGCGGGCGCCTGAATGCGAGAGACGCGGCTTTCTGCGCCTACTGCGGTACCAGACTTGACGAGAGGCGTTCACTCAGCGAGGCAACGCAGGTGCCGGCTGACGAAACGCCAACGGTTACGGAACGCGACGAGACAGTTCAAGCAAGCTAGAAGAATCTACCACGGGAGAGTTGGTGATGGGTGCCCTGAGAGAAGCCCTGGCTACCTTGACACAGAGCGAGCCGCTAAGCGAGCAGCAGGCCCAGGCGGCGATGATGGAGATCACCGCCAAACAGGCTACTGAAGCGCAGGTAGCGGCGTTCTTGATTGCGCTGCGCATGAAAGGGGAGACGGTTGAGGAGCTGATCGGCTGCGCGAAAGCCATTTCACAGGGCGTGACACGCGTCACGCCTCGGCGCAAGGACCTCGTGGACATCTGCGGGACGGGTGATGATCGCGCCGGCACTTTCAATATCTCCACGACGGCAGCCCTGGTGGCTGCTGGGGCTGGTCTTGCCATAGCGAAACACGGCAATCGATCCGTGTCCAGCCAATGTGGTAGCGCGGATCTGTTGGAGGCGCTTGGGGTCAACCTGGAGCTGACGCCTGAGCAGATGGCTCAGTGCATTGACGAGGTGGGGATCGGTTTTCTGTTTGCCCCGTTGCTTCACCCCGGGCTGCAGTGGGCCCTTGGCGCCATGCGAGGGCTAGGCGTGCGCACTGTTCTGAATGTTCTGGACCCCCTGATCAATCCCGCAGGCGCAGCGGCTCAGGTGGCTGGCGTCTACTCTGGCGTGCTCACGGAGCCTGTGGCGTATACCCAGCGGGCCCTGGGCATCCGCCAGTCGTTTGTGGTGTATGGCGCGGACGCCATGGACGAGCTGTCTACTACGGGCGTGAACAAGGTCAGCCGGCTGGATGAAGATGGTGTGGTCTCGACGTTCTTCTTGTCGCCGAGCGACTTGGGTCTGGGTCCCGCAAGGCTATCCGATGTGGCTGGAGGAACGCGCGAGATCAACAGCGACATAACCAGTGGGATCCTTGCGGGCAGAAATGGCCCCAGGCGGGAGATCGTGGTGCTCAATGCCTCTGCCATGCTGGTGGTGGGCAAGATCGCGCGCAACCTGCGCGAGGGTGTAGCTCTGGCGCAGGAGGCGATTGACTCAGGTAGAGCAGCGCGAAAGCTGCAGGACCTAATCGCCTTCACTCAGCGGGTTAGAAATGCGTCGTAGGTGCTGGCGAGCAGGGGCGTGCCTGGCAGCGGGCATGGCCATGGTTTGCTTTGCTGCCTGCGCCAAGGGTGAACCCGAAGTGGGTGGTTGGCGCGCGCAGCAGCCGGGCGTGCAGATGCGCCTTGAAGCCGGGGCCGGACCAGCGGGCGAGACGGCCTTGATCGTGCAGTACACCATCATCCCGGGCCGTGACTATGCGATCGAATTCGGCGAGGATGGGTCGGGTGTGTTGGGCGAACGCGGGTTGCAGCTGCAGGCCAAGGCAACGCGAGTGCTGCACCTGGCTTTGGTGCTGGTAGGCAATGAAGGTCAGCAGCATGAACGTGTGCACACGCTCTTGCCAAACGCATGGCAGGCCTTGCAGTTCCCCGGCCGGATTCAAGCCGCGGATGGCTGGGAGCAGGTACAGGCCCTGCGTTTGATTGATCGCACGGGCGGTTTGGGCAGCCAGGGGCCTGTGACTCTGAAGCTGGCTGGGCTTCCCCTGCAGTAGCCCAGGCTTTGTTTGGTTGGGCCAATCTGCGCCAAATCGTACTGGGCGAGCGCGCCTCACTTCCTACATAATAACGCGCTGGCAGTCGTTCAAGTAGGCTATGATACGACATAATACACATGGGATGCAGAAGCCGGACTCGTACTCTGCACTGGAACGGCGCTTCCTCGGACCAGCCCGCGATGTACTGCTGCGCTGTTTGGCGCCTATCGTGCGGCTCCTTGCG